>JAIXYC010000146.1 GCA_027490455.1 Sphingomonadales bacterium
CCGTTAAAACGCGCGGCACTATTTCGTCGGGCCGGACATCGAAGTCCGTTGAATCGCTTTTGCACACCGCGCCCATTGCACCGGGCAATAGCGGCGGGCCGATTGTCGATGCATGTGGCCGCGTTGTGGGCATCAACAGCTTTGGATCGGTAGCGAACGATGGCGGCGCTGAGTTTTACTTCGCCATTTCGACCCGCGAGCTGGCGGCATTTCTCGACAATCAAGGCGTTGCATTCCGGACGGTTCGTGGCGATTGCCGTTCGGTCGCGGAATTGACGCGCGCTGAGGCGGAACTTGAAGCGGCCACCCGCGCCAAGGTCGAGAAAGAAGCACGCGTCGCCGCCGAATTGCAGCGCAGCCGCGAAGGCAAAGTGCGCAGTGACGCCGAGCACGCAGTCATATCGGCCCGCGAAAACCACATCGCGCTTGCGGTTTTGCTGCTGGTCTTAAGTGCTGTCGCCGGTGGCGCAGCGTGGCAATTTTCGGAGCGGGCGCAAAATGATCGTTTCAAGGCGGCTGCCGCTGCAGGCGCGATATTACTGGTTTCGGCTGTCGGTATTTTTGCAGCGCGTCCTTCTTTCGACGAAGTCGATGCCATGGTGCGTACGGCGCTCACCGCTGATGCGCCGCAGGACGAAGCGGTCAAAGCGGCCGTGACCGAAGTGGCCAAAATATGCGTGCTGCAGCCCGAACGCAGCCGTATCACCATTTCCGAAACCGCCGATGTTGATTTCACGTGGCGGCCGGACGGATGCGTAAACGGGCGCACGCAATATGTCGAAAGCGGCGGGCGATGGGTCCGAAGCTTTGTGCCGAACAATGATGCACAGATTTCGGTGACGAGTTACGTCCCCGACACCAATATTTATCGTATAGAGCGTTTTCTGCCGGGTACAGATGCCATGCAGTCCGCCCGCGAAGCGCGCCAGCGTTATGACGTGAAGACATGTACAACCGACGCCAGTCAGCTGACCAATATCGACAATATGAATAAGGCGATTAGCGCACAATTGCCGCCCGCCCCGAACGAGATATTGCTGTTCACCTGCACTGACCAATGAATCGTGGATTGTGCACCGCGACATTCTGATTATGGTGGCCGCATGACCCGCTTGCTGCCGTTTTTGCTTTTGTTGCTGTCGGCTACACTCGCCGGTTGTTCGCAGGGCGTCGATAATGAACGGGTTCGGGTCGATGTGATTGAGGATCGTCCCAAGCCTTTTAACGTGTCTGCCGCACCGTTGCCGCTCGCCTCTGCCTATCTGCGCAGTGCCACCGCGCAAGGGCTTGTTACCTTCGACGAAAAAGGACGTGTTGCGCCGGGGTTGGCGAGCCGATGGATCGTTAATGACGACGGTATGAGTTATATCTTCCGCCTGAACAAGGCGCGGTGGAACGATGGGCGCGAACTAGACTCGCAAGAGGTCGCGCAGCTTTTGACCCGCCGCATAAGTGAACTCAAAAAGGGACGTCTGGGATCAGAGCTTGCCGTTATCGACCGCGTCGTCGCGATGACAGGTAAGGTCGTTGAAATCCGGCTGAAGGCCCCGATGCCTTATTTGCTTGAGCTGCTTGCTTTGCCCGAATTCGGATTGTTACGGCGCGGTGCCGGGTCCGGCCCGATGCAGGCCAAGAAATTGGGTCAGGCCATGCAGTTGCGGCGCAATGAAATGGATGCTGATGGGGCGGCGGTTCTTGGCAACGCAACCGTTACGCTCCGCCGGGGCGAAGCGTCGTTGGTACTCGCGCGTTATGTGCTTGGGCAGACCGATTTGATCGAGGGCGGCCGGTTTGAAACCTTCCCGTTGCTCGACGCGGCAAAGATCAATGCCAATGAGATCCAGTTTGATGCTGTCCCGGGTTTGTTTGGATTAATGGTCGTGCAAGCCGGTCCCTTTTTGGCGGACAAGGACAACCGCACTGCAATCGCGATGGCCATTGACCGGCCAAAGCTGCTCACAGCTTTCGATATTGTCGCATGGCGGGAAACGGTCACGCTGGTGCCCGAAAGCTTGCCAAACCGCGCGGACATTGCCCGGCCAGATTGGGCCGCACCGTCCATGGATCAAAGACGGTCGATGGCGGCTGCAAGCATCGCAAACTGGAAGCGTGCGAATGGGACCATCCGGCCTTTGCGTGTTGCCTTGCCGCGTGGATATGGCAGCCGCATATTTTTCGCGCGCCTGCGCGCTGATCTAGCGGCCGTGGGTATCGAGATTGAACGGGTGACCGCCGACCGGCCGCATGACCTGCGTTTGATTGACCTGACAGCGCAACAATCCAGCCCTTCATGGTATCTGGACCAATTGTCCTGCAAATTTGCCGCGATATGCAGCGCGCGGGCGGACGCAATCGTTGCAGAGGCGCGCATGACACAGGACATGGCGGTACGCGCGCAATTATTGGGGCAGGCGGAAGCCGAAATGCAATCCACGATTGGCTTCATTCCAATTGCCAATCCGCTGCGCTGGTCGGTCGTGCGGCCCGGGCTTATGGGCCACTTTGCCAACGGGCGGGGCTGGCACCTGTTGCAATATCTCGGGCGGGACCCAACATAAGTCCAAAGGAGTTATGCCAGTGCCGATTTCGCAGGAACAGTTCGCACAAATTGCCAAGGATCTGCCCGGAATGGGCAATAATCCGCAGGCCGTTCGCATGCGCGTCGAGGCGCTCGAAAAAGTGCTTGAACGGGCATTTCACATTCCCGGTACAAAAATTCCGGTGGGTTTAGACACCGTCATCGGCTTGGTGCCGGTGCTGGGCGACCTCGTGACCGCAGCCATGGGCGCCTATATGGTCTGGGAAGGCCGCAATCTGGGCATGTCAAAATGGCAGCTGCTACACATGAGTGCGAATATCGGCATTGATACCGCGATTGGCGCGGTGCCATTTTTGGGCGATGCCTTTGACTTGGTGTGGCGTTCCAATACGAAGAACCTAAAGATCATCCGCAAGCATCTGGACAAACATCATCCGTCCACGCGGATTATCGAACGTTAACGCCCGCGCCAGATTTTGACTGGTGCTGTGCGGGATGCAGCCCGGCTAAAGCTGGGGCATCGTCGCGGTTTGAATGTGCGGTCTAAGCAAATGCGCACTTCCTGAAGCCAGCCTTTCTGGCTGACCTTTACCGTCACCGAGTCCGCTGGCATCCCTTCGTTCAATTCGGCAAATCTCTCGGCAATCGTCGCTGCAGTCAATGGCGTTCCACGTTCCGGCTCGCGCGAAAGCCGCGCCATGTCGGGAAACTCAAGCGCATGGAACAACAGCCGCGCTGCACCGAAATAAGCCTCCGGCGTTTTGGCGATGCAGCTGCCATGCTTAGCCCATTGGTGCTGCAGCAATTGGGGCGACGGGCTCAGGCAAATGTTGTTGGCTATGGTCTGCCGTGGCAGCACGCCCACCGGCCGGCAATATTGCGGATAATTTGGTTCCTTTGCTTCGGGCCATAGGCCATGAAGAATGAAGCCGAAGTCGCCGATTGTTCCGGAACATTGGAACCGCACCGCGGGGTCGCGTTCGCGTCCTCGGCAAAATTCGGGGCTCCAGCTTAATGCCAGAACATAGCCTGCAATCGCTATGCGCCGGACCTGATCGGGTGACGGCAAATCAAGTGCTGGACGGGGTAGATATTGTGTTGGCTGACACTGCCATGCTTGCGCCAGCGCCGGTGCTGGCGATAGGCACGCGGCCGCGCCTAAAAGAACGAGGCCGCTACGCCTGCGCAAAATCCAAGCCGATATCCGCAGCAGGTGCGCTTTGCGTCAAGCGTCCAACCGAGATGTAGGTAACGCCGGTTTCCGCCTTGGCGCGAATGCTATCAAGCGTGACACCGCCCGACGCCTCTGTCGGCACACGACCCGCAATTAAGGCAACCGCGGTGCGCAGCGTATCTGCATCCATATTGTCGAGCAGCAAATGGCTCGCGCCCGCCGCAAGCCCGGGTTCAATCTGCGCGATGCTATCGACCTCTAATATGATGCGTTCGACGCCAGCTTCGCGTGCGCGTCGCACCGCCTCTGCCACGCCGCCCGCGACCGCCACATGATTGTCCTTAATCATCGCGGCATCCCATAAGCCCATGCGGTGGTTCGTTGCCCCGCCCATGCGCGTGGCGTATTTTTCAAGTACGCGAAGCCCGGGAATGGTTTTGCGCGTGTCCAATAGGGTGCAGCCCGTGCCTGAAATGGCGTCGACATATTGCCGTGTTAGCGTGGCGATGCCCGAAAGATGTTGGACTGTGTTCAGTGCGGACCGCTCCGCCGTCAGCATGGCGCGGGCATTGCCCCGAAGGTGCATAAGGTCCGTTCCAGCGGCAACCTGCTGTCCTTCTTCGACCAACAGGTCGATTTCCATCGCGGGATCGAGCGAACTGAAGAACGCGACGGCAATCGGCAGACCGGCAACGACGATTGCGTCACGGCTATCCATCGTGCCTTCAAACCGGACATCTGCCGGGATTACGCTTTGCGATGTAACGTCGGTGCCGGTTGGCCCCAGATCTTCGGCAAGCGTCGCGCGGACAAAGGTGCCAAGATCAAAATGGGGAAGGGTAAAGGCCATGTCAGTGCAGTCCGGCGATTCTTATCGGATGGGTTTCCCCCACCCATAAGTACGTTCGAACCGGGCAGCAATGCCGTAATCAGTAGCCCATCAGGCTCATGACTTCCTTGCGGCTCGATTGGTCGTCAAGGAAACAGCCGATAAGCTTTGACGTGACCATGCCAACGCCATGCACCTTCACACCGCGGCCCGTCATGCAACCATGCTGCGCCTCAATGACAACGGCGACGCCCTCTGGCTTCAAATGTTCCCAAATGCAGTTTGCGACTTCGGCGGTCAGGCGTTCTTGAACCTGCAGGCGTTGTGCAAATCCGTGCAGCACGCGCGCTAGCTTTGAAATGCCGACAACGCGATCGGTTGGCATATAGGCGATGGATGCCTTGCCAATGATCGGCGCCATATGGTGCTCACAATGGGACTGGAACGGGATATCCTTCAGCAGAACCAGCTCGTGATATCCGCCGACTTCCTGAAAGGTCCGCGACAGATGCGCAGCGGGGTCTTCCGCATAGCCGCCACAATATTCCCGCCATGCGCGGCCCACGCGTGCGGGTGTGTCCAGCAAGCCTTCACGGGCTGGGTCATCACCGGACCAACGGATTAGCGTGCGAATGGCGTCTTGAACGTCGTCAGGAACGACGATTTTGCCGTTCTCACCAATTTCGTCTTCATAATGTATATGTGCGATGGGAAACACCTTTTCGGGCTGGTTCATCTTGGGTCTCCAGCGGTCTTAAATGCCCGCCATTTGTATACCCAACGATACGCCCGCCCGCCTTTAAAAACTATACGGCGAATAACCCATAGGTATTTCACCATCATGCGATGTGATATTCATGCACGGGTAATGCTTCAGGCACACCCGCGCCGATAGCTTTAGCCGATGGCTTGGCCGGTCTTCGCCCAGTCTGCCAAAAAGCCTTCAATGCCCTTGTCCGTCAGGATATGTTTGAACAGGCCCTTGATGACAGCAGGAGGTGCCGTCATCACGTCAGCGCCGATTTTCGCTGCTTCAAGCACATGCACGCCATGGCGCACGCTGGCGACGAGGATTTCCGTATCGAATGCATAATTGTCGTAAATCAGGCGAATGTCGCTGATCAGCTGCATGCCGTCAAAGCCATTGTCATCATGGCGACCGACAAAGGGCGATACAAATGTTGCACCGGCTTTGGCCGCCAGCAGCGCTTGGTTGGCAGAGAAGCACAAGGTCACATTGACCATGGTTCCTTCCGACGTCAGTGCTTTGCAGGTTTTCAGACCATCAATCGTCAATGGCACCTTGATGCAGACGTTGCTTGCAATCTTACGGAGGATTTCGGCCTCTTTCATCATCGTTGCATGATCCAGCGCAACGACTTCGGCGGATACAGGTCCATCGGTCAGTGCACAAATTTCGCGGGTAACTTCAATGAAGTCTCGGCCCGATTTGGCAATCAAAGTTGGGTTGGTGGTGACGCCATCAAGCAAGCCAGTCGCTGCCAGATCTTTGATATCGGCAATGTCAGCGGTGTCGGCAAAAAATTTCATGGCACGTTATTCCTGATAGTAGATTCGGTTGACTGCCTAATGCCAAAGTCAGGGCGGAAATGACAGGCAATATTCCGTGCGGATTTGCCGCAATATATCGTGCCAATGGAACATGCTTTTGAATTGGCAGGGATAGGTGGGTGACGTCCCCTGTTTGTCTGCCTATATCGACGGGATGAATCCGCCCACCAACCGTGTCCGTGTCGTCCTGTTGACGCAAGCGATTGGTCCGCTCGACTATCGATTGCCTGCGGGTATGGAGGCGGGCCCCGGGTGCGTGGTGATGGTCCCGCTGGGTCCGCGCAAATTGCCGGGTGTTATCTGGGATGACGATGTTTTTGGCGATGAAGCTTTCGATGCCAGTAAACTTCGGCCGGTGTTGGAACTGGTCGACTGTCCGCCACTTGGCCAAGGACTGCGCCGTCTCGTCAACTGGGTCGCCGATTATTACCTGACCAGCCATGCCGCGGTGTTGCGTATGGTCCTGTCGTCGTCCGCGGCGTTTACGGTGTCTGGTACGATCATTGAATATCGGCGCACCGGCTTTGAACCGGCACGGCTGACCCCGCAACGCGCCGCCGCGCTTGACGCGTTGGAAGGCGCGCAAGGCCTTGTTCGTGAACTCGCTGCAGAAGCGGGGGTCAGCGATGCTGTTATCCGCGGGCTTATAAAGGCAGGTGCCTTTGAACCCGTCACGATCAGCGTGGATTCTCCGCTGCCTGAACCAATTGCAGATTTCGGCGCGCCAAAATTAAATGACGCGCAAATGGTCGCGGCAGACGCAATGGTCACCGCCGTGCGCTCGGGCGGGTTTGATACTTTCGTCCTCGACGGTGTGACCGGGTCTGGCAAAACCGAAACCTATTTTGAAGCGGTTGCCGAGGCTATTCGTCTCGGCAAACAAGTTCTGGTGCTGCTCCCCGAAATCGCCCTGACGGCGCCGTTTCTTGCGCGCTTTGAAGCGCGTTTCGGGGTGGAGCCTGCCGTATGGCATAGCAATTTGCGGTCAACGCAGCGCCGCCGTGTGTGGCGCGCGGTGGCGGACGGCAGTGCAAAGGTGCTTGTCGGTGCACGGTCGGCTTTGTTTCTGCCCTTTGCCAATCTGCGGCTCATCATTGTCGACGAAGCGCATGAGAGCAGTTTCAAGCAAGAAGATGGCGTGCGGTACCATGCCCGCGATGTTGCCGTGATGCGTGGCCGTTTTGAAGGCTTTCCGGTGGTGCTGGCGTCGGCTACACCCGCGTTGGAATCGCGCCATATGGTCACGATTGGCCGTTATAAAGGATTGGAAATCCCGTCCCGTTTCGGCGCGGCCAAAATGCCGGAAATCAAGGCGATTGACCTCACCTTGGACGCGCCCGAGCGTCAACATTGGATTGCGCCCACATTGCTCAAGGCGTTGGAAGAGCGTGTGGAGCGCGGCGAGCAAAGCCTGCTGTTCCTTAACCGGCGCGGCTTTGCGCCGCTTACCTTGTGCAGGACATGTGGCCACCGCTTTCAATGCCCCAATTGCACGAGCTGGATGGTCGAACACAGGCTGGTTCGCCGGCTTGCGTGCCACCATTGCGGCCATGTCATGCCGCCGCCCGATGAATGCCCGGAATGCGGCGAGAGCGATACCTTGGTCGCCTGTGGCCCAGGCGTTGAACGCATTTGTGATGAGGTAAATCGCCTGTTGCCTGATGCACGCACCATCGTTGCGACATCGGACACATTATGGTCGCCGGAAAAAGCCGCCGAGTTCGTCTCGCGGGTTGAAAATAAGGCGGTCAATATCATCATCGGCACGCAGTTGGTGACCAAGGGATATCACTTTCCTGAGCTGACCTTGGTCGGGGTTATTGACGCCGACCTTGGTCTTGAAGGCGGCGACTTGCGTGCGGCCGAACGGACATTTCAGCAAATCGCGCAGGCGGCCGGTCGGGCAGGGCGTGGGGAAAAGCCGGGTGAGGTTTTCATACAGACGCGTAACCCCAACCACCCCGTCATCGCCGCGTTGGTCGCAGGGGACCGCGACGCATTTTATGATGCGGAAACCGAGCAACGCAAATCCGCTGGCGCGCCGCCCTTCGGACGCTTCGCGGCGATCATCATTTCATCAGAAGACGAACGCGAGGCCATTGAAGCCGCGCGCGGGGTCGGCGGCGCCGCGCCACAGGTCGACGGCATGTATGTCTATGGTCCTGCGCCAGCGCCGCTCGCTATGCTGCGCGGTCGCTATCGACAGCGGCTGTTGGTTCATGCGCAACGTTCGGTCGAGGTGCAGACTATCATTCGCGAATGGCTGGGCAGCTTGCATTTCCCCCGCAGCGTTCGGGTCGGGGTGGACGTTGATCCCTACAGTTTCTTATAAATTCTGATGGTTGGATTATCCCGGGGTTAAAATACCTGATTTACCTGCGCCGCCTTATGATGCATCGTCTAAAAAAAATTTTGGGGGAGAGACCAACATGCAGAAATTCTTATGCGCCCTGCTATTGAGCACGGCGTCGGCCACAGGTGCTTTTGCACAAGACGCCAAGCCAGCATCGGACGCTACCATTGCCGCACAGCGCAGCATGGCAGCGCAGCTTCCGGCGGAAGATGGTCGTGACCTCGAATTTGCAGATCGCGGGTTTCTTGGGAGTCTGGCGGACCCCATCATAAGGAACAAAGATGGCAAGCCTGTCTGGAATCTCGGCGCATATGACTGGATGGGCAATTCGGCATCGCCGGACACTGTAAACCCCAGCCTGTGGCGGCACATGGGCCTTTTGCGCAAGCATGGCCTCTATGCGGTGACCGACAATATGTGGCAAGTGCGCGGGTTTGATGTGTCCAACATGACCATCATCAAAGGGCAAACGGGTTGGATTATCATCGATCCATTGACCAGCCGCGATACGGCGGCGGCAGCGATGAAGCTGGTCAATGAAAAGCTGGGCACGCGCCCTGTATCGGCAGTTATTTACAGCCATAGCCATGGCGACCATTTTGGCGGCGTGCGCGGCATCGTCAATGAAGCCGATGTTGAGGCGGGTAAGGTCGCCATTATCGCGCCCGAACATTTTTTGGCTGAAACCGCGTCGGAAAATGTGATGGCCGGGCCAGCGATGGGACGGCGGGCGACCTTCCAATTCGGTACCAACTTGGCACCGGGACCGCAGGGTCAAATGGGCAGCGGCATCGGCAAAGGCATTGGCGGTGGCGACATTACGCTCATTTCGCCAACCATCGATATTCGCAAAACCGGCGAAGTGCGCGAAATTGACGGCGTGAGCCTCGAATTTCAAATGGTGCCAGAGACAGAAGCGCCAGCTGAAATGAACGTTTATATCCCCGCAGCGCGCACATTTTTGGCGGCTGAAATAGCAACCTGCAGTCTGCATAATATTTTGACCCCGCGCGGTGCGAAGGTACGCGATAGTTTAAGCTGGTCCGGGTTTCTCAACGAAGCCGTCAACCTTTACGGCGACCGCAGCGATATAATGATTTCAAGCCATTGCTGGCCGCGCTTTGGGCAATCCGAGGTCAAAGGATCGCTGTCGGGGCAGCGCGATAATTATCGATATATGCACGACCAGACAGTCCGCATGATGAACAAGGGCATGACTCAGGCCGAGATTGCCGAGGTGTTGAAAGCGCCGCCGGCCATTGGCGACCAATGGTTTAACAAGGGCTATTACGGCACCTACAGCCACAATTCGAAGGCGATATATCAATATTATCTTGGCTGGTACGACGCCGTCCCTGCCAATCTTAACCCCCATCCACCCGAAATTCGCGCCGCGAAAATGGTCGCGGCAATGGGCGGCGCAAAGAAGCTGCTCGCGGCAGCCAAAAAGGCGATGAAGGCAGGGGACTATCGCTGGTCCTCGGACCTGTTGAACCAATTGGTCTTCGCTGACCCAAAAAATGTTGAAGGCCGGGCTTTGCTAGCTGACAGCTATGAACAGCAAGGTTTTCAGGCTGAGTCCGCGATTTGGCGTAACATGTTCCTGACCGGCGCGGCTGAGCTAAGGCAAGGCATGAAGGCGGGCGTAAGCACGCAAAGCATCGACATGATTTCAGCGATACCCACTGGCCTGTTGCTCGATTCTGTCGCGACCCGACTGGATCCGACGATTATCGGCAATACGTCGCTGAACCTGAATTTTGTGATTTCCGACCGGAAAGAGACAGCAAAAGTCACCGTCGGCAACGCGGTGATGATCAGCGAAATGGGAACAGGCCATGCCGCGCCAGCCGTTACCGTGACCGGACCGCGTCAGCTGTTCCTCGCTTTGTTGTTCTTGAAAATGCCGGCGGCGCAATTGCAAATGGCTGGGCTGAAGATCGAAGGCGACCGGTCCGTCGTTGATAAGCTTCAGGCCGCGCTTGACCCGATGCCCGGCGCATTCAAAATCGTCGAACCTTAAAGGATTACATTTCCCCGCGTTCGCGGCGGATTGCGTACCATTTTTTGACGTTGGCATTGTGCTGTTGCAGCGTGTCGGCAAACACATGGCCGCCCTTGCCATCGGCGACGAAGAATAACGCGCTCGTCGCTTGCGGGTTCAACACGGCGGCAATCGCTGCGCGTGAGGGATTGGCAATGGGGCCCTTTGGCAGGCCCGCCATCGCATAAGTGTTATAATCGTTGACGTCGCTTATTTCCGATTTGCGGATGCGGCGGCCAAGCGGTTTGCCTTTGGTAATCGGGTAAATGATAGTCGGGTCCGCCTGAAGCCGCATGCCCTTGCGCAGGCGGTTGGAATATACCCCGGCCACAATGCGCAGTTCGGATTTCAGCGCCGTTTCCTTTTCGACAATCGACGCCAGCGTCAACGCCTCAAGCCGTGTTTTAACGACCGTGTTCGAGCTACGTTTTGGCCAAAGCTCGTCCATTGTCTTTGTCATCGCGTCTTGCATGCGTTTCAGCACAGCAGCGCGCGGCTCGTTGATGCCAAAGGCATAGCTGTCGGGAAGCACGGAGCCTTCGGCAGGCATGGCGATAGTGCCGCTCAGGCGGTCATTCGCCATCAACCGTTCGTAGACCATGATCGACGGCATCCCCTCGGGGATCGTGACCATCCGCTGGACGGTTTTGCCGCCGGTCAGGATGGACAATATCTCGGCATTCGACGCCTGTGGCTGGATGATGAATTCGCCAGCCTTAATCGTGCCGGTGCCGCCAAAAACGCGCGCGCGGTTTACGAACGCATCGGCGGACTTGATGACGCCGTCTTTTTCAAGCTGCTGTGCGGCCAGGGTAATGCTTGAGCCCGGCTTGATCACGACAGTCACTTCGCGCTCCAGCGGACCGGGTGCGGTCCAGCCGTAGATGAAGTTGCCCGCAATGGCAGCAAGCAGCAGCGCCGCCGCTAATATCGCCCATTTGGCGAGGCGGCGCATATCGTCAAATCGCCTTCATGATCAGGCTGGCATTCGTACCGCCAAAGCCAAAGCTGTTGTTCAACACAGCTTTCACTTCACGTTTTCTGGCCACATGCGGCACCAAGTCGACGCCGTCTGTGCCTTCATCCGGATTGTCCAGATTGAGCGTTGGCGGAACGATTTGGTCGCGGAGCGCGAGGATGCAGAAAATGCTTTCGACCGCGCCAGCGCCGCCGAGAAGGTGGCCGATGGCGGACTTGGTCGAGCTCATTGAGACGTTCGCAATCGCATCACCAAACAAACGCTTCACGGCGCCCAATTCGATGGTGTCAGCCATCGTCGATGTGCCATGGGCGTTGATATAATCAATATCGCTTGGCGTCATACCCGCTTTTTTCAACGCCATCTGCATCGAACGATAGGCGCCGTCGCCATCGGGATGCGGCGCGGTGACGTGATAGGCATCGCCCGAAAGGCCATAGCCCACGACTTCGGCGTATATTTTTGCGCCGCGCGCCTTTGCGTGCTCATATTCTTCCAGAACGATAACGCCTGCGCCTTCACCCATAACAAAACCGTCGCGGTCCTTGTCATAGGGGCGGCTTGCGGCTTCGGGGCGATCGTTAAAGCTCATGTTCAGTGCGCGTGCTTGCGCAAAGCCCGCGATGCCCAGTGGGTTGATCGTGCCCTCTGCGCCGCCAGCCAACATAATGTCGGCGTCATCGTCGCGGATCATGCGTGCGGCATCACCAATGGAATGCGCGCCGGTTGAACAGGCGGTCACCACGGCGTGATTGGGGCCTTTCAGGCCATATTTAATGCTGACCTGACCGGAGATCAGGTTGATCAGGCGACCATGCACGAAATGCGGGCTGACGCGACCTGGGCCTTTTTCAGCGAGCAGCAATGCTTCGCTTTCAATGCCGGGCAGACCGCCAATGCCGGATCCGATGGAGCAGCCTGCGCGCACTTTTTGTTCTTCGGTCAATTCGGTGAGGCCGGCATCTTCCAATGCCTGACCTGCGGCATCGATGCCGTAAATGATAAAGGGATCAACCTGCCGCTGAACCTTGTGGTCAACGCGCTTGTCGGGGTCAAAGCCCCATGCGTGGTCCTTTGGCTTCACCTCGCAGGCAATATGACATTTATGGTCGCTGGTATCAAAACGCGTAATCATGCCTGCGCCGGATTTGCCAGCAATCAGGTTGGACCATGTCGTTTCGACATCAGCCCCCAAAGGTGTGACCAGACCCAGTCCAGTGACCACGACACGACGCATTGCGTTATCTCCAAAATGCTAATCTTCGCAGCCCATTACCGCGAACAAGTGCCAAAATGCAAACGGCTTTCCGACGGTAGCGCTGTTAACGCTGGTCGGAAAGCCGCTGGAATTTATAACTGCCCGCGCGACACAGCGCGCGAGACGGTTCAGCCGTTGCTGTTGATGAAGTCGATTGCGTCCTTGACGGTAGCGATCTTTTCAGCCGCATCGTCAGGGATTTCAACGTTGAATTCTTCTTCGAACGCCATGACGAGTTCGACGATGTCGAGGCTGTCTGCGCCAAGATCGTCGATGAAGCTTGCAGCTTCCGTGACCTTGTCAGCTTCAACGCCGAGATGCTCAACTACAATTTTTTTGACCCGTTCTGCGGTATCGCTCATTTTTGTGCCCCTTATATTGTTGGGAGGATGAATTTCAGTAATCGCCCTAATGTCCAGATTGCCCGCTGGCAAGTGGCAAGCGACGGTTATGATTCAAAGCATCGCCATGCCGCCATTTACATGGATTGTCTGGCCCGTGACATAGCCAGCCTCTCTCGACGCGAGATACGCCACCGCAGCGCCAATATCCGCGCCTTCGCCCATGCGACCCATGGGGATACGCGCGTTCAGCGCTTCTTTTTGCGCATCGGGTAAAGTTTCGGTCATCGCGGTCGCAATGAAGCCCGGTGCGACGCAGTTTGCGGTGACATTGCGGCTCGCCAGTTCCTGCGCAATCGCCTTTGTCATGGCGGTGAGGCCGCCTTTCGATGCGGCATAATTGGCCTGTCCGGGGTTGCCGGTGGTGCCCACAACGCTGGTTATTGTGATGATACGGCCGAAGCGCGCTTTCATCATCGGTTTGGTCGCAGCGCGCATGAGGCGGAATGTCGCTTCAAGGTTGATGCGGATGACGTCATCCCATTCCTCATCCTTCATGCGCATGGTCAAATTGTCGCGTGTCACGCCCGCATTATTGACCAAAATGTCGATTTTGCCCAATTTTTCGAGTGCGGCGGGGACAAGCGCTTCAACGCTCTCCTTGTCGCCAAGGTTGCATGGCACCGCGACATGATCGCCGCCCAATGACGCGCGAAACGCCTCCAGCTTTTCAACGTTAGAGCCTGAAACAGCCAGCTGCGCGCCTTGCGCCGCGAGCGCGTGGCAGATTGCGCTGCCAATACCGCCCGATGCCCCGGTGACGAGTGCTGTCATGCCAGTAAGATCAAACATATTATTCTCCCTTAAACTCGGGTGCGCGTTTTTCGAGGAACGCGGTGATGGCTTCATCATTGTCCGCGGTGGCATGCGCAAGGCTTTGCATCGCGGCAGACATTTCGAGGATATTTTTCAGGTCCGCCGTCTGCCCTTCGCGCAACAGCCGCTTGGTCATGCGGACGGCATGTGGCGGGTTGGCGGCGATCTTGTCCGCCACCTTGCGCGCGGCGGCCATCAGATCGGCGTCATCCACGACTTCGGACACGAGGCCAATGCGCAGCGCCTCTGCCGCGTCGATGGTTTCGCCTGTCAACGCAAGCTCAGTGGCTTTGGAGAAGCCGACGATGCGCGGCAAAAGCCATGCACCGCCATCACCTGGCGTAATGCCAAGGCGCACAAAGCTCTCCGCAAATTTGGCTGAGGCTGCCGCAATGCGAATGTCGCACATTGTGGTCAGGTCAAGCCCTGCACCAATGGCGGGGCCGTTGACGGCCGCAACAACCGGAACTTCAAGCGCCTGAAACATCAGCGGGAGCCGCTGAATACCATATTTATAGTTCCGCCGCGTTTCGGCTGGCAATCCGGCGCGCAGGCCGCCGCTGTCGGGGCGCATCTGTTTCAGGTCGCCGCCGGATGAAAACACCGTTCCAGCTCCGGTTAGAATGACGCAGCGCACCGACATATCTTGGTCCGCAGCCATGAAGGCATCGCAAATCTGTTCGACGACGCCGACGTCCGATATCGGGTTGCGCTTTTCCGGCATGTTCATCGTGATGGTCAATATGCCGCCATCGCGCGA
>JAIXYC010000110.1 GCA_027490455.1 Sphingomonadales bacterium
AAAATTTCGAAAGGTGCGATTAGCGATGAAAACGCTATCCAGAGTTACGAAATCGATCCGTCCACAGGACGTCGAGAAATCGTGGATCCTCATTGACGCAGAAGGTTTGGTTGTTGGCCGTGTTGCCAGCCTCATCGCCAACATCCTGCGTGGTAAGACCAAGCCAAGCTACACCCCGCACGTTGATTGCGGCGACCATGTTGTCGTCATCAATGCGGACAAGGTGAAGTTCACCGGCAAGAAGTTGACCGACAAGGTTTACTATCGCCACACCGGTTACATCGGTGGGATCAAGGGCATCACTGCGGGTAAGGTACTTGATAGCAAGTTCCCTGAGCGCGTCCTTGAAAAGGCCGTTGAGCGCATGGTTCCACGCGGTCCTTTGGGTCGTGCCCAAATGCGCGCGCTGCATTTGTATAATGGTACCGAGCATCCGCATGCCGGCCAACAGCCAAAGACGCTCGACGTCGCTTCCATGAACCGCAAGAACAAGGTGGGTGCATAATGTCTGAAACTGCAAATTCGCTCGCTGATCTCGAAACCTTGGGCGCCGACGTTCAGGCACCAGTACAGATCGCTGCTGTCGTTCGCGAACAGGAAATTGATGCGCAAGGTCGCGCTTATGCAACTGGCCGTCGTAAGGACGCGGTTGCACGCGTTTGGTTAAAGCCAGGCACCGGCAAGATTGTCGTCAATGGCCGTGATCAGGAAGTTTACTTCGCACGTCCTTCGCTGCGTCTCGTCATCAACCAGCCGTTCGGTGTCACCGAGCGTACGGGTCAATATGACGTCATCGCAACCGTCAAGGGCGGCGGCCTTTCGGGTCAGGCTGGCGCGGTCAAGCATGGCATCGCACAGGCACTGTCGAAGTATGAGCCACTGCTGCGCAGCGCTGTGAAGTCGGAAGGCTTCCTGACCCGCGATAGCCGCGTTGTCGAGCGTAAGAAATACGGCAAGGCCAAGGCGCGTAAGAGCTTCCAGTTCTCGAAACGCTAAACCGAACATTCGGTTTTTCCGAACAAAATCAAGGGCTTGCGAGAAATCGCGAGCCCTTTTTTATTTTGCGATCGGCCCGGGAGCGTGCTGAACCCGCCCGCCGCAATAAGGCAAGGTTGATACTCCCGCATAGTGCCGTGGAGATTTACGCGAAGATGAGTTTGTAGAGGTTGACGAAATAATCTTTTCGGTCGGCAGTGCCGCCATATTGCCAATATACGGCCTCAAAATTCCCATCGCCGTCGAAATCATCGAAACCGATCAGTTTCCCGCTACCTTCAGACGGCGGAAGGGATACGTTGAAATTACGGAATGATGCACCATTCTCATTTATGAAAATCCTGAGAGTGCCGTCCTGCCGGGCAAAGACGATATCGTCTTTGCCGTCTTTGCTGACGTCTTTGACATATAGCGCTGCAGACCATTGTAAGAATCCTGCGTAAACATCAGAATTGTCCTGCCTGATGGCTGTACTGGTGATATCGACGAATTTACCGGCGTCGTTTCTGATGATCTGAAGATAGTCCCCGCCATAATAAGGCGAATATCTGGAGTGGGAGATTATGAGGTCGAGATCCCCATCCTTATCCATATCCGTGGTTCGCGTCTCCATATGGAGCGTGTTTTCTGTACCATACACCGTTGCGGGCAGCGGCGTCTTATCATCGAAACTGAAGTTGCCCTTATTGCTCCAGAACACATAGCTGTGCGCCGACCCGTGCCCAAACCCCGCAACAATGTCATCATAGCCGTCAGTGTTGAGATCAGCGAGGTGCGCATCCAACCACAAATTATTCTGCCCGTTGGGGATTTGGGTTGGGTTCAGCAGCGGAAGGGCGTTCAGTTGATCCAGAAAGCTGCTCGACCTGGCGGTGAATGAACCTTCGGCATTTTGAAACAAGAACAAGGGTTCAAACCCTTCCCTATGGCGCCAGTTGGCAATCAGGATATCATGCTTTCCGTCACCGTTAATGTCCCCTGTCGCCATTGCGTGGGCATCGGTTCCATTGGCGGCAAGACCCGATTGTGTCGTCAGGCGGGGAATAAGGTCTGCCCGTACCCTCGTCCCACTTGCACCGCCTAAGGCCAATATGGCCGTGCCATATGCCGTGGGATCATTATATACCCCAGACACGTTGTGCGCGACGAAGAATGCTGCGGGCGTTCCGTTGACGGTTAAAGACGCAGATCGACGTGCGCCAAAAACGGATGGAAATTGGTCGTTAACGGCCTGCCGAAACTCTAATCTACCGTTATCATTGGAAAAATAGATATATGGTAAGCGCGCAAAAACCGGCGTGCCATATGCCTTGTTCAGCGGAATGATCAGTTCGGGGAACCGATCCTTCTGGAAATCTACAGCGATGCTCCCTTGAGGGAAAATGTCCGCAATACCTCTGGGGTTCGTCACACCGCCATAAACATATTCGGGGACTACGTCGGAGGAGGATATTGTGTGGATTTGGTAAGATTTGCTGAGCGTCGCGCGCGTGTAAGTGATCGGCGTTGGCGGCGTTGGCGGCGTTGGTGTTGTGGGGTTCGAGGGTATCGTGATGATCGGCGAACTGGGTGATGTGCTACCACCGCCTCCACAAGCGGAAAGCAGTACGCATGCCGCCAGCGCCCTAAGACGACGTCGTTTCAATCAACTTCCCCCAGAATAAATGCGTGCATCACTTCCCGGCAAATATGCTGGAAATTTGGCGACCCTTATGATCGTAAACGTAGATTTGACTGCCTCTACGCACACTGACTGTGCTGGATGTATATCCTTTCAGTCCGTCATTCGGTCCAGTGCCGGCAAACACGGAGCATAGCTGACGCTGTCCGGTGCCATAGACATAAACTTGACTGCCTCTTTGGACAGCTGTGACTATCTCGGACACATTCCACCCCCATTATCTGCCCTTGAATGACAATGCGTTGAACCAAGACGTTAGGCAAGCGCCGAAAGCTTCTGTGCCTGTTTGTCATTGTGTTTCCGATGGTTAATCGGCACATACCGCGCATGATCAAATATATCCTTATCGCTTTGCTCCTTGCGCTTGTTGGTTCCGGCCTTTGGCTTTGGAACAAGAGCGATCCACAAAAGCTCGATTTTGCGGACCGGTGGGCGCCGGGCGCGGCGGAGTTTGATGGAACGCCTGTGACGGCGATCGCTTACGGAACCGACGCGCGGCAGAAGCTGGATATCTATGCGCCTGAAGGCGCTGCATCCGCGCCGTACCCGGTCCTCATCTTCTTTCATGGTGGCTCGTGGCGCGATGGTGAGCGGGAAGGCTATGGCTTTTTGGGCCGTGCCTTTGCATCGCGCGGGTTTGTCACCGTCATTGCCGATTATCGCAAATCACCAAAGGTTCGCTTTCCGGCATTTGTGGACGATACAGCGGCAGCCATCGCGTGGGTGCACGCAAATATCGCCAAACATCAAGGCAGCAACGACCAAATCTTCCTGATGGGACACAGCGCCGGTGCGCATATCGCGATGATGACGGCGCTTGATCCGCGCTATTTGAAGGCGCAGGGCCTTGGGACTGAGGTCATCAAGGGCGTGATCGGGCTCGCTGGCCCATATGATTTCTTGCCGCTCACGACCGATTCATCGAAAATTGCCTTTGGCCAATGGCCCGACTTAACCGAGACCCAGCCGATCACCTTTGCGCGCGCCGATGCGCCGCCATTGTTGTTGCTGACAGGGGACAAGGATAGCGTGGTCAAGCCGCGCAACAGCAAGGTCCTGTCGGAACGGATCGCGGCGCTGGGTGGGAAACAGAAGCTGAAAATCTATCCCGATGTTGGCCATTCCGACATCATCATGGCGGTCGCGCGCCCCTTCCGGAACAAGGCGTCGGTCATCCATGATGTTACGACCTTCATAAAAGCGCACGAGCCGCGTTAAGCCGCGTCTGCGGTTTTTGGCGCAACGATCTTTTGCCGATAGGAAATGACGAGCAAAGCGGCGTTGACCAATGCTGCGCCTAACATCGCAAATGCCGCACCAACCTCGCCATAAGTTGGCATAAGCCAGATCATCATCAGCACCACGACAATAGCGCCGGCAAGGCTGCACAGCATCACCCGCCCAGCCTTGCCCGCGGTGAGCAGCGCAGGCTCCAGTCCCAATGTGGCAAATTGGACGGCGGTGGCTGTGCCCAAGATCAATACCAACGGATAGGCGGCGACAAACTCTGCGCCAAATATCCACATCAAGGCGGGTTTTCCGGCGAAGCCAACAATAGCCAAAACGAGTAAAGCCGCAACGCCGGACACTTTAATCATGCGGCTGAGCAAGTTGCTGGCATCTTTGGCGTCGACGGTGTGCGCAACGCGGGCATATTCGGTGAATAGCGCCATCGATATGGCATCGCCGACCCGCGCAAAAACCTGACCCAATTGATAGCCAAGCCGGAAAAATCCAGCCGCCGCTGCACCGACGGAAAAGCCAACGACAACGGCGACCATTTGCTGGCTCGTCAGCTTAAAGCTGGAACCCACATTGGACCATAAAGCGAATTTGGTAATGCCGGGGAAGCTGTCCTGAAAGCCGCGCAGGCTTGGCATAGTGCTGAGCCGCAGCGGCAATTTGAGCCGGCGCAAAACATTCCCCCAAACCCATAACGTTGGCACCATTTCGGACACGAGCCACACCGCGAGGAACCCCCATGCCGTAGGCTGGGTCAGCACCAATATGCCAGTGCCGATAAGGCGGATGATGGGCACCAGCATGTCGGGAATGGCGGCGTCGCCGAAGCGGTCGTTGATGCGCAGCAGCCCTGTCGGTGTGGAGCGTGCGGACAGCACCAAAAGCACCGTGAATCCGACCACGGCGATTGCCTCTGAATCACTCCAGCCTTGGTTGGTTGCCAGCGCCCATGCGCCGACCATCGCGACCAGGAACGCCAGAAATGCCCCCAACATATCGAGGATCAGGCAAAACCATGTGAGTTCGGCCAGCTTTTGATCGGACTTTGTGTGCACCAACGTCGTGCCATAGCGGATCAGAATTTGCCACGTCTGGAACGATGTGAAGCTGGCTATGGTTTGGGCGAAGCTGAAGATCAGCATGAATTTGCCAAATTCTGCCGCACCCAAGCTTTGGGTAGAAACGGCAAGATAAATAAGGCTGAGCACCGCAGAGGTGGTCTTTGGCAAGAACAGCCAAGCGCCCGATTGCAAAATGCGGCGCCCACTCCCCTGTTTTTGTTCAGCCATTACGCCAGACCCCCAATCAGTCTGCGGGACTAGTGCACTTCCGCTGTTAATCAAAGCCATGTCATGATGTGCAGGTAAAAAATTGAACGCGCCGCAAACTGGTCGCAAAAATTTATCAATGGCGATAGATGCCCCATTGTATGAATAATCCACGACACAAGAAGGCTGCGGCGTCCGTCAAATCGGACGTCATTTTCCTGTTCAACCATGATGCGGGCCACCAAGTGGCGCATTTGGCGGGGATAGCTGGCGCATTCGCTTTACGTGAAAAAGCCTACCGGGCAATCGTCGCCTTTGGCAGTGACGTGACGCGCAAAGAGGTCGAAAGACTGCTGACGCCCGAACAGATTGCCGCCTTGCATTGGCGATCTCTCGCGCTCCCCGAATGGCTCAAGACGCTCACAAACGGTCTGAACAGGCTTGTGCCCGTTCACCGGATATTGCGTTTATACTGGCATAATGCGTTCTTGCGGAAATCCGTCGCCATCGTGTCGACGGAACGCACATGCCTTACCCTGAAGCGCCATTGGGCCAAATTTCACCGCCGCACACATCGCCCTGCCTTTGTTTGTGTGCCCCATGGGGCGGGGGACCGGAATGTATCTTTTCACCCGGCATTCCGGGACTTTGACCTGTTGATGGTCAGCGGACAAAAGGTTGTGGACCAGATGGTAGATGCTGGCGTGTCCACGCCCGAACGCTGCCGGATCATCGGTTACCCAAAGTTCGACATTTTGCGGGGGCGTACCCCCGAAACATTTTTCGACAACAAAAAACCGACATTTTTATACAACCCGCATTTCGATCCACATATGTCCAGCTGGTTCGATCACGGGGCGGACATATTGGAATTTTTTTACCAGAATGCGGACCGTTACAATCTGATCTTTGCGCCGCATGTGATGCTATTTTATAAAAAGGTGCATATTTCGCCCGAATATCGCGTGACCCGCACGCGGCCAGATATTGATCCCAAATATTATGATGCCCCGAATATCCGAATCGATGTGGACAGCGCGCGCCTGTTTGACATGAGCTATACCTTGTCCGCAGACGTCTATATTGGCGATGTTTCAAGCCAGGTGTATGAATTTCTGCATCGCCCGCGTGCGTGTTTTTTCATGGATACGCACAGTGCGGCGGTGCCAGGTAGCGCGCCAGAATATGATTTCTGGAACAACGGTCCCGTTGTCCGCACGGCGAAGCAGTTGACAGCATTGCTGCCCGATCATGCGCAGATTGCCGCCCAATATCGCAAAGCCCAAGAGCAGCGCATGGCCTACACCGCCGACCAAAGCGATCCGCGCCCCGCCTCCGAACGTGGCGCGGAGGCGTTGCGCGAATATATTGAAAGGTTAGCTAGCTGAAGCGGTCGCCTATGCGCTGCGGAAATCGAGCACGCCCCAATTGGCCTCGGCAGCAGCCTTCATAAAGTGTTTGGACGGGTTCACCGCATAGCCTTCGTCCGCGAAGTCTAAAGTGAACCGGTCGCTCAGATCGTCCGAATAAAAACGGATATGCGCATCTTGGCGGTCAATGCCCTGTTGCGACAGCCATTCCTGCACGCGGCGCAATTTTTCTCCGGCATAGCAATTCTCGCCGTCGATGCGGTGCATCAGTTGGCCGTCTTCGTGGCTGATATGGCGCGTCGCAATGACCGCATCAAAACCAATTTTGGCGCCGATGTCTCCCGCATAAAAATCCGGTGCAGCGGTGGCCATCACCAGCAACGCCCCGCGCGCGCGATCGGCGTCTATGCGGGCAACGGCTCCCGGCTGAAGGCCCTCGCGCACAAGCTGCGCGGTAAAATCGGCGACGATGTTCGATAAAGTTTCCGGACAAATTTTGCGCCCGATAAACATCGCGATCCCAAATTGTTTCAGCGGTTTGCGCCCATAAAGGCGAAGCTTATATCCCAGCATCGCCGCGATCCAGACCGGCAGTAAAGCCAGCCGCATGGGCGCGGACCGCCGCGCATAAAATAGCAGAAAATGCGTAAAGGTCGGGCGACGGGTTATCGTCTTGTCGAGATCATATATTGCAATATTCATATTTGGTCGCCAAGCCCCAGCCCAAGGTATGCCAAATGCGTTGGCGCACCCCCGATTTGGACGCGTTTAGGAGAAGCTGTTTGCAAGCGCAATGGACCTGCATCGTCCTTGCCGGGCAAAGGCCCGGACCGGATATGTTTGCACAGCATTTCGGGCTTAAGCTGAAAGCTTTGGTGCCCGTGCGCGGCGAACCGATGGTTAGCCATGTCGTGCGCACGCTGCGTGCGTCGCCGCTTATCGGCGAAATCAT
>JAIXYC010000133.1 GCA_027490455.1 Sphingomonadales bacterium
CTATTTCGGCGACGGTGCGTCCAACCAAGGACAGGTCTACGAAAGCTTTAACATGGCGGAATTGTGGAAGCTTCCGATCATATTTGTCATCGAAAACAACCAATATGCGATGGGCACCAGCGTAAACCGTGCGTCGTCCGAGGACCAATTGTACCGCCGAGGCGAAAGCTTCCGCATTCCCGGCATTCAGGTTGACGGTATGGACGTTCTCGCCGTGCGTGGCGCTGCCGAGGTTGCATTGGATTGGGTGCGCAGCGGCAAAGGCCCCGTGTTGCTCGAAATGAAGACCTACCGTTATCGTGGCCACTCCATGTCCGACCCGGCGAAGTACAGAAGCCGTGATGAAGTGCAGTCGGTCCGTGACAACAGCGACCCTATTGAGGGATGCAAGGCGTATCTCGCCGACCTTGGCGTGGGCGACGACGCTTTGAAGGCGATTGAGAAGGAAATTCGGAAAATCGTGAATGAATCTGCTGATTTTGCGGAAGCATCGCCTGAACCGGATTTGTCCGAACTATATACTGACGTGTTGGTGGAGCAATATTGATGGCAATCGAACTGAAAATGCCTGCGCTTTCGCCAACAATGGAAGAAGGCACGCTTGCTAGATGGTTGGTCAAGGAAGGCGATAGCGTCAAGTCTGGCGATATTCTGGCCGAGATCGAAACCGATAAGGCGACGATGGAATTTGAAGCGGTTGATGAGGGCGTGATTACCTCCATTTCCGTGCCTGAGGGCACCGATGGTGTGAAGGTCGGCACAGTGATTGCGCTGATCTCCAGCGATAACGAGGCCGCGGCTCCCGCAAAGACCACCCCAGCGCCCGCCGCAACCGACGGCGCTGCTATGCAGTCCGTTACCTTGCGCGAGGCTTTGCGCGACGCAATGGCGGAAGAAATGCGCCGCGATGACCGCGTGTTTGTCATGGGTGAGGAAGTTGCCGAATATCAGGGCGCTTACAAAGTCACGCAAGGATTGCTCGATGAATTTGGTGCTCGCCGCGTTATTGATACGCCCATTACCGAATATGGCTTTGCAGGCATCGGAACAGGCGCCGCGATGGGCGGACTTCGCCCCGTCATCGAATTCATGACATTTAACTTCGCGATGCAGGCGATCGACCACATCATCAATTCGGCTGCAAAGACCAATTATATGTCAGGTGGCCAGATGCGCTGCCCCATCGTGTTCCGTGGACCAAACGGTGCTGCGGCACGCGTTGGTGCGCAACACAGCCAGAACTATGCGCCTTGGTATGCCAGCGTGCCCGGCCTGATTGTGATCGCGCCCTATGATGCAGCAGACGCCAAAGGCTTGTTGAAGGCCGCAATTCGTTGCGAGGACCCTGTCGTGTTCCTCGAAAACGAACTGCTCTATGGCCGCACCTTTGAAGTTCCCGCAGGTGACGACCATGTGCTGCCGATTGGTAAGGCACGGGTCGTGCGCGAAGGCACGGACGTTACTATCGTGAGCTATTCGATTGGCGTGGGGCTGTCAATGGACGCCGCTGACATGCTAGCCGCCGAAGGCATCAGCGCGGAAGTCATCGACCTGCGCACCATTCGTCCGCTGGATACGCAGACCGTGCTGGCGAGCCTTGCAAAAACCAATCATCTTGTCGTCGCCGAAGAAGGCTGGCCGGTGTGTTCGGTTGGCAGCGAAGTCCTTGCGGTGTGTATGGAGCAGGGCTTCGATGATCTCGACGCACCTGTATTGCGCGTCACGAACGAAGATGTGCCAATGCCTTATGCAGCAAATCTTGAGAAGGCGACGCTCATCAATGCGGACAAGATCGCCGCTGGTGTACGCAAAACGCTAGGGCTTTAGAGCATATTCACCGTCCCCGCTTTAACAGGTGGAGACGGTGCCTTCTCATCATTGTATATCCCGTCGCTTCCAGTGAGGCCAACTGTGTCGCGGTTCTCGCGCACCACCATGGATGCGACTTGGCTGATCGTCCTATCGGTCAGGTTCGAAAAACCATTTATAATCATTGGTTTGAAATAATATTGCAGCTCAACAAACATTAACACACCCCCAGGGGGAGGGGATGCTTGCCGTCCAACGGGTCCAATTCCAGTGACGCTTGTCGCTGTCGATTTGGTACCGTAGTTTGATTCATAAAAGGTAGCTGAGCCAGCGCAGCGTTGCCACCGGATGCGGTATCGCGGTGCGGAGGCATTGAATGCGGCTACTTCTTCCACACTGGATAAAATGATGCGGGCGTTGCTATTGGCGGCCCATGTGCCAAGCCCCATCGTTTTACGCCCGATGAGCGCACCAGCATCACAAGCACCTTGCAACCGCGTTTGAGTTAGATAGATGCGGCTCATGTCAAAACCGCCGCCAACAAGACCAACGACAGGGATTACCGCCGCAGCGAAAAGAGCAATGATATTGCCTTCTTCATTCTTTAACAGGCGCGACATCACGCCAGACACCTTGTTGGCCTCGACATTCTTCACAGTTGCTGTCCCCTGGTTTCCACAATGGATTCTCGACACCCTCTACGCGCGTCGTAGTAAGTGTTCTTTGAAGGAGCAGGGTTACCCAAGCGTTAACCATAGAAAATTTATTGACGTGAAGCGAATGACGACATGAATGACACAGCATTGCTGCTTCCGCCTCCGGCCAACCTTGCGGCGGCCTATACGCCAGTTGCATTTCGCCCTGCTTTCATCCTGTTGCTGCAATTGGATATGCGCTTTGCCGACATCGTGCGCAAAGCGCGGGAGCCCATGATCGCGCAAATCAAATTGGCGTGGTGGCGTGATGCTTTTGCTGCCGAACCTGCGCTGCGACCAAAGGGTGAACCTTTGCTGCAATCCCTCGGGGAGTGCGGTGAGTCCATAAAATTGTCAGCGTTGCAGGACTTGGTCTCGGCGTGGGAGTTGCTGCTGAGCGAGGATGCGTGGGCCGCTCAGGATGTTGAAGCACATGCCGCGTTGCGTGGGGACGCGGTTTTTGGATCTTACGCCGCTTGGATAGGCGAGGTATGCGATGTCCGTTCTTTGTCACATCAATGGGCCCTCGATGCGTTGCGACTGGAATTCCCGTCAAAGTTCGTTGCGTTAAGTAATCAGCCACTTCCGGCGTTGCCTAAAGGCCGAAAACTTCGTCCCTTGTCCATTTTGGCGATGTCGGTTCGTAATGTGTCGGGATTGCGGCTTATTGGGCATGCCTTGACGGGTTGGTAGCTTTGTGGCCCTATCGCCTTGATGTCATCATGAGGGGAAGATCATGCAGCGGATATTGGTTGGCGGTGTAGCGGCATTGTTGCTCGTCGTGTCAGGGCTTTGGTTCTGGCAGACGCAGGCTAACCAGCCGAACCTGATCCCCGCCGCGCCGCCGCCTGAGGCGATCTTGGATGCCTTGCCCCAAGCGGGCCAAATGCCCCTGCGTTCGGCCCTGCGCCGCCGACCCCGCCCGAAGCGCCAAAGGCAAGCCGTGAGGAAATGCGCTTCAACCGCTATGACCGCAACAGGGACGAGCTTATTTCCCGCATCGAAATGATGGGCAGCCGAACGAAGGCGTTCAAGGCATTGGACCGCGATGGCAACAACTTGCTCACTTTCGAAGAATGGGCGGCGGCCACCGGAGAACGCTTTGCGGGCGCGGACAGGAATAAGGACCAGTTGCTCACCCGCAAGGAATTTGCGCAGACCCGCCCCAAACAGACCGCAAAGCCGGAATGCCGCTGTTAAGCCGCAACCTTTTGCGCGCTGATCCAATAGTTTAAGTCCGTTCGCGCGCGCCCGGTCATCGCGGCCTTGCGCGATTTTTTGTGCACTTTTTCGTCCAATGGCGCGAACAGCCCGAAATTGATGTTCATAGGTTGATAGTCATCCGCAAGGGCATCCCCCGTAATGTGCCCCAAAAGCGCACCAAGCGCGGTGGTGGGCGGCGGCGGCGCGACTGTCCGCCCTGAAATCTCCGCCGCGGTCATGATCCCCGCCATCAGCCCAACCGCGCTGCTTTCAACATAGCCTTCGCAGCCGGTGATCTGTCCGGCAAAACGGATATGCGGCGATGATTTCAGGCGCAGCTGACGGTCCAATAGGATGGGCGAGCGAATGAATGTATTGCGGTGCAAGCCGCCAAGCCGCGCAAATTCTGCCTTTTCCAGTCCGGGGATGGTACGCAGTAGTTCAACTTGTGCGCCATGTTTCATCTTGGTTTGGAACCCGACCATGTTCCACAATGTGCCTTGTTTATTGTCTTGACGCAGCTGCACCACGGCATGGGCCCAACGCCCCGTGCGCGGATTATCCAAGCCGACCGGCTTCATCGGGCCAAAGCGCAGCGTATCGAGCCCGCGCGACGCCATGACCTCAATCGGCATACATCCTTCGAAATAGGGGGTGTTGGTTTCCCATTCCTTGAATTCAGACTTCTCGGAATCGAGTAAACCCTGATGAAAAGCGCGATATTGCGCTTCATCCATGGGGCAGTTGATATAATCCTTACCTTCGCCCTTGTCCCAGCGCGAGGCATACCATGCGATGTCCATATCGATGCTGTCATGGTACACAATCGGCGCAATTGCGTCGAAAAAGGCAAGGCGGTCCTCACCGGTTTTCGCCATGATGCTTTCGGCAAGGTTGGTCGCGGTCAATGGACCCGTGGCGATGATGACCGGGCGGTCGGTGGGAATGATATCCACACGTTCGCGCACGATTTCGATATTTGGATGACTTTCCAGATTCTTGGTAACCGTTTCTGAGAAAACATCACGATCAACCGCCAGCGCCGAACCGGCGGGAACCTTCGCGACTTCAGCGGCTTGCATGATCAGCGATCCCAGATCACGCATTTCCTGATGCAGCAGGCCAACGGCGTTGTTTTCCGCATCGTCCGACCGAAAGCTGTTTGAGCATACCAATTCGGCAAGGCCGTCGGTCTGGTGCGCTGGCGTCATGTCGCCCGAACCGCGCATTTCCGAAAGCTTCACCCGCATTCCGCGCTGCGCCAATTGCCAAGCCGCCTCGCACCCTGCCAAGCCGCCACCGATAATTTGAACGTCATATGATTTGGTCATGTGGGGCGGCTATCAAAAATCTTTGGCGCTGCACAGGTAAAAGCGGCAAGATGGACTATGGGATTTACGCTTAACCTATCCGAAGACGGCACGATCAACCGGCCAACGCTGGCCCCGCCGCCGTCTGACGCGCATAAATATAGCCGGGGCCATGCGATGTTGTGGAGCGGGCCACCGTTGCAGACCGGATAAGATGATGGACCATATTCCACTTGTCTTGCGCGGTTGTTTGAACGATGAATCGGCGGATGACACAGGACCTCGCACATAAACGACCATATCTGTTGGCCAGCTTGATCGCCGGGATAAGCTTTCCTGCGACTTGGCTTTTTCTGCCCCTCGACGGCGGATTGATTGCCCTCGTCTGGAAAATGGCGGGCGTTGGCTTGCTTGTGCCCTTTGCGTTGCACCGCCATCATGTGGGCGAATTTGTGCCCTTGGCCATCATATTGGCCTTTTATGCGCTGGGTGACGGTTTGATTGAATTCAGCATGGTTGCAGGTGCATTGGCCTTTGCCGCCGGTCATCTGGTCGCCATCTGGCTGTATTTCCGGCACAGGCGCGTGGCGCCGACATTCAGCCAGAAATTGCTCGCAATCGCGATTTTCCTGCTGACGCCGGTGATTGCTTATGGCCTGCCGCCCACCACCGACGAAGCGGTTCAGGTTGCAGCCTACAGCGTCATTCTGGCTGCGATGGCGGCGATGGCGTGGAGCAGCAACTTCCCCCGTTACCGTGTCGGGATCGGCGCGGTTTTGTTTGTCATTTCGGACCTGTTGATTTTCGCGGAACTTGGTCCGCTCGCAAATTCGAAGGTATCGGGCATCGCGATCTGGTATCTTTATTATTTCGGCGTGTTGATGATTGCGGTTGGCGTGGCGCAAACCTTGGTAAAACGCGGGCATTATGCCGCCGGCGAAGAGCGCGATTAAGCCTACGCCCGTTTAAAGCTACAAAAGCGACCAGCGACGATGTTTTGATTGTCTCGTTTGTCGCTTTAACGATGACATTGCGTTTCGCCACATTCACAAAATATCGACACTGAGAAAGAGCGGCCAAATCGCTTGAGGGCGTGCAGGATCTCAAATCAAACCCTACATTGCACCCGTCGTTACAAAACGGTTCTTAACGGCCGCGCGCTTTCCATGCCGCCAACTGCACGGGCACCAGATCCACCATATCCTGCATAACCAGCGACACGTCGATCAGGTGAAGTCCCCAGTCCTGCGCGACAAATGCGCCAAAGCGGACATCACCGCCGACATCGTCAATACGGGGGTCGGCAGGGTCTGCGTTGATGCGGACTGACAAGACATTCGCGCCGTTCACCGTCACGCACTGTGCTGCGTATAGTCCGGGAACTGCGACGGTCGGCGTGGTAACGGGGGCATTGTCTTTGGTCCAGCGCGGGCTATCTGCCACCAAGTCGCCAATCCCTGCACCAGAGGGAAAACGTGCGTTCACTGTGGCCATACCGCCGCCAAGCGCAGCTGGGTTGGCGCAAATGGTTTCATGCGCGGGGTCAGGCACACGGCCATAGCGGCCGTTTGCAGGTGGCGGCGAGGTTTCGCGAAAACTTGTCCAGGCAATCACGCAATTGGTCTGCCCGGCTTTACGGCACACCGGCGTCTGTTTGAAATCGGCGCCTTGGTCCTTGCCCTTGGGCACTGCGACATTGGTACCTGCAAGCATGGCTGACAGCATCTGCGTTGCGACGGGTTTTCCTTCGATTTCCTCCGCAATCAGGCGCTTAAGCAGTCCCGATCCTTGCGAATGTCCAACAAGAACAAATGGCCGCCCCTTGTTATCGGCCGCCATGTAGCGCCGCCACGCATCGCGCACGTCAATATACCGCAGCTCGGGGTCCATAGGGATGGGGTTGCCGACCATGTTGGAACGCAACCAGCTTAAGGTTGATTGGCGGTAGATCGGAGCGAAAGTTCTGCAAACTGTCCCAAAACGTGCAAACTGCGCCTCAACAACCCGGCGTTCTTCGTCATTGGCGATCATGTCGCTATTTCCGCCCGGGTCGTATGACAAGGTTGGATATACATAGAAGCAATCGGCTTCAGGTGCTTTTGCCCGCGTTACCGTTTGAACTGTGCGCGTTCCATCTGGCGCAACCTCAGTTACGTCAAGACCAGGCGTGCTGCACGCGTCACGGCGTTCCGGACGGCAAAGCCAATTCTGTTCGAGCGCATAATCATTTGGCGCAGCGGCGGGAACAGCAGGTGCGCTTTGCGTGGCGGCTGCAAGGACTGCGGCAATCACATGCGCTGTGCTCATGCGGGTTCGTTTCCTTCGGATACTTCGGCTACTGCGGATGTTACTTCGCTTGTGTCGTCGATTGCAACGTCTGCCTCATCATCACTCTCGTCAATCTTCGCTGCGCCGACGACATGTTCATTGTCGCCAACGTTGAACAAACGCACGCCAGCGGTGCCGCGGCCAAGGACGCGTAAGCTGTCCAGTGGCATACGGATCAGCTTGGCCTGGTCCGTGACGAGCATCAACTGGTCACCCTTGGTTGCGGGGAAGCTGGCGACAACGGGGCCGTTGCGTTCGATATTGTCGATGTTGGTGATGCCCTGACCACCACGGCCCGTGCGGCGATATCCATAAGCCGATGACAATTTGCCATAGCCATTGGCGCATACGGTAAGGATGAACTGTTCACGCTCCGCCATTTCCGCAATGCGTTCCGCGGACATTGTGGGTTCGCCTTCCTTCTCGGGCTTCCACGGCGCAAAGCGCAGATAATCTTCGCGCTCTTCGGGCGAGGTGCCTACGCGCTGAAGGATCGACAGCGAGATAACCTCGTCGCCCTTGGCTAGCTTCATGGCGCGAACACCGGTAGACGCGCGGCTTTGGAATTCGCGAATGTCGTCCGCGGCAAAGCGGATCGCCTTGCCGTTGCGGCTTGCCAGCAAGACGTCGTTTTCGGCGCTTAACAATTCCACGCCGATCAGCTTGTCGTCGGCATCTTCGCCTTCGAACTTCATCGCGATTTTGCCGTTGCTTGGGACATTGGCAAATGCGTCCATGCTGTTGCGGCGGGCATAGCCCTTGGCCGTGGCAAATACGACGCTGAGGCCGCCCCATTCCGCTTCGTCCTCAGGCAGCGTCAAAACGTTGGAAATGACCTCGCCTTCGCCCAATGGCAGCAGGTTGACCATGGGGCGACCGCGGGTCGATGGGCCGCCTTCGGGCAGCTTCCAAACCTTTAGGCGGTAGACCTTACCGATGTTCGAGAAGAACAATACGGGTGTGTGCGTGCTGGTGACGAACAGTTCGGTGACGGCATCTTCGTCCTTCGTCGCCATACCCGCGCGGCCCTTGCCACCACGGTTTTGGGCGCGGAAAGCGGCCAGTGCGGTCCGTTTGATGTAGCCGCCATGGGTGACGGTGACGACCATTTCCTCACGCTCCATAAGGTCTTCGTCATCAAGGCCGTCCCAGCTTGCGGTGATTTCACACAAGCGTGGCGTCGAAAATTCGGCGTCAATGGCGACCAGTTCTTCACGTAGAACCGCGTACAGCTTTACGCGGTCGCCCAAAATTGCGAGATATTCTGCGATACTCTCGGCAAGACCCTGAAGTTCCTTGCCAATTTCATCACGGCCAAGCGCCGTCAGACGGTGCAGGCGCAGTTCGAGAATGGCGCGCACCTGAAGCTCCGACAATTGGTAGCTGTCGCCCGTAATTTCGGTTTCAACGGCTTCCACCAATTTGATGTACGACGCGATTTCCGCGATTGGCCATTTGCGCGCGATCAGCGCAGCGCGCGCCTCGGCCGGGCTGGCCGATCCGCGGATGATGCGGACGACTTCGTCCAAATTGGTGACGGCAACGACAAGTCCAAGCAACAAATGCGCACGTTCGCGAGCTTTGTTCAGTTCGAACTTCGTTCTGCGGGTGATGACTTCTTCACGGAAGCGAATGAATGCTTCGATGATATCGCGCAGGTTGAGGACTTCCGGCCGTCCGCCGCGAATGGCGAGCATATTGGCCGGGAAGCTCGATTGCGCCTGTGTGTGGCGCCACAATTGGTTGAGCACCACATCGGTGGTCGCATCACGCTTCAGATCGATGACGATGCGCACGCCCTTGCGGCTGGATTCATCGCGAATGTCGGAAACACCCTCGATACGCTTGTCCTTCGCGGCTTCGGCGATTTTTTCGACCAGAGCGGATTTGCCGACCTGAAACGGAATGCTCGTCAGGACGATAGAGCGACGATCGCCTTTTCCTTCCTCAATCTCGTGGCGGGCGCGCTGCATGATGGAGCCCTTGCCTTCGCGATAGGCCGAACGTGCGCCGCCGGTGCCAAGGATCAATGGCCCGGTGGGGAAATCAGGGGCAGGGACAATCTCGATCAGCTCATCAATGGAGATGGCCGGGTTATCGATATAGGCAAGGCACGCCTTGATAACTTCGCCGAGATTGTGTGGCGGGATGTTGGTGGCCATGCCGACGGCAATACCGCCAGCGCCGTTGACCAACAGGTTTGGGAAACGTGCAGGCAGAACCTGCGGTTCTTCGCGGCTGCCGTCATAATTGGGTTGGAAATCGACGGTGTCTTTGTCGAGATCATCCAACAGCGCGTTGGCGACCTTGTTCAACCGTGCTTCGGTGTACCGCATCGATGCGGGCGGATCAGGGTCCATCGAGCCGAAGTTACCCTGACCATCGATCAACGGCACGCGCATCGACCAATCTTGCGTCATACGGGCAAGCGCATCGTAAATCGCGCTATCGCCATGCGGGTGATAGTTGCCCATGACGTCGCCGACAATCTTTGCCGATTTGCGATATGGTCGGCCAGCGACAAAGCCGCCTTCCTGACTTGCGAACAATATGCGGCGGTGAACGGGCTTCAGGCCGTCACGAACGTCAGGCAGGGCCCGGGATACAATGACCGACATCGCATAATCGAGGTAGCTCGACTTCATTTCATCGACGATGTCGACTGGCGAAATGTCCGATGGTTCCATTGTAACTATGTCGTCGCTCACAGCGCGCAAATCCTTATATTTTTTGGGTCACTAAGCCATAGACCCAAGTCGGTCACATGGCCACAAGCGACTGCCCGAATAGGGGTGTTTTCTACAGCTTATCCACAGATTCACGCAGAGGGTGCGATTAGGGGGCGACGACACTGCCATCATAAGCGAAAATCTGCCCGCTTTGCTCAGGCTTTAGCCCCGCGAGCACGCTTAGCATGTCCGCAGCAGCGCGGGCAGGGACGAAGCGTTCATGTGCCGGATTGCCTTTAAATGGCGCGCTCAGCTTCGTCTCGACGGTGCCGGGATGCAGGCCAACCACAATAGATTGCGCATTTTTGCGCTGCCATTCGATCGCAATGTTGCGGATGAACATATTGAGCGCGGATTTCGACGCGCGATAGCTGTGCCATCCGCCAAGTCGATTATCCGAAATGCTGCCCACGCGGGCGGAAAGCGCCGCAAAGCAGATCGGGCCTTGCTTTGCCATGATGGGCAGAAAATGTTTCGCCACCAAAGCGGGCCCAACCGCATTGATGCGGTAATTTTCCATCATCCATTCAGGATCAAGTTCGCGCAGGCTTTTTTCCGGCCCTTTAGTGGCTGTGTGCAATAACCCCGTGGCCACGATGACCAATTGCGGCGCTGTGTCCGCCAAATTGGTTGCCGCGGCGGCTATGCTTGCCTCGTCCAATATGTCGATGGCCGGCGCGCTCGTCCGATGCAGCCGGATGACGCGGTCATATTGATCGCCCGCGTCCAAAGCATCAGCAAGCGCCGCCCCAATGCCGCCACGTGCGCCAATTATCACTGCGGTACGTTCAGGCACTTGAATTTTCCTCTGGATCGTTCAACGGGAATTCATGCGACTGCGCTATGTCAATTGCACTGAAGATGGCAAGGTCCTATACACGACGTTAACCGAAGCACACGGCAATACATCTATAATCCCGGAGAGTTAAATGAAGCTGGTTTCAAAATTTGCCCTTGCACTTTCATTCGTCGCAGTAACCGCTGCGCCTGCTTTTGCGCAGTCTGATGAAAAGCCAAAGAAGGAAAAGAAAGAAAAGAAGGGGAAGGAAGCCACGCCTGCGGCTCCCAAGAGAAATTATTCCAAGCCGTTCATCGCGGCTTATATGCCCGTCGCCAATCTTTTGAACAAAACCAAGGATGCAGCGGCAGCGAAGGCTGAATTTCCGAAAATTCTGGCTGCCATTGCCAATGATGATGATCGTTATGAAGCCGGCATTTTGGCCGTCAACATCGGCGTTTCGTCAAAAGACACGGCTTTGCAGGATCAAGGTATCGATCTGTTGCTCGCATCCGCAACGACGCCACTTGAAATGAAACAGGCATATACGTTCCGCAAGGGCGCGATTGCTTATGATGGCAAGCGGTTTGCCGACGCTGAAAAGAGCATGATTGATGCGTTCAACCTTGGGTACCGCGCCAACAATATCGAGTTTCTGATTTCCAACGCCATGTCGCAGCAGAATAAGGATGCCGACGCTATCGTTTGGATCGGCAAGGCGATTGCAGCGAGCAAGGCGGCCGGACAGATCAACAAAACCTATGTCATTCGCGCCGCCAACCTTTCGGCAAAAGCGAGGGATTATGCTGGTGCCGCGAATTTCTACAAAGATTTGGTGATCGCCGAAAATAACCCCGATTATTGGCATGATGCGCTTGCGTTCTTCAACCGTTCGCTGAACACGAACCCTGAAGAATCGCTTGATCTCATGCGCTTGATGCGCGCGACCAATGGTTTGCGCTTTCAACAAGAATATGCCGAATATCTCGATAGCTTGAGCTATATCGGTGTGCGCTATCCCGCTGAGGCCGTGTCTGTATTGGACGAAGGCTTTGCAAAGGGCGTCATCTCACGCAACAACGTGACCTTCAGCGAGCGTTATAACGAGGCGAAGGCACGTTTGGCCGAAGATACCCGTACATTGGCGGGAACCATCGCCTCTGCAAAAGCGAGCCCAAGGGCCATGCTGGCGACGCTGACCGGTGACTCTTTCTTCTCGCACAAGGATTATAAGACAGCCAAGGATCTGTACGAGACAGCCTTAAGCAAAGGTCCCGTGCTGGATAAGGATGGCGGAAACCAGACCGACCGCACCCGCTTCCGCCTTGCTATGTCGAAAGCCATGCTCGGTGATTATGCCGGCGCGAAAGCCGACTTTGCGCAGGTCACAGGTGCAAACCGCAAGGCAATTGCCGAATATTGGGTGATATATATCAACCATTTGGAAAATCCCGCACCAGCAGCGGCGCCTGCGGCAACGCCAGCGACCTAAGTTGTATCAACTTTTTTAAAATAAGGGCCCGCGCAATCGGGCCCTTTTTTTATGGCATCGGTATTGGCACGCCCGGTTCGTCTTTTGCGGTGCGAATGGTCAGCGACGTTTTGACGCTGCTCACATTTGGCGCAGACGTTAGCTGCGAGGTTAAAAATTCTTGAAATGACTGCAGGTCGCGCGCGACGATTTTCAGGATGAAGTCAATTTCGCCATTCAGCATATGGCATTCGCGCACATCGGGGAGCGCCCGAACATGCTGCTCAAACGCCTTCAGATCTTCTTCGGCCTGACTTTTTAAGCTGACCATAGCAAACACGGTGATTGTGTAGCCCAACGCGCTGGCGTCGACATCTGCGTGATAGGACTTAATCGTGCCCGATTGTTCCAACGCGCGCATACGCCGCAAGCATGGCGGGGCTGTCAGCCCAACCTTGGACGCAAGCTCCACATTGGTAATGCGACCATCAGCCTGCAATTCCGCCAAAAGCTTCATATCTATCGCATCTAGGTTCATATTAGCCATGATCTTGTTATTTCCATTTCCATTATGCCCCCGCTTTATAATATAATTATATTATATTGCAATTGTCCCAAAGTGTGACGCCCCAATTTTGTCGCTTTCGTACGTCCTGATATCCGGTTATCCGGCGGCCACAGCACCGATAACATAGCATTGGGACTTGCCGAATTTGCGCTTTGACGAACGCCTTGAAACCACTTTGCGTCAGGCGGACGATGACAGCATTGGCTTATATGCCAAATGGCAACAACTGGTGGGTATATTAGCGCAAAATTCGTCCGACTTTGACCCGGATGCGGTGGAATCCGGATTACAAAAAGTACGGCAGTTTATGGACATCATTCCCGCAGCGCTGCGCGAACAATGTGTGCGTGGCTTGTCCGGGCGGCTGCGTTCTGCGCCTTTGCTTTTGCTGCTTTCGAGCGATGTCCCGGCGGTGGCTGCAGCGGCGGTCCGTGGCGCGCGGCTCAGCGACGCGGAATTGGCAGATATCGTCCCCCATATGTCCACCCGTGCGCGCGAATATTTGCGTAACCGCGGGGACATTGGCCCCATGACACTGCGTGCGCTTCGGCTATTGTCTTCCGCAGATTTCATGCCCGCTTGCGACAAAAGCGAGGCTGAGACGGTCGCGGCTACACCACAGGTTTTGCACATCCGGGACATTGTTGAACGCATCGAAAAATTGCGGATTGTGCGGGAACAGCATGATCCGGCTGAAATACCGGCCGAGGTTTCTATCGAACAGCCCGTTTCCTTTGCCGAACCTATTGACCAAATACGCTTCGAAACCGACCAACATGGCACTATAAGCTGGATTGAGGGCGCGCCGGCGGGGGCGGTTGTCGGCGTGAATATCGCGGAACCCGCCTTTGACGCGGGGCCCGGACCAGATGCATATGGCGCCGCTGCCTTTCGCCAAAAAATGCCGCTTGAA
>JAIXYC010000118.1 GCA_027490455.1 Sphingomonadales bacterium
CGGGGCCATGGCCTTTCAACAGCACCATGCGGACCGAAGGTTGTCCATCTGCGCCCGTCGTCGCCAATGCCATTGCGTTGGAGTCGTTGATTTCGGTGGTCCGCGCTTCGGCAAACCATTCGTCGAACACGCTAAAAGGATCAGGTCTTTCCATAGCCCACCGATAGGCTAGACTGGTGCGGGTTAAAAGGGGCTAGAATATAAAATGAACTGGGAAATGATATTCGGTGTCGCAAATGCCTGGGCGTTGCTCGCTTGGGTGGTTTTGGCGCTCACGCCAAAGCGCGAACGAGTCGTGCCATATGTATTTTTCGCAGGAACAGCGTTGCTCGCCTGCCTCTATGCGGGCCTTATCATTCCGTTGATGGCTGGATGTATATCCGATGGCGGTCCCGCAGGCCGCCCGCCTGCGGACTTCACGACGTTAGCGGGGGTCATGGCGTTGTTTGACTCGCCCGGCGGTGCAACGATCGGCTGGATCCATTATTTGGCGTTCGATTTGTTTGTCGGCATCTGGATTGCGCGAAATGCTGACCAGCACAAAATTGCGCGCTGGCTTCAAGTCCCGATACTGTTCTTCACGTTGATGGCGGGGCCGATTGGCCTGCTGCTATATCTTCTGCTACGCCAGATTACCGGTAAAAAACAGGATAACGCCCTGCTTCCGAGTTGACTTGGGGCACTGTAATACCAATGTAAGACGGATAAGCAGGGTAAACAGGGACAAGAATGGCTGATCCTTATTCGATATTAGGCGTTTCCAAAGGCGCGGACGAGAAAGCGATTAAATCCGCTTATCGTAAGCTTGCGAAGGAATTGCATCCCGACAAGAACAAGGACAATCCGAAAGCTTCGGAGCGCTTTAGCGAAATTACGCAAGCCTATGATTTGTTGTCGGACCCCAAAAAGCGCGGGCAATTTGACCGCGGCGAAATAGACGAAAATGGCCAACCCCGCTTTGCCGGTGGTAATCCCTTTGGCGGCGGCGGATATAGCCAAGGCGGGCCCGGTGGTGGCAATTTCGACTTCGGCAGCGGCGGCATTGACCTTGGCGACATTTTTGATGGCTTGTTTGGCGGGGGCGGTGGCCGTCCCGGTGCTGGCCCACGTCCACAGCAAGCGCCGCCGCCCAAGGGCGCGAATATTGCGTACGAACATTTGGTGTCCTTCACCGACGCGGCAACGCTTGCGCCGCAGCGCATTACGCTGGGCGACGGCAAGACCGTTGAGTTCAAACTGCCTGCTGGCCTTGTTGCGGGACAACAGATCCGCATTCCGGGACGTGGTCAGCCAGGGCTGGGCGGCAATGGCGATGCCATGGTCACGTTGAAGCTTGGCAAGCACCCTGTTCTGGCGCGCGATGGCGACCATATCCGGATTGATCTGCCGATCTCGATCAAAGAAGCCGTCGATGGCGGTAAGGTGAAGGTTCCGACCGTCGATGGCGCAGTCATGCTCACCGTTCCGCCGCGTACCAATTCCGGTGCTGTTCTGCGGATAAAGGGCCGGGGCTTCACAACCAAATCAGGTGCACGCGGCGATCAGTTGGTCACGCTGATGATTCATTTGCCCTCAGACCCAACGGAACTGGCGCGTCTGGCTGGCGTTCTCTCGGACAGCAGTGTCCGGGACAATCTTAGTGTCTGAAATTTCGCCTCTGTCACCGGAGGCACGGGCACATCTTCCTGCGACGGCGCATGCCGATGAAAGCGAAGCGACATGGTTTGCGCACCTTGGGCTGAAGGGGCAGGTTATGGAAGTGACCAAGCGTGTTGCCTTCGGTGTGTATAGCGACGGGTTTATTCACGCGGGCAATTTCGCATATCTGTCGTTGGTATCGCTTTTCGCATTCTGCGTTGTCGCCGCGGCCATCGCTGGCGCAGTTGGACAAACCGAGTCCGGCCTAGCTTTGATTGAAGCGTTTTTCACGACTGTCCCGCCCAGTGTTGCCGTCGCGCTTAAAGAACCCATCGAGTCCGCCATGACCGCGCGTTCGGGGCCGTTGCTGTGGCTAAGCGCTGCCGTCAGCCTTTGGACCGCCGCCAGCCTTATCGAGACCTTTCGCGACGTGCTCCATCGGTCTTATGGTGCGGCGCCCAGCCGTGCGTTCTGGCATTATCGATTGGGTTCGCTCGGCGCGATCATTGCGTCGGTTATTCTGGCGATGATTGCCTTTTCGGCGCAGGTTGTGGTGACCGCGGTTGAGGATCTGGTGTATCGCTTCATTCCCACTGCGCAGATGGTTTCTGGCTATTTCGCGTGGGGCCGTATCATTCCATTCATTACATTGTTCGTCGCAATCTATGTCATTTTTGTCGGGCTAACCCCGTCCAAATATCGGTCATCCGCATTTCCCAAATGGCCAGGGCCAGCCTTGGTGAGCATGTGGTGGCTTGGCCTCACGGCGCTTTTGCCGGTTTTCCTGTCGAGCGTCAGCAATTATGACCTAACCTATGGCAGCCTTGCCGGTGTTATGGTGGCGCTCATTTTCTTCTATCTTATTGGGCTAGGATTGGTGACAGGAGCGCAATTAAACGCAGCGCTGGCCAACGCCCATGAAAATGGACTAAAGCATCGGCAACAAAATTCACCTGACGAATGAGGATTTTATGACAGGATTGATGGCGGGCAAACGCGGGCTGATTATGGGGCTCGCCAATGACAAGTCTCTGGCGTGGGGCATTGCGAAGCGTTTGCATGCCGAAGGCGCGGAATTGGCGTTCAGCTATCAGGGCGAAGTCATGGAAAAGCGCGTTCGGCCATTGGCGGAACAACTTGGTTGTGACTTGCTCATCGATTGCGACGTTGCCGACATGGACAATCTCGACCGCGCCTTTGACACGCTGGCGGCCAAATGGCCCACCATTGATTTCGTGGTCCACGCCATCGGCTTCACCAACAAAGAAGCACTGCGTGGCAAATATTTCGACGTAGGTCTGGACGACTTCCTGATGACGATGAACATCAGCGTCTACAGCTTTACCGCCGTCGCCAAGCGCGCTGCGGCGATGATGAAGCCGCTTGATCCCGAAACCGGTGAAGGTGGCGGATCGATGCTGACGCTCAGTTATTATGGCGCAGAAAAGGTCATGCCGCATTATAACGTCATGGGCGTGGCCAAGGCGGCACTGGAAACGTCGGTCAAATATCTGGCCAATGATGTCGGGCCACAAGGCATTCGCGTGAACGCGATATCGGCTGGACCAATCAAGACGCTCGCAGCGTCGGGCATTGGTGATTTCCGGTATATCCTGAAATGGAATGAACTGAACACGCCGCTGCGCCGCAACGTGACCATTGATGACGTTGGTGCGTCGTCATTATATTTCCTGTCCGATCTGGGCGCAGGCGTTACCGGCGAAATCCACCATGTCGATGCGGGTTACCACACCGTCGGCATGAAGCAGGAGGATGCTCCTGATATTGACACCACAAAATGATCGCGGGGCATGGCAACGATCTGGTGCACTATCGCGCGGTCCATATGAAGAAGTCGGAATCAGCAGATGAGCTTTAATACTTTCGGACGCGTTTTTCGCTTCACGACTTGGGGAGAGTCCCACGGTCCAGCGCTTGGCGCCGTGGTTGATGGTTGCCCTCCCGGCCTTGCCTTGTCCGAAGCGGACATTCAGCCATTTTTGGACAAGCGCCGTCCCGGGACATCGCGCTTCACAACGCAGCGGCAGGAGCCGGATGCCGTGCGAATTTTGTCGGGTGTTTTTGAAGGGCGGACAACTGGGACACCCATTTCGCTGATGATCGAAAATGTTGACCAGCGGTCAAAAGATTATTCTGACGTCGCCAAGGCCTATCGCCCCGGTCATGCCGATTACAGCTATGACGCAAAATATGGCTTTCGCGATTATCGCGGTGGCGGACGTTCAAGTGCGCGTGAAACCGCTGCACGTGTCGCCGCTGGCGCAGTGGCAAGGGCTGTCATGCCGGACGTAAACATCATCGCTTATGTTGCGGAGATCGGTGGCGACGCCATCGACCGCAACAATTTTGAAGCCGCACAGATCGACAAAAACCCCTTTTTCTGCCCCGACGAAGCCGCTGCCGGTCGGTGGGAGAAGCTGGTGGATGAGGCGCGTAAGGCTGGGTCATCGCTTGGCGCCGTCATTGAATGTGTCGCTACCGGCGTACCAGCCGGTTGGGGCGCACCATTATATGCGAAACTCGACAGCGAACTTGCGTCGGCGATGATGAGCATCAACGCGGTTAAAGGCGTCGAAATTGGCGCAGGCTTTGGCGCCGCGCGTTTGCGTGGCGAAGATAATGCCGACCGCATGCGGCCTTCATCGGAAGGATCGAACCATCCTGAATTCCTCGCGAATAACGCGGGCGGAATTGCGGGCGGTATCTCCACAGGGCAGCCGGTGCTGGTGCGGGTCGCGTTCAAGCCGACCTCCTCAATCCTCACGCCCGTGGAAACAGTCACCCGCGACGGCGATGCGACCGACATCATCACAAAGGGCCGTCACGACCCCTGTGTGGGCATACGCGGCGCACCTGTGGTTGAGGCGATGATGGCGCTCGTGTTGGCCGACCAGAAGCTGCTGCACCGCGCGCAATGTGGCTAGAGCCTTCCAGTGCCTAAACTCAACCTCGATGCAATCGCCCAAAGCAATGCAACGGGGTATCCCGCGCCATATGACCGCGAAGTCGAGGGCAGGTGGTGGCGAAGGTTAGCACCGGAAGCTGGCCTTACGCATTTGGGTGCAAGTCATGTGGTACTGAAGCCTGGTGGATGGTCATCACATCGGCATTGGCACCATAAAGAAGACGAAATCGTCATCATGCTGTCTGGCGAAGCCGTATTGATTGAGGATGATACCGAAACGGTTTTGCGGGCAGGCGACATTGCGGCGTGGGCGGCGGGCGAACCCAACGGCCATCATCTGATTAACCGCAGCGATTGCGATTGTGTCTTCATCGCTATCGGTGCTGGCGATCGCGGTGCAGGCGGTGTCTACGCTGATATCGACATGACATTCGGCGATGCAGGCTATTTCCGCAAAGACGGGACGCCTTATCCCACGGAGCGGATTAAGTAACCGCGTCCTCAATCCGCTGGATTGTCCATGGTTCCTCGGTCGCCGCAGCGTACCATTCTTCCATCCACGGATGCGCCATAATCGTTTCCGCATAGCTTTCGGCAAAGCCGGGCAGGGTGAAGCCATAGGTCACAAAACGCGTCACCACCGGTGCGAACATGATGTCCGCCGCACTGAATGTACCAAACAGATATGGCCCGTCTTTGCCAAAGCGCGAGCGGGCTTCGGCCCATATTTGCAAGATGCGCAACGCGTCTTTCCGGGTCTCTTCAGATATCGTCACGTCGTGAAAGGTCTTGCGCGTATTCATCGGGAATTCGCGGCGCAGGGCGGTATAGCCCGCATGCATTTCCGCCGCCATGGAACGCGCCATGCCGCGCGCGACGTCGTCTTTGGGCCAAA
>JAIXYC010000125.1 GCA_027490455.1 Sphingomonadales bacterium
ATGTTCCCAAAGAGCAAAATGACCCCACAAGCTTTGGGGACATACTTCACCTCAATGACACTGCTACCGACACGCACAGGGATTTGAATGACGATCTGCGCCTTGCCGGGGGTGCGGTTTTCTTGCGCCTCGACTAGCTGGTCAAAAGATTTAATACGCGCTTTCGATTTGGTTTGCCGCGCCTTTGGACTTTGCCTGATCCACTCCAGCTCGTCCTTAATAGCCTTTTGACGGCCTGCGTCTTCACGCGATTCCTGCTCCAGACGCTTCGCCTTCTTTTCAAGATAGGTCGAATAATTGCCTTCATAGACAAAGTAACGACCGCGATCGAGCTCAAGGATCCAGCTGACGACATTGTCCAAGAAATAGCGATCGTGGGTCACGAGAATGACGTTGCCCTTATAATCGACCAAATGCTTTTCCAGCCATGCAACGGACTCTGCGTCCAAGTGGTTGGTCGGTTCGTCGAGCAGCAATATGTCGGGCTTTTCCAACAAAAGCCGCGTCAGCGCGATACGGCGCTTTTCACCACCCGAAAGGCTGGTGACAGGGCTGTCGCCGGGGGGGCAACGCAGCGCGTCCATGGCGAGCTCCAGCTGGCTATCGAGCGACCAACCATCAACGGCATCAATCTTTTCCTGAAGCGTGCCCATTTCTTCCATGAGCGCGTCAAAGTCGGCGTCCTCTGGCGGATCGCCCATGATGGTCGAAATCTCGTTAAAACGATCCACAAGGTCGGCAACCGCACGAACGCCGTCCATGACGTTTTCCTTGACCGTTTTGGTCGGATCAAGCTCTGGCTCCTGCGCCAGATAGCCCACGCGGATATGTTCGCCAGGCCACGCTTCGCCCGTAAACTCTGTGTCCATTCCGGCCATGATTTTCATCAGGGTGGATTTACCCGTGCCGTTTGGTCCAACGATGCCGATCTTTGCATCCGGATAGAATTGCAGATTGATGTTGTTGAGGACGGGCTTGCTTGCGCCGGGAAAGGTTTTCGTCATTCCCTTCATTACGAAGCTATATTGGGCTGCCATGGGCTTTAATTCCTGTGTTGCATTACTTTTGATTTGGCCGCTTCCCTAGCTATCTGCGCGTTTCGCCGCAAGGTGGGATTGCAAATCCCGGCGATGCGATTAAGCCTGCCAAGCATGAAGAAAAACATCCTCTTGCTCGCCGCAGCCTCCACGCTGTTCCTTTCGCCATCCCTCGCACTGGGCGCGCCTGGGTCGCCGGACAGCGCTGCAGTCGCATCGATCCGCGACAAAGCTCTACAGAGTGACAGTTTTGCCTATGACATCGTCGAAGGGCTCACCACCGAAATCGGCCCGCGACAAGGCGGCACCGAAGCCGAAGCGCGCGCGCGGACGTGGTCGGTCAGCAAACTAAAGGCGCTTGGATTTGATAATGTCCGCATCGAAGAATATCAGATGCCCACATGGGTACGCGGCGAAGAAACGGCATCCGTCGTTGCCCCCTTTCCGCAGAAACTTGCCATAGCCGCATTGGGCAATAGCGGCAGCACAGGCGAACCTGGGCTCGAAGCCGAAATTATGTATTTCCCGACGATCGATGACCTGCGTGCTGCCCCCGATGGCAGCTTGAAGGGCAAGATTGCCTTTGTCAGTCACAATATGAAAGCAACGCAGGACGGCAGCAGCTACGGCGCATTTGGCCCTGCCCGCTTTGTCGGTCCAAACATTGCCGCAAAAAAGGGTGCGGCGGCGATCGTCATCCGTTCAATCGGAACCGATTATCATCGTAACCCGCACACCGGGAACACCAACTTTGATCCCGGCGTCACGCCCATTCCGGCAGGCGCATTGTCGATACCCGACGCTGAAAATCTGGAGCGGATGATTGCGCGCGGCAAGCCGGTGCGGATGAAACTGAAGCTGACCCCAAAAAATGTCGGGATGCAGACGTCGGGCAATGTTCTGGCCGAAGTTAAGGGTTCGAACCCCGAACTTCCCATGATTGTCATCGCCTGCCATCTGGATAGCTGGGACCTTGGGACGGGCGCCATTGATGACGCCGCAGGTTGCGGGATCATCGGGGCCGCGGCCAAGCATTTGAAATCGATGGGCCAACCAAAGCGCACCGTGCGCCTGTTGTGGGCCGGCGCTGAAGAAGTCGGCATTTGGGGTGGCCGGGATTATGGCGAGAAGCACGCGACCGAGCCCCATGCCTTGGCCATGGAATCGGATTTCGGCGCGGGCAAAGTCTGGGCCGTCGATTTCCGCCTGCCCGAAAGCGCGTCGGCGCTTCGCGGTCAGATTGTTTCCGCATTGGCTCCATTGGGCGTGGTGCCGCGCAAGGAATTGGCTGGCGGCGGCGCGGATATTGGCGCGATAATCGCCGCGCAGAAATTGGGCATCATTGACCTGCAGCAAGATGGCACGAAATATTTCGACCTGCACCACACGCCCGACGATACGCTCGACAAGATCGACAAAACCGAATTGCGTCAAAACGTCGCTGCATGGGTTGCGACCTTGGCGCTCGTTGCAAATTATGACGGCGAATTGAAGCCAGAGGCAGCACGTTGAAACACGCCTTTGTCTTAGGCGTCATGCTTATGGTTGCGGGCTGTGGTGACACGGCCCCAACCGAAGCGGACAAGGCGGATGACGCGGATACGGCAGCGAACACGCAGAAAGAGGAACTGGCCGAGCAGAAGCTGACCATTGAACAAGCCGCGGAGGAAGCAACGAAGCTTATCGAGGCAGATGCAAAGGCTGAATTTGATGCGGTCAATTCAAGTGGCGGCGCTACGGAGTAAATCATCGCAACGTATCGCCAGCGATGCAGCACATGGAACGCAAAGCTGAACCGGTCGCCAAAACGGCCAATGTTTTTGAAAAATGTCCGAAGAAATGGTCGGGGAGACAGGATTCGAACCTGCGACCCTCTGGTCCCAAACCAGATGCGCTACCAGGCTGCGCTACTCCCCGACATGGGATCACTGGTATAACAATGTCCGCGCGGCTGGC
>JAIXYC010000056.1 GCA_027490455.1 Sphingomonadales bacterium
ACAAACGGACCTTTCCAGACGGAACGAGACATGAGTTACCTCTTCTTCTTAGCATGCCGCGAACGGATGATCATCCGGTCGGTCGACTTGTTGCTGCGGGTACGAGCACCCTTTGTTGGCTTACCCCAAGGTGTAACCGGATGACGGCCACCTGATGTACGACCTTCACCACCACCATGCGGGTGATCGACAGGGTTCTTAGCAACACCACGCGTCAGCGGGCGAATGCCGCGCCAGCGATTGCGGCCTGCCTTGGCAAGGGTCGTGTTCGAGTTGTCAGGGTTCGAAACCGCGCCAACTGTACCCATGCACGTGCCGAGAATGTAGCGCTGCTCACCTGAGTTCAGGCGAACGATAACGCGGCCACCGTCACGACCGACCAGCTGCACATAGGTGCCTGCTGAACGTGCGATCTGGCCACCCTTACCGGGCTTCATTTCGATGTTGTGGCAAATCGTACCAACCGGCATCTGGCTCAACAACATCGCGTTGCCTGGCTTAACGTCGGTCTTTTCGCCGGCAACAACAACGTCGCCTACGGCAAGACGCTGTGGTGCAAGGATGTAGGCCAGTTCACCATCTTCGTACTTTACAAGTGCGATGAAGGCCGAACGGTTGGGGTCATATTCCAGACGCTCAACGGTTGCAGGCATATCCCATTTACGACGCTTAAAGTCGATCAGACGATATTTTTGCTTGTGACCGCCGCCGATACCGCGCGAAGTCACGTGACCCTTGTTGTTACGGCCGCCGGTCTTGCTCTTACCTTCGGTCAGTCCCTTAACAGGACCGCCTTTGTAGAGGCTCGACCGGTCAACCAGCACAAGGCCGCGACGGGCGGGGCTAGTTGGTTTGTAGCTTTTGAGTGCCATTATCCTGCCCTTAAATACCGGTGGTCACGTCAATGCTCTGGCCTTCGGCCAAAGTGACGATTGCTTTTTTGACATCCGAACGCGTGTAAGGCTTGCCCTTCCAGCGCTTGGTTTTGCCCTTTTGCACGAGCGTATTCACGTTCAGGACCTTGACGTCGAACAGGGCTTCAACAGCTGCCTTGATCTGTGGCTTGGTCGAGCTACCCGTGACTTTGAACACAACAGCGTTGTGCTCCGACAGCAGGGTCGCCTTTTCGGTGATGTGCGGTGCAACGATCACGTCATAATGACGCACGTCGATTGCTTTATCCTTAGCCATTGAAACGGGCCTCCAGTTTCTCGACCGCAGCGCGGGTCAAGACCAGCGTGTCATGCTTCAGAATGTCATAAACATTGGCACCAACAGCAGGCATCACGTTGATGCCGACCAGGTTAGCCGAAGCCATACGGAAATTGTCGTTGACGGTGTCGCCGTCGATAACCAGCGTCGTCTTGCCGAAACCGAGCTTGCCAACCTGACCCTTAAGCGCCGCAGTCTTTGCAGCCGCCAGATCAAGATCTTCAAGAACGATAAGCGAACCAGCCTTAGCTTTGCTCGAAAGCGCCATCTTCAGACCCAATGAGCGGATCTTCTTGTTCAACGATGGGTTAAAGTCACGCAGACGGGCACCATGGGCCTTACCACCACCGATGAAGATCGGAGCAGCGCGGTCACCGTGACGGGCAGTACCGCCACCCTTCTGGTTGCCGAATTTCTTGCCGGTGCGTGCAACGTCTGAACGCTCACGGGTAGGACGAGCCGTACCGCGGGCCTTTTCACGCTGCCAGGTAACAACACGGTGCAGAATGTCGGCGCGTGGCTCAATGCCAAATACGTCGTCATTCAGATCGATGTCGCCCTTTGCTTTGGCGTCGAGGGTTTGAACCTTGAGCTTCATGGCTTAGCCCTCCTTCTTTTCTTCGCCGGCGTCAGCAGCAGGTGCTTCGACAGCGGACGCAGCTTCAGCGGCAGGCGCTTCAGCTTCGACAGCGGGGGTGTCTGCAACTTCAACTTCGGTGTTGATGATGACGTCTTCGACCACTGGGGCTTCATTGTCATTCTTCAACGCGCCGGGGAACGGAGCAGCTTCAGGTGTAGGAACCTTGACGGCATCGCGAACAAGCAACCAACCGTTCTTCGCGCCAGGTACGGAACCCTTTACGAAGATGAGACCGCGCGCAACATCAGTACGGACGATTTCAAGATTTTGTTGTGTGCGCTGACGGTCACCCATGTGGCCGGCCATCTTCTTGTTCTTGAACACCTTGCCTGGATCCTGGCGTTGGCCAGTCGAACCATGGGCACGGTGGGTGATGGACACACCGTGCGATGCGCGCATACCACCGAAGCCCCAACGCTTCATGGCGCCGGCAAAGCCTTTACCCTGCGTGTGGCCCGTGATGTCGACGAGCTGGCCGTCAACAAAATGGTCTGCGGAAAGAGAAGCGCCGACAGGCAGCAAGCCGTCGGCATTATCAACGCGGAATTCAGCAACGCGAGCTTTTGGCTCGACCTGTGCTTTAGCGAACTCGCCGCGTTGTGGTTTGTTTACATTTTTCGCTTTACGGGCGCCGGCACCGAGACGAACAGCAAAATAGCCATCCTTGTCTGCATTGCGGGCTCCGACCACTTGGCAGCCTTCCAGCGCCAAAACGGTCACAGGTACGTGACGGCCATCTTCATTGAAGAGGCGCATCATACCCATCTTTTTCGCGATCACGCCAGTGCGCATGATCCATACTCCAACTTATGTCAGAGGCCCGGCTGGCAGGATTGCCAGGAGGGCGTGACGCCTAAATCCAGCCCTGAATTTTTAAGCATTGCCCCGTCCGGGCTAGGCACCAGTGGCTCATCTTCATGAGCGATCTGGTAAGACGGGGAACGCAGCCCGAGTAAACTCGGCGGTATTCCTATTGTCTCACTCTACGTGCGTAGAGATATCGGCTTACGCCAATTTGATTTCGACATTCACACCGGCAGCAAGATCAAGCTTCATAAGCGCGTCTACGGTCTGTGGCGTGGGCTGCACAATGTCGAGCAACCTTTTATAGGTACGAACTTCGAACTGCTCGCGTGACTTTTTGTCAACGTGCGGTCCGCGGTTCACTGTGAACTTTTCGATACGGGTAGGAAGTGGAATTGGACCACGGATAAGCGCGCCAGTGCGGCGTGCGGTGTCTGCGATATCGCCAGTTGCCTGATCGAGGACGCGATGGTCAAATGCTTTCAGACGGATGCGAATATTCTGCGTTTCCATGGGTTCACCAATTTCCAAATTCTATCAATATCAAAGAGCCGAAAAACAGCCATTCCGACTTGCGCTTTCGAAGCCGGAACAACTGTTTTGAAATTCTAAAAACCGCCCCGCCCGAATCAAAGAGTCGGGCGGGAAGCGCGGCCTATATTACTTCGTGATGGTGCTGACAACCCCAGAACCGACGGTGCGTCCGCCTTCGCGAATTGCGAAGCGAAGACCTGGGTCCATAGCGATTGGAGCAATCAACTTAACCGCGATGGTTACGTTGTCGCCTGGCATAACCATTTCAGTGCCTTCTGGAAGGATTACTTCGCCGGTCACGTCAGTTGTACGGAAGTAGAACTGTGGACGGTAGTTTGCGAAGAATGGCGTGTGACGGCCGCCTTCGTCCTTCGAAAGAACGTAGATTTCTGCCGAGAACTCAGTGTGCGGCGTAACCGAACCTGGCTTGCAGAGAACCTGACCACGCTCAACTTCTTCACGGCCTACGCCACGAACAAGCGCACCGATGTTGTCGCCTGCACGACCTTCGTCGAGCAGCTTGCGGAACATTTCAACGCCGGTAACGGTCGTCTTCTTGGTGTCCTTGATACCAACGATTTCAACTTCTTCGCCAACCTTGACGATTCCGGTTTCAACGCGGCCGGTAACAACCGTACCACGACCCGAGATCGAGAACACGTCTTCAACTGGCATCAGGAATGGCTTGTCGATTGGACGCTCTGGCTGAGGAATAGCTTCGTCAACAGCAGCCATCAGTGCAAGGACCGATTCCTTACCGATGTTGTCGTCACGGCCTTCAAGTGCCGCAAGTGCCGAACCACGAACGATTGGAATATCGTCGCCTGGGAAATCATACTTCGAAAGAAGCTCACGGATTTCCATTTCAACCAGCTCGAGAATTTCTTCGTCGTCAACCTGGTCAACCTTGTTCATGTAAACAACAAGTGCAGGAACGCCAACCTGACGTGCAAGCAGGATGTGCTCGCGAGTCTGTGGCATCGGGCCGTCAGCAGCGTTCACAACGAGGATAGCGCCGTCCATCTGGGCAGCGCCGGTGATCATGTTCTTAACATAGTCAGCGTGGCCTGGGCAGTCGACGTGTGCGTAGTGACGACCAGCAGTTTCATATTCAACGTGTGCGGTCGAAATCGTGATGCCGCGCTCGCGCTCTTCTGGAGCCTTATCGATGTTAGCGAAATCAACAGCGGTACCGCCGTAAGTTTCAGCCATGATCTTCGTGATTGCTGCAGTCAGCGTGGTCTTGCCATGGTCAACGTGACCGATGGTACCAATGTTGCAATGCGGTTTCGTCCGCTCAAATTTAGCTTTTGCCATTTTCTCAAACCTTCTTTCGATTAGGTAATATTTTGATCAGGTGGGACGACG
>JAIXYC010000099.1 GCA_027490455.1 Sphingomonadales bacterium
ACGGCGCGGGCTATTATGCCGAGCGTCTGGCGAACTATACCACGACCAACATGACGCCAGACCAGATTCACAATCTCGGTCTCGCGCAGGTCGCGCGCATCCATAAAGAAATGGGTGTCGTCCAAAAGAAGATGGGCGTGAAGGGCGACCTTCAGGCCTTCTTCAAATATATGCGCACGGAACCCAAATTCTACGCGCCCGAAACCGAAGAGGGCCGCGCGCTTTATTTATCCGAAACGCAAAAGGCGCAGGACGCCGTCACGCCGTTGCTCCCCAAATGGTTCGGAATATTGCCCAAGGCGCCGTTGGTTGTGAAGCCAGTGGAAGCATTCCGGGAGAAATCGGCAGGAAAAGCGTTTTACCAGCGGCCCGCGCCCGATGGCTCGCGTCCCGGCACTTATTACGCCAATCTCTATAAAATGGCGGACATGCCACTGACCGAGGTTGAGGCATTGTTCTACCACGAAGGCGCCCCCGGCCACCATTTGCAGCTGGCGATCCAGACGGAGCTAAAAGACGTTCCTGCCTTCCGCCAATTTGGCGGCGTGACGGCTTATTCCGAAGGCTGGGGCCTTTATTCGGAAAAGCTCGCCAAGGACATGGGGCTCTATACGGATCCGGCGCGCGATTTCGGCCGGCTGCAGCTTGAGCTCCACCGCGCCATCCGGCTCGTGGTAGACAGCGGTTTGCACCACAAACGCTGGACGCGTGAAAAGGCGATCAAATATGTCGAGGATAACTCTGCAGACGCCCCCGGCGGCATCGTGAAAGCCATCGAACGCTATATCATCTACCCCGGTCAGGCGACGGCGTACATGGTTGGCCGCCTGAAAATCAGCGAGCTGCGTGACAAGGCGCAAAAGGCACTCGGCAAGAAATTCGACATTCGCGGGTTCCACGACACCGTGCTCAAATCGGGCCCCGTTCCGTTGGATGTGCTTGAAGAACAAGTCGATGCGTGGATCGCATCGCGCAAGTAAGAAAATAAGAGGACAGCGCTTAGTCTGACGGCGCTGTCCCTTCGTCAATTGCCCGCGCTTTGAAACCAAAATGTATCCGCACCCAGACGCCCAGTTGCGGTTTATTGTCGATGCGCGGGGGTTTGATGAGGAACTGCCACGCGGCGAGGCGAAGCGCTTTGGCGAGGCCGGTGCCGCGCGGGGTTTCGCCGATAATCTGGCAGTTTTCGACGCGGTTACGCTCCGCCATGCGGCAGGCGATGTCGGCGGATGCGCCGGGGGGGATCCTCTTGATAGCAGCGAGATAGGGCGCGAGTTCGCTGTCATAGGGTTCGCGTAGCCACGCCACGGGGTAGAGCTGCGCGCCGCCGGGCCCGAGGCCCGGGCCCATCATGCCGTTGGCGCCCTGTCCGTTTCCTTTGCCCTCACCCGATCCGCTGCCGCCGCTGGCCGGAAATTTGGACAGGTCCATGGCGTCAAGTTCGGACTTGCTCAATTTGATATAATCAGGGCTGGGCGGCGGGACCTTCACGGGATTTACCGGCGGCAATAATGGTATCGGGAGCGGCGGCGTGATGGTCTGTTGCTGCTCTTTGGTCAATGGCGTCTTGGCTTCGTTCTTTTTTGCCGATGATGCCGCGTCCGATTCAGCCTCCAAAGAAAATGTGCTTAACCCCCGCGTCCCAGCCGCTGGCCCACCCGACCGCATGCTGAGGCTGAGTATCGCGAGAATGATGATGGCTTCGAGCAACAGCGCGATGACCACACCAAGGCCCCGTCGCCGGACCAAATCCCACCGCGGTTCAGTGGTCCAATCTGTCTGTTCTGAATAGGCCATGCTAGCCTGGCGACCTTTACGGTATCAGGCAGAGCTTGCAATGCGCGAATTTAATGGTGCGTTGCGTGTCGCAGACTACAGCGGAACGAAGCGGACCTTCAATCCATCCTTTGGCTTGGGGATTGGCCATGCCTGCCAATCGGGCGCGTAACCATCTGCAATCTCGACGCGAACCGAGGTCAGCAGATGATGCGTGAACAGCTTCATCTGCATATAGGCGAAATGCAGGCCGAGGCACATATGCGCACCGCCGCCAAAGGGCACCCACGCATATTTGTGCCGCGCCTTCACCTTGTCCGGCGTAAAGCGCATGGGGTCGAAGGTTTCGGGGTCCTCCCAATATTCGGGCATCATGTGGACATAAGACGGGCTGATGCTGACCGATGTGCCCTTGGGAATGTGATAGCCCATAAATTCGAAGTCTTTGAGTGCGCGGCGCGGGATCGACGGCACTGGCGAAATCATCCGCAGCGCTTCTTTAAACGCATATTCGGTAAGCTCGAACTTATCGAGGTCGGCAAAGGCGATGTCCGCACCGGCGGGCGCGATGGCGAGGCACTCCTCGCGCAGTTTTTGCTGCCACTCGGGGTGCTTGGCGAGATACCAGATCATCGACGTGACCGACGATGTGATGGTGTCATGTGCCGCCATCATGAGGAAGTTCATGTGGTCGATCAGCTCGCCGTCCGACATATATTGGCCGTCTTCACGCTTTGACCGGCAAAACTGGCTGAACATATCCTGCCGGTTTTCATTGCGGCGGCGCTCGGCAATTTGTGGTCCGAAATAGTCGATCAGATATTTACGGCCAGCGACGCCTTTGCCCATCGAGGTAAAGGGAATAGGCGCGCGGATCGGTGCGACCGAGGCCTGCACCATGTCGACGAAAGCCTTGTTAATCTTGTCGGCCTCTGGCCCCAAGGGAATGCCCAAAAAGCTGCTCGCCGCAACATCAAGTGTCAGTTGCTTGATCGCTGGATAGAAGAGCATATCACCGCGCCAATCCTTCAACTGCTCGGCAAAGATGCGGTTCATGTCTTGGGTGTAGGCACGCATTGGCCCTGGCTTAAACGCGATGCCCAGCGCGCGACGGTCCATGCGGTGGTGGTCGAAATCCATCAGCATCAGGCCGCGGGGGAAGAGCAAGTTTAGTACCGGGCCCCAGCCTTGCTCAGACGAGAAAAGCTTTTCCCGGTCGAACAGCATCAATTCATTTGCTTCGGCGCCAACCAAGGAAATCGTCGGATTGCCAAAGGCGTTGGTGCGGAAAACTTTGCCATAGGTTTTGACCATGCGCGCACCATAAGCCGGCGGATCGTGCAGCACGCGGAATGTCGTGCCGACAATAGGCAGGCCATTTTCGCCAGGAATATGCGCAAGCTCGTCAATTTTTTTGCGCGGCACCCAATGCGGGTTCGCAGCTTCGCTATGGGCAAGGGCCATGGGCTTCATTCCTGTTTAATTGCGCGGTTAATGTTTACTGCCATGGATGTCAGTATGGTGCAAGTGGGACATGGGTGGCCACATTCACTGAATAGGAAATGCTAAAGGCCTTTTAGCGCCTAACGCGCACGCACAAATAAGGGCGTCACACTAACTTTTCATATGTTCGGAAAACCAAGCCTGCACCGCTCATGGTGTGCAAAAAGTTGGTGACCCCTACGGGAATCGAACCCGTGTTTCAGCCGTGAAAGGGCCGCGTCCTAACCGCTAGACGAAGGGGCCAATCGCTTGGCGAGCCGCGCCTTTACGGATTCGTTATGCACTCGTCAAGGCCAAGTTCGCGCAATTCAGTCGGCGAATGCGATGTCGTCGACGTGGAGCTCCGCTTTTGGCGTTGCGCCCCAATCGTCGATCTTTGCGCGGCCCGCAAACCAGTAGCGTCGCCCGCGATCTGCGTGCAGCATTGTCTGGCCCAAAACAGTCTCGCCCTGACGGAAGGCCATGGCTTTGAACGACTGCCCGTCGTCGCCCGCCACGATCGCGCGGACATGGTCTTTGCCGACGATATCGCACTTGATGATGCGCAGCGGCCCCGTGACGACGCGCGGGCCCGGCCAACCCATGCCATAGGGGCCGGCAGATTCCATCGCGTCGACAAAAATCGGGTTTAGGCCGCGCGGCGCGACGATGGCGTCAATCAAAAGGGCCTTTGATCCCGATGCGTTACTGACGTCGACCGACAGCCGCGTGTCCAACCAATCGGCCAGCGCATCAATTTTGTCATGCGCTACGGTCAGGCCCGCCGCCATGGCATGGCCGCCGCCAGCCTCCAACAATCCAGCCTCGCGCGCAGATATAATCGCGGCGCCCAAATCGACACCCGCAATTGATCGGCCCGATCCTTTGCCGACGCCATTTTCGTCCACGGCAATGACGATGGAAGGCTTTCCGGTTTTTTCCTTAATCCGGCCTGCGACAATGCCAATGACGCCGGGGTGCCAGCCTTCGCCAGACAGCAACGCCACCGCGCGGTTGTGCTGCCCGGCCAACATAGCCTCGGCCTGTTCTTGCACCACCGATTCAATCGCGCGTCGTTCTTCGTTCAACCGATCGAGTTCAAGCGCGATCTCTTGTGCCTCCGCCGCGTCCTCGGTGGTGAGCAGACGCACGCCAAGGTCCGACTTGCCCACACGGCCGCCTGCGTTGATGCGTGGGCCCAAGGCAAAGCCGAGGTCAGAGCAAATCGGTGCACGGGTCAAGCGGCTCGCCTGAATGAGCGCCGACAGCCCAATATTGCGGCGCGCCGCCATGACCTTTAACCCCTGCGCGACAAACGCGCGGTTCAGCCCCCTGAGCTGCGCCACGTCCGCCACGGTGCCCAGCGCGACCAAATCGAGCAAGTCCATGATCTTGGGTTCTGCGCGGGTTGCAAAATGGCCACGCGCCCGCAGCGTGCGGATGATCGCTGCGCCCAATAAGAATGCCACGCCAACCGCCGCCAGATGCCCGTGGGCGGCCGCGTCATCGGTTTCGTCCAAACGGTTCGGGTTTACGAGCGCAAAGGCCTGAGGAAGCTCTGAGGCGCATTTGTGATGGTCGACGACAATGACCTCAAGTCCGGCCGCCTTGGCTTGCGCAAGAGCGTCATAGGCCATTGCACCGCAATCGACGGTTACGATCAGGCGGCTGCCGCTTTCGCCAATGCGCACAAGAGCTTCGCCTGATGGGCCATAGCCCTCCATCAACCGGTCCGGGATATAATAACCGGCATCAAGCCCCAGCATACGCAACAGGCGGATGAGCAACGCCGCACTGGTCGCGCCATCGACGTCATAGTCCCCATAGACGGTAATCTGTTCGTCCGCTTCGACCGCTTGCGCCAAGCGCATTGCGGCATGTTCCATATCCTGGAATATCGATGGGTCAGGCATGAAATTACGAATGGTCGGGTTACGGTGCCGTTCGATATCGTCGCGGTCAACGCCGCGCGCCATCAGCAACTGCGTTACCAGATCGTCGGGCTGGAAATCGGGATCGCGTCCATCGGTGCCGCCGCCGCGCCAATGCCAGGCTTGCTCAAGAACGGAACTGTTAATATCGAGTACGGGCTTCATACTGCTTCCCTATGGCGCACCAGCGGTGCTAGCAAGCATCGATGCGGCAATTGTTGATAATCTGGCACAGTATGACGGGCGGGTCAGAGGCTTTGGCCCGCGCTGCCTATGACGGTGCCTGCCGTGCGCAGGGTGTCGATGTCCAATTGGTCAACGCAGATGATGTCGGTGCTGCGCAGGTTGTGGCGGCCGACGGATATTTGTTCGCGTTCCCCGAAAACCTCGCGGCCATCAGCGGCGGTATGAAAAGCTTTTTTGACCGTTGTTATTACCCATGCCTTGGCGCGCTGAACGGGCGGCCTTACGCGATGATCGTGTGTGCCGGATCGGACGGCCGCAATGCTGTGGCGCAGGCGGAGCGCATAGCGACGGGATGGCGCTTGCGGCAGATTGCGGAGAGCAGGGTCGTCTGCACCCATGCACAGACGCCAGAGGCGATTTTGGCGCCGAAGACCATAAATGAAGCCGATCAACAGGGGGCAGCAGACCTCGGCGAACAAATCGCAACGGGGCTGCTGATGGGTATTTACTGATCAGCCTTGGCGAATGTGGCCGACCAATGGGTCAGTTGGTTCAGCCGAGATGCCCAGCCTTGCGATGTTCGCTCTTGACCCAGCGCACCGTGCCTGATGACGCGCGCATCACGACGGTTTCTGTGGTGACCCGGCCATCGCGTAAAGTTTTGACGCCAGCGAGCAACGAACCGTCGGTGACACCCGTCGCTGCAAAAATGCAGTCACCTTTTGCCAGCTCTTCCAGATCATAAATCTTGTCGAGGTCTTCGATTCCCCATTTGCGCGCGCGCGACCGTTCATCGTCGTTGCGGAACAGCAGGCGGCCTTTGAACTGGCCGCCGACACAGCGCAGGGCCGCTGCCGCAAGCACGCCCTCTGGCGCGCCGCCGCTGCCCATATAGATGTCGACTGTGGTATCGGGATTGGTTGTTGCGATGACACCGGCAACGTCGCCATCGGGGATCAGCATTACGCCGCAGCCAAGCGCCCGCAGCTCGGCGATCAGCTTTTCATGGCGCGGGCGGTCGAGCACGCAAACGATGAGTTCGCCTGGCGCTACACCCTTTTCCTTGGCAACTGCGTTTACATTTTCAGCAACCGTTTTGTCGAGGTTGACGATGTTGGGCGAGTAACCCGGGCCAACCGCAATCTTGTCCATATAGACATCGGGTGCGTTAAGCAGATTGCCCTCTTCCGCCACGGCCAGAACCGCAAGTGCGTTTGGTCCGGCCTTCGCCGTGATAGTTGTGCCCTCAAGCGGGTCGAGCGCGATGTCGATGCGTGGGCCAGTGCCGATGGCGGATCCGACTTTTTCGCCAATAAACAGCATGGGGGCTTCGTCGCGTTCGCCTTCGCCGATGACCACTGTGCCATCCATATATAATTCGTTGAGCGCCGCGCGCATCGCTTCCACGGCTGCGGCATCTGCTGCCTTTTCATTGCCACGTCCGATGAGCTTGGCTGCAGCAATCGCCGCGGCTTCAGTCACGCGGACCATTTCCAAAACAAGCACGCGGTCAAGGATTTGGCTTGCTGCAGTCATCGTATTTTCCTAGCTATTTGAACGTCAGGGTGCACAGACTGCACCCTTAATGGAACGGCATTTTGGGAGTTGGTTTTCGATAGGGAAGGTCGCGCCAAATGTCGAGATTAGTTGTCGCCATTTTTGTTGCGCACGTGGTGATGGGGTCCGCTGCCCCCATAAGCTTATGCGCCCAAAATGTGCATGACCATTGGCTCGCCAAGCAAGCTATCGGAATGCTTGAGTGCCTGAAGCGTATCATTGATCGCTTGCTCGGGGCCAGCATGGGTGACCATCGCTACTAAGGCCGTTCCGTCGTCACCTGCTTCAGTTTGGATCAGGCTTTCAATCGAAAGCCCTGCGTCGCGCATCGCCGCTGTAATCTCGGCAAGAACACCGACGCGGTCCGCGACCACCATACGCAAATACGATTTGCTGACCCGGTGTGCCGATGCCGCACGTGGTAATTTTTCAAGTTCAGCAGACGGCATCGAGAATGCGGGGCCTGTTTCTTTGCGCGCAATGTCGACAAGGTCGGCAACAACCGCGGATGCGGTTGGCTTGTCCCCAGCGCCCGCGCCTTGGAATAAAAGCCGTCCGGAGAAGTTGCCTTCAGCGACGACAGCGTTGGTCGCGCCGATGACATGCGCCAGCGGATGGCTGAGCGGGACAAGGCATGGCTCGACGCGCTGGAAAATATTTGCCGCGCCATTGTCGCCGTCGATTTCGGCAAGCCCGATCAGGCGGATGCGATAACCCAGCGTCTTTGCTTGGGCGATGTCGGCGGCGAGTATTTTGCGAACGCCGCGCGCTTCGACGCCACCAAAATCAATGACCGATCCGAAGCTGAGCGAGGCGAGAATGGAAAGCTTATGCGCGGCGTCAATGCCGTCAATATCGAACGAAGGATCGGATTCGGCAAAGCCCTTTGCCTGCGCGTCCGACAGCACCTGCGCAAAGTCGAGGCCATCACGCTCCATCGTCGACAAGATGAAATTACAGGTCCCGTTCAATATGCCATATACGCGATCAATCCGGTTGGCGGCGGCACCGTCGCGCAAGCCCTGAATCACTGGAATACCGCCAGCGACCGCAGCTTCAAATTTGAGCGCGGCCTGCTTGCTTTCGGCCAGAGCCGCCAGTTCAGCGCCGTGATGGGCGACCATGGCTTTGTTGGCGGTCACCAAAGCACGTCCGTTTGTCAGCGCTTCGCGCGCCAATGTGAGTGCTGGACCATCAGCCCCGCCGACAAGTTCAACCACGACATCGACATCCGCGGCGGTAGCCAGCTCGCCCATGTCGTCGACCCAGCGATAGCCGGACAGGTCAACGCCCCGGTCTTTGGTCCGGTCGCGCGCGGTGATGGCAACAATCTGAATTTCGCGGCCAGCCCGGCGTGCGATCAAGGCGCTATTTTCTTGCAGAAGGCGGATGACGCCCGTTCCTACTGTCCCAAGACCAGCCAGACCCACCTTAAGCGGGGCGATACGAGAGGGGGTGGACATAGGTTCTAATTTCCTGCCGAAAAGATGCGTATTTGCGCCGCGCTTAAGCGGATTTGCGTTTAATTGCCAGCCCCGGCTTGCTGCAAGGTGACGGCCCGGCAAATTACGCAGAGCCTATCGCCCCTGCGAAAACAGCACAGCGACGCGCGCCAACGCCTTTTTCGTGGGAGTAAGCTAGCCCTTTCACCCATCATTCGCTAGGGGCCACTGATTGGTTTTACAGGGAGCGGCAAATGCGTGCAGTCGGCGTTATCGGAGCAGGTCAAATGGGTGCGGGCATCGCACAGGTCAGCGCTGGCGCTGGCTATCATGTTTTTTTGTCCGACCTTAATTTGGCGAAGGCCGAAGAAGGCAAGGCCGGCATCGCCAAGGCACTCAGCCGTCTGGTCGCAAAAGAAAAAATGTCGGCGGGCGATGCAGAGACGCTCTTGTCGCGCATAGAACCGGTTGCCAGCTATGAGCCGATGGCCGATGCTGGGCTGATCATTGAAGCCGCGACGGAGCGGGAAGACATCAAGCGCAAGATTTTTGAATCGGTTGGCGCGGTACTTGGGCATCAGGCGGTATTGGCGTCCAACACGTCATCCATCCCCATCACGCGGCTGGCGCAATCATCGCCCGACCCGCAGCGTTTCATCGGCGTGCATTTCTTCAACCCCGTTCCTGTCATGGGCCTGATTGAAATCATCCGCGGATTGGCGACGACCGATGCCACTGTCGACGTCGTGCGCCAATATGGCGAAGCATTGGGTAAGCAATTGGTGTTTGCAAATGATGCACCGGGCTTCATCGTCAATCGCGTGCTGATGCCGATGATCAACGAAGCATGTTTCGCGCTGGGTGAAGGCGTTGCCACTATGCGCGATATCGACACGGCGTGCCAATTGGGCCTCAACCACCCGATGGGGCCGCTGACACTGGCGGATTTCATTGGCCTCGACACCTGCCTTGAAATCACAAATGTGATGTTTCAATCGACAGGCGATCCGAAATTCCGGCCAGCGCCATTGCTGCAAAAATATGTTGAGGCCGGCTGGTTCGGACGCAAAACGAAGCGCGGCTTTTACGATTATTCGGGCGAAGTGCCGCAGCCGACGCGTTAATATTTATCGTTGAGTGCGGGCCACTTCAAATGCTTGGCCAAGGTCGGCGATAAGATCATCTGTGTCCTCAAGCCCGATTTGCAGGCGGATAAGCGTGCCGGGCTTATCCCACGCGACGACTGACCGGTATTTCTCGGGCTGCACGGGCAGGGCAAGGCTTTCAAAACCGCCCCAGCTATAGCCAATGCCAAACAGTTGCAGCGCGTCGACAAAGGCTGCTGCGGTTGCCGCGTCACCAGTGTGAATGAATGAAAACAATCCCGATGATCCGGTAAAGTCGCGTTTCCAAATGTCGTGCCCGGGGCAATCGGGCAAAGCGGGATGGAAAACGGCCGCGACATCCGACTGCGTCTGCAGCCATTGCGCAATATGTAATGCAGAAGCCTCATGTGCCTTCATGCGCACTGACAATGTCCGCAGGCCCCGGCTTGCCAGATAGGCATCGTCGGGCGAAACGGTCTGGCCCAGTTGCTGCGCGGTGTGGCGCAATTTCGTCCATAATTTATCGTGCGTGGTGACACTGCCCATCATCACATCGCTGTGGCCCACAATATATTTTGTGCAGGACAAGATCGCCATATCGATGCCCTTGTCGAGCGCGGTATGGAAATAGGATGTGGCCCATGTGTTATCGAGAAGGGTGACGACATTGCGTTTTTTCGCAGCGGCGCAGATTGCAGGAATATCCTGCATTTCAAATGTCAGGCTGCCGGGTGATTCCAGCAATATGGCGCGTGTGCGATCACAAAATAGCGCGTCATAATCGGTGGTGCGTGGGTCAAAATACCGTGTCTCAATCCCAAAGCGCTTCAGAAAACCGTCGGCCAAAGACCGGCTAGGGTCATAAACATTGTCGGTCATCAGCAAGACGTCACCCGCTTTGAGCACCGACAACAATGCACAGGCTATTGCGGCAACGCCCGACGGATACAGCATGGTCCCGTGCGCGCCAGGCTCCATTTCGGTCAGCGCGTCGGAGAGGGACCATTGCGTCGGCGAACCACGGCGGCCGTAGAAAAAGCGGCCGTCTTCGTTGCGCCCTTTGCCCGCCTCCAGCTCCGCCACATTTTCATATAAATGCGTGCTGGCGCGCCAAACAGGTACGTTCACGACGGGGCCCGTGAGCGAAGCCTTGCGCCCTACAGTGACTGTTTTCGTGGCTGGATTTTGAGGTTTTTGGGAACTCAAGCCGCACCCTGCGCCTTGGGGGTATCCTTGTCCAAGCCCCATTCGGACCAGCTGCCATCATATAAGGCAACGTCGGATTTCCCGGTCAGACGTGCGCCGAACAGAACAACAGCTGCGGTCATTCCAGAGCCGCAGGTTGTGATCATGGGTTTGTTCAAATCAACACCCGCATCGGTAAAGGCTTGGGTCAAAGCATCGCCGCGCTTCCACGTGCCGTCTGCGTTAAACAGATTGCCAAAGGGCAGGTTGCGGCTGCCGGGGATGTGGCCCGACGCCATGTCAGGCCGCGGTTCCGCTTCTTCACCGGTAAATCGTCCTGCGCCACGCGCATCGACGACATCGGCTTCCTTGCTGTGCAGATTGGCGAGCATGTCTGCTTTGTTGCGCACGGCCTTTTCGTCTTTCCAGACGGTGAAGTGGCGGTGGCGCAGCGCAGGCTTGCCGGTTTCGAGCGCGCGGCCTTCGGCTTTCCATTTTGCAATGCCGCCATCGAGGATCGCGACATCATGTGCACCAAACAAGGTTAGCATCCACCATGCGCGCGTTGCTGATTTGAACGGGCTGTCGTCGTAGACCACGATGCGGCTGCCGTCGCCCAGGCCCAGCGATTGCATGCGGCTGGCAAATTTCTCCGGCGGCGGCAATGTATTGGGCAAGCTGCTGTTTGCGTCGGCGAGCTCTTGCAAGTCCATGAAAACAGCGCCGGGGATATGGCCCCCTTCATATTCGGCCTGCGCATTGCGGCCAGCATCGGGCATGAACCAGGTGGCATCGACCACGCGCAAATCAGACGCGCCGATTTCGTTCGCCAGCCATTCGGTGCTTACTACCAATTCCATGTTTTTGTCCTTGCCCGCTATTTTTGATTCTTGTGCGGTGCAAGATAAGCCGCTTTTCCAAACTAGCCAAGCGTTTCGAGAAATTGCTGTGCCTGACGACGAAGCGCAACTTTATCGGCCTGCGCCATCCGGTCCCAGTTTTTATATGGCATCGCCATGCGTGGGTTCTTGCGCAGTCTATCTTCGTTGCGCGCCATAAATTCCCAATAGAGCGCATTGAACGGACATGCCTTGGGCCCCGTTTTCTGTTTCACATCATAACGGCAGCTGGAACAATAATCCGACATGCGGTTGATATAGGCGCCACTGGCCGCATAAGGTTTTGACGCGAGCATGCCGCCGTCTGCAAACTGGCTCATGCCAAGGCTGTTCGGCAATTCGACCCATTCATACGCGTCGGCATAAACGGCGAGATACCATCTATGCACGTCGACCGGGTTGATACCCGCCAGCAGGGCGAAATTGCCGGTAATCATCAGCCGCTGGATATGATGGGCGTAGGAATATGCGATTGTCTGATCGACGGTTTGCGAAAGGCAATGCATGTCGGTTTCGCCGGTCCAATAAAATTCGGGTAGCGGCCGTTGGGCGGCAAGCGCGTTGCTTTCCACATATTCAGGGCCAGCATACCAATAAATGCCGCGCACATATTCGCGCCAACCAATCACCTGACGAATGAAGCCTTCGGCCGCGTTAATGGGCACTTTGCCCGCCTGATATTGCTTTTCGACGGCACGGCACAATTCCAGCGGATCAAGCAACCCCGTGTTGATGTAGGGCGACAAAATCGAATGCCATAAAAATGGCTCGCCGGTGAGCATTGCGTCCTGATAATCCCCAAAGGATGGCAGAGCATGTTTCAGGAAATGGGCTTGCTGTTTCAGCGCGTCGGCGCGGGTCACCGCAAAACCGAATTTCGCGGTCTGGCCCATATTGGTCGCGAATTTCTCGTCGACCATATGAATAACATCCCGCGTGATATCATCCGGCGCGAAATGCAGCGGTTGTGGCATCGCCAGATCGCGCTTGGCGGGCTTGCGGTTTTCCGCGTCAAAATTCCACTGTCCGCCGATGGGGGCATCACCATCCATCAGCAATTTCGATTTACGCCGCATGTCGCGATAGAAATATTCCATGCGCAGCTGCTTGCGGTCCTTAGCCCAGCTTTCGAATTCGGCATGGTCACACAAAAAGCGGTCGTCGCTGCGTATCTCCACCGGAACATCAAAGCGGTCGGCCCAGCTGTCTAGCATGGCCTTCACCCGCCACTCGCCAGCTTCGGTGACACAAATGGCGGATGCGCTATGCCGTTCCAATGCGCGGGCGAGTTCGCCGGAAAAACTGCCGCTGTTTTCAGAATCGGTCAGCTTCACATAGTCAACGGTCCATCCGGCTGAACGCAGATCTTCGGCATGGTGCCGCATCGCCGACAATATGAACGCCATTTTGGATTTGTGGTGCGGCACATAGGACGTTTCTTCATCGAGTTCGGCCATCAAAATGACGCAGGCGCTTTTGTCCTGTCCCGCCAATGACGAAAGCGCATGGCTCAGTTGGTCGCCGAGTACCGGAATCAAAATCGTCATGATCGGAGCGTTAGCGAGGCCATGTCCGCGGCACGATACAGGTTTTCAGGAAAAAGCGCGCGTTGTCCCAGCCCAATGCGCTTTTGCATCCACTGGAAGTGGATATCTGCACGAACAGACATGTCCCGTTTGCTTCCCGTGGTGAAACCGCTAAATGCGCAGCTATGACTGACGAACTAAAGCCGATGTATCTGGGTGCGCAAAGCGCACTTCCCCAAACGCCTGAAGAGGCCGCGCTGGATTATGTCCCCAATCCGCGGCCCGATACGCTGTATCTCGCCCGCTTTGCCGTGCCTGAGTTTACGTCTTTATGCCCCGTCACCGCGCAACCCGATTTTGCGCATCTCGTCATCGATTATGCGCCGGACAAAAGCATTGTTGAATCAAAGTCGCTGAAGCTTTTCTTGGGTTCGTTCCGCAACCATGCCGCCTTCCATGAAGATTGCACCGTCGGCATTGGACAACGACTTTTCACCGAAATGAAGCCGCATTGGCTCCGTATCGGCGGATATTGGTATCCGCGCGGCGGAATCCCCATCGATGTGTTCTGGCAATCGGGGGAGCCGCCCAAGGGCTTGTGGCTTCCGGATCAGGGCGTTGCCCCGTACCGGGGTCGTGGTTGATTCTATCTAATCAGTCTGCCCAAGATCCCCGCACGACGGACTTGCCGAACGATGCTGTCGGTTGATCAGGGCTCTTCTCGTCGACGCCATCGAATCATTGGTCGCAAAAATGACCTTTGTCGGTGACAGAACGACCGCGAGGCCTCTATTGCAGCTTCATGGCCCAAATGTTTTCGAAGACCACCAAGCGCGTGCATAAGGCTAGCCAAACAGGCCTTACCTCTTTGGCGCTGTTGTCCATTTTATCAGGGTGCGTGTCTGCGCCAGTGCCTCGGGGACCTGCGCCGCCAGCAGCAATAGCCCCAGCACCAGCTGTTGTAGCGCCCGCACGTCCCGCAATTGGGCGGCCGCCTGCCGGTCTTGAAAATCTGATCCAAGATCAATGGCGTTTGTTCCCGGGTCGGACGGGCGTTGCCATTATGCGCGTGGATGGCGGTGAATGGGTTTTTGGCCACAGGATGGATGAATTATTTCCCCAACAGAGCGTATCCAAAACCTGGGTTGCGCTGACCGTGTTGGACATGGTCGATAAAGGAAAGCTTCGCCTGGACCAGAAAGTAAGCATCACACGGGATGATCTGGCGGTTTTTCATCAGCCAATCCGTGATCAGGTGATCGCCAATGGCAGCATTGAGGTTTCGATTCTTAATCTGCTGGAGACGTCCATTCGGGCCAGTGACAATACAGCCAATGACTCGCTGCTGCGCACCGTAGGCGGCCCGCAAGCGGTAAAGAGTTTTATTGCGCGCAAGAATTTGGGTGCGATCCGCTTTGGGCCGGGCGAACGCGCGCTGCAAAGCGGCATTGCCGGCCTCGACTGGAAACAGGAATATGCAATTGGTCGGCGCTTTTATGCTGCGCGTGATGCCGTGCCGTTGGCGACCCGCAAGGCGGCGCTTGACCGCTATCTGAATGATCCCATCGACGGGGCAAGCCCGCAAGCCATTGTCCGCGCTCTCGTCAAGCTTGCCAAAGGCGAGCTGCTGTCGGCGTCGTCAACGCGCCTCATGCTCGATATCATGTCGCGGACGTCAAGCGGCCCTAACCGGTTGAAGGCGGGCGTGCCTGCGGGTTGGAGCTTTTTGCACAAGACCGGAACGGGGCAGATTTTGCCGCCGGTGTCCACGGGATATAATGATATCGGGATCATGACAGCGCCAGATGGCACGCGTTACGCTATCGCTGTGATGATGGGCAGCACGACGGCGTCTATTCCCCAACGGATGACGTTCATGCAATTTGTATCGCGTACCGTGGCTTCACACCACCAGAACTGACGCCTTATTGCGATGTTTGGGGGTTGAGCGCCGCGCGCGGCATCCAATTTGTCTATGACGGACAAAGAAAAGGGCCGTCCTGCAAGCAGAACAGCCCTTATCAAAAGCTTTCGCTAAAAAGCGCGAATATTACTTCGCAGCTTCTTTCGCAGCGTCTGCAGCAGGTGCAGCAGCAGCAGCGTCTGCAGCAGGTGCAGCAGCAGCGTCTGCAGCAGGAGCAGCAGCGTCAGCAGCAGGAGCAGCTTCAGCGCCTTCTACAGCAGCTTCAGCAGGAGCTTCAGCGGTTGCTTCAGTTGCTTCTGTGGTTGCTTCTTCAGCACCTGAGCAAGCAGCCAAACCGAGCGAAGCGGCAAGAACGAGAGATACAGCAATTTTCTTCATATGGGAAACCCCCTAGCAAAACTTATGAAAACCTGACAGGCA
>JAIXYC010000036.1 GCA_027490455.1 Sphingomonadales bacterium
CACTCCAAACTCATTCCGCAACCAACCCGACGATCGCGGCCATTTCGGCCAGTTCGGTGGGCGCTATGTAGCCGAAACGCTTATGCCGCTCGTGCTCGACCTTGAACGCGAATATCGCGCGGCGAAACAAGACCCTGCATTTGCAGCGCAATTCGACGACTTGCTTGAGCATTATGTCGGTCGCCCGTCGCCACTTTATTATGCCGAGCGCCTCACGGAAGAAGTTCGTAAGAGCGCACCCGCCGGCAAAGGCGCGCAAATTTGGTTCAAACGTGACGAGCTGAACCACACCGGCGCACACAAGATCAACAACTGCATTGGCCAGATCTTGCTCGCCATCCGTATGGGGAAGACGCGGATCATCGCGGAAACCGGCGCTGGCCAGCATGGCGTTGCCACGGCAACCGTCTGCGCACGTTTTGGCCTGCCCTGCTTCATCTACATGGGCGCAAAGGACATTGAACGGCAGCAGCCCAATGTGTTCCGCATGCGCTTGTTGGGCGCGGAGGTCATTCCCGTCACCAGCGGCGCAGGCACGTTGAAAGACGCAATGAACGAAGGACTTCGCGACTGGGTCGCCAATGTCCACGACACATTCTACATCATTGGCACGGCCGCTGGCCCGCATCCTTATCCCGAACTGGTCCGCGATTTCCAAAGCGTGATCGGCAAGGAAGCGCGCGCACAAATGCTGTCGCGCATCAATCGCCTGCCCGATTTGTTGGTCGCAGCCATCGGTGGCGGATCAAACGCCATTGGCCTGTTCCACCCATTTTTGGACGACAAAGACGTCGAAATGCTTGGTATTGAAGCGGCAGGTCATGGCCTTGAGAAAGAACATGCTGCCAGCCTTGCAGGCGGCCGTCCGGGCATCTTGCACGGCAACAAGACGTACCTGCTGCAAGACGAAGATGGCCAGATCGCGGAAGCACATTCGATTTCGGCTGGTCTCGATTATCCTGGCATTGGCCCGGAACATAGCTGGCTCAAGGAAATTGGCCGTGTGCGCTATGACAGCGTGACCGACACCGAAGCGCTTTCTGCGTTCCAGTTGCTTTGCCGCACCGAAGGCATCATCCCCGCGCTGGAGCCTGCCCACGCGATTGCCGCTGTGGAACGCGAAGCCAAGAAAATGGACCGTGATCAGATCATCCTTGCCAACCTATGTGGCCGTGGTGACAAAGATATCTTCACCGTCGCTGAGGCTTTGGGGACGTCGATATGATGTTAAGAAACGGAGCAATATGCATTAGTTTTGTAGCGCTTGCGCTCATCCTGATGTCGTTTTTTGTCGACGGAAGAGATGCTGAAAAATTTCTAAAGGCTGGCCAGTTACTTTCTACAGTCATCATTTTTGGATATGCATATTTCCAGTTCAAAAGATGGCGCGCGCAATGAACCGCCTATCCACCGCCTTTGCCAAAGCCCACCCGGCCCTAGTCGCCTTCATTACCGCGGGCGATGGCGACACCGCAGCCAATCTCGACGCACTTGTCGCCGGCGGCGCGGATGTCATTGAACTTGGCATGCCGTTTACGGACCCGATGGCCGACGGCCCTGTTATTCAAGAGGCAAACATTCGCAGCCTGAACGCTGGCACCACAACAGCGGATATATTCGCCCTCGCCTCAGCCTTCCGCAAACGCCATCCCGACACGCCATTGGTGCTGATGGGTTATGCCAACCCGATGACAATCCGTGGCGGTGACTGGTTCGCATCGGAATGCAATAAAGCCGGCGTTGATGGCGTCATCTGCGTCGACATTCCGCCTGAGGAAGACCCAGAGCTTGGCCCTGCATTGCGCAGCGCGGGCATTGACCTCATTCGTCTCGCAACGCCCACCACAGACACCGCGCGCTTGCCTGCCGTCCTGAATGGCGCATCTGGCTTTCTGTATTATGTGTCGGTCGCCGGTATCACGGGCCTGCAAGTCGCGGCGCAGACCAGCATTGATGAGGCGGTGGCGCGGCTAAAGGCGCACACCGACCTGCCCATCGCGGTTGGCTTTGGCGTCCGCACACCTGAACAAGCCGCAAACATCGCGCGCGTTGCCGATGGCGTTGTCGTTGGTTCCGCAATCGTCGAACTCGTCGCCAAACATGGCGTCAACGCCGCTGATCCCGTCCGTGATTATGTGGCCTCGTTGAAATCGGCTATCATTTCGGCGCGTGGCTGACTACAAAACCGTAGCCCTGAGCAGCGGTCGCCCAGCGACTGCGTCCGTCGATGGGCGCCTCTCGGGTGAAGCTTTAGCCTGGGAAGCGTGCTTCGACAGGCTCAGCACTACGGTATATTTTACACTGCGTATTTTACAGGGACAGAAAACATGAACTGGGTCACCCGCGTCCGCAACGCCATTCCCTTCATCGCAAAGCGCGAAACGGCCGAAACGCTCTGGCACAAGTGCAAGGGGTGTCAGGCGATGATCTTCCTCAAGGAATTTGAGGAAAACCAGTCTGTCTGTCCAAAATGTGACCATCACGGCCGCATCGGCCCCGCCGAACGCTTTGCCGCATTGTTCGATGATGACAGCTATGACGTGCTTAAGCCGCCTGTTGTCGGCGAAGACCCGTTGAAGTTCAAAGATACAAAGAGATATATCGACCGGATTAAAGCCGCCCGCCTCGCAACGGGTGAGCAAGACGCGATGATGAGCGCGCGCGGCGAAATCAATGGCCAAGCAGTTGTTGTCAGTGTTCAGGATTTCGCGTTCATGGGCGGGTCCATGGGCATGGCGGTTGGTGAGGCATTCATTGACGCTGTAAAGGCCGCGATCCGCGACAAATGCCCTTACATCATCTTTACCGCCGCAGGTGGCGCACGCATGCAGGAGGGCATATTGAGCCTGATGCAGATGCCGCGTTCAACTGTCGCTATCCAGATGCTGCATGATGCCGGACTGCCCTACATCGTTGTGCTGACCGACCCCACCACCGGCGGTGTCACCGCGTCTTATGCAATGCTTGGCGATGTCCAAATTGCCGAACCCGGCGCGCTCATCGGTTTTGCCGGACAGCGGGTAATCGAGCAGACAATTCGGGAACAACTGCCCGAAGGATTTCAGCGCGCCGAATATCTGTTGGAACATGGCATGATCGACATGGTCACTCATCGCCACGACCTGCGCGGCGTATTGTCGCAGCTCGTCGGCTACCTCGCGCCCGAGAAGAAGGCGGCTTGATTGCGATAACCAATCCACATTGTCATTCCCGCGAACGCGGGGATGACAAAGGGATAAAAGATGCCTGACCACGCCATTTCCTCCGACCCTGCTGTTCAGGCGCAATTGGACCGGCTGACCATGTTGTCACCCGGCAAGGATGTCTTGGGACTGACCCGTATTGCGGCGTTGCTGGAACGCCTCGGTAATCCGCACCTCAATCTGCCGCCGGTGTTCCATGTCTCGGGGACTAACGGCAAAGGGTCGACCTGCGCGTTTTTGCGCGGAGCGATTGAGGCGGCGGGCATGACGACGCATGTCTATTCGAGCCCGCATCTGGTGCGTTTCAATGAGCGGATCCGCGTTGCGGGCAAGTTGATTGATGATGCGACTCTGTCCGCGCTATTGTCCGAGGTTTTGGACCATGCGGAGGGGCTGGAAGCGAGCTTCTTTGAAGTCACCACCGCAGTTGCCTTTTGCGCCTTTGCGCGGACGCCAGCCGATGCGTGCATCGTCGAAGTTGGCCTAGGTGGCCGGCTAGATGCAACCAATGTGCTCACCCAGCCGGTGGCGTGCGGAATTGCATCCTTGGGATTAGATCATGAGGGCTTCTTGTTAGCGGCGGAGGACGGTGTTCCCGATATGCCGCCGCTTGACCGCATCGCCTTTGAAAAGGCCGGGATTGCAAAGTCGGGATCACCTCTGCTCACGCAAAAATATTCAGCATCAATGGCCAACACCGTTGCCACGCAAGCCATTTTGCACAACGCACCGTTGCACGCGCGCGGCCAAAGTTGGGATGCCACCGTCTATGATGGCCGTCTGCATTACCGCGACGCTACCGGAAAGCTCAACCTGCCCCTTCCCCGCATGATAGGCGCGCATCAGGCCGATAATGCGGCTTTGGCCATTGCAATGCTGCGCCATCAAACGGCGATCCATATTCCGGAGGCAGCGCTCGCCGCCGCGATGGAGTGGACACGTTGGCCGGCACGGATGCAAACATTGTCTGCAGGGCCGCTGACTGACCAACTGCCGACAGGTTCAACCGTCTGGCTCGACGGCGGCCATAACCCCGATGCCGGGGCCGCGATTGCCAAAACGCTTGAGGACGGCCCATCCATTCACGTCATCATCGGCATGTTGATGAACAAGGATGCGCTTGGTTTCCTCACGCCGTTCGCGCACAAAATTGAATCGTTATACGCGGTGCCAATAGCAGGCCACGAGCACCACGATCCGTTGGAACTGTGCCGGATAGCGAAAGACCATCTTGGCATCGCAGTGGCCGCTCCAGTGGTCGACATTGACACAGCAATCGAACGGATTGCGGGCAATGGCCTGCCATCCAATGTGTTAATCTGCGGTTCGCTCTACCTTGCCGGTGAAGTTTTGCGCGCGAACGACCAAAGTCCAGACTGACTTTAAGGCCGCGTCACCCTCTTAGGCTGCCCCTTCCACGCCAGCAATCCACCCGCCACTAACAGGGCAGCAAATGCCAAAGTAAGGTTAGTTGCGAATTCCAGCGGCTGCGAAAGCAATAGCCCGATGAGGCCCGCCACCACGAGCAAGAATCCGAAGATACGCAATGGCCCAACTGGTTCCTTCAAAGCCTTATCGTTCACCGCCTCAACCTGATGAATGCTTTGAACGACATAGCCTTTGCTCCACAACAACCAGAGCAAGACCATGCCCGGAATGGCTGCGACGACAGTAAAGCCCCAAAAGCCCACCCAACCGAAATTTTCCGCAACGATCCCCGCCGGGCCCGCCATGAACGTACGGCCCACGCCCGCGAAGGACGAAAGCAGCGCAAATTGCGTTGCGGTGTAGGCGATGCTCGATAGTCCGGACAAATAGGTTGCAAATACTGTCAGACCGATACCGCTGGTCAAATTCTCGGTGCAGATGGCCGCAACCATCATCCAGTAACTGTTGCCCGTCGCCGCCAATATCATGAACATGACGTTGGAGAACATCATCAACAGACCCGAAATCAGCAGCGCGCGGCCCATGCCAAGCCACAGGATGAATGGCGCCCCAAGCGCAGAGCCGACAATCAGCGCGCCAAAACCCCACAATTTGTTCGCTGAGATGTAATCCAGATCGGAAAAGCCAAGATCCACGATCATTGGGCTCAACATCGCCTGCCCCATGGCATCGCCAACCTTGTAGACCAGCACAAAGCCAAGAATGAGGAACGCGCCATGCCGGGTTAAGAACTCGCGAAACGGGTTCACCACAGCCTCTGTCAGCCACTGCTTTGGCTTCATGCCCTCCACATGGGCAAAGCGGTCAACAAACTTTCCTGGCCCGGCCCACAGGGCGCCAATGATGGCAGGGATGATGCAAAAGGCGGTCAGACCATAAGCGGTTGCCCAGCCAAGTCCCAGCCCCTCCTGTGACGCAAAATAGATCGTGCCTGCGCCAGCGATCAGATTGCCGGTGCGATAGCCAAACTGGTTGGTTGCGGTGCCATGCGCGAATTCTTCTTCGTCCAAGATCTCGATACGATAGGCGTCGATAACGATGTCCTGCGTCGCAGAGAGAAACGCCGTAATCAGTGCCCAAATCGCGAAAAGGCCCATGTCACCCGACTGCGGGTTGCTCGCGCCGAGTTGCCAGATCGACACAAACAGCAATGCCTGAATGAAGAACAACCAGCTGCGGCGTTGGCCGAATATTTTGGTAAGCACTGGCAAGTGCAGCTTATCAACCAACGGCGCCCACAGGAATTTGATCGTGTAGGGAATGCCCAATGCCACGGCAAAGCCAATGGTCGCGGTGTCGATCCCGACCTTCGCCAACCAGAATGTCATTGTCGCCACCAGCAACGTCAACGGAAAGCCGCTGGAAATACCCAGCAGGAACGTAATCACCGGGTTTTTGCGCATATAGGGCCGGAAGGCCGGAACCAGCATTGCGATGACCGGCAAAGCGATCAAAATGGCGGCAAAAATGATAAAACGTTGCAAATCAACTGACATGCGGACCCCTCCGAGCGTGTTGCGCAGATGACTAACGGCATTTTCCTGAATGGCCAGTGACTTTTGAAGCAACATGCGTCAAAGGCGCTTTATGGTAAAACCTCCTTCAAAAGCCCCTGCCCGTCCAGCCAAGCCACCGCGCCTGCGTTGGGACAGCAAACCCGTCCGTAAGCCCAACCCGAACGCCGCGCCGAGCAAGGGTGCGTTGGAACGCAAGGATGGCGAAGAACGTATCGCAAAGCTGCTCGCGCGCGCTGGTGTCGCGTCGCGTCGCGAAATCGAACGCATGATTGCCGATGGCCGTGTGACGTTGAATGATGAGAAGGTCGAAACGCCTGCAACATTGCTGAAATCGCTGCGCGGTGTGGCTGTTGATGGCAAGGCGGTGGGGCAACCTGCGCCGACGCAATTGTACATGTTCCATAAGCCCGAGGGCTGCCTGACCGCCGAGCGCGATTTTAGCGGGCGTAAGACGATTTATGACGTTCTGCCCAAAGACCTGCCGCGCCTTATGCCCATCGGCCGGTTGGATTTGAACACTGAAGGCTTGTTGCTGCTCACCAATGATGGCGAGTTCAAACGGCAGATGGAATTGCCGTCGACCGGCGTGGAGCGGACATATCGCGCACGCTGCTTTGGCGACGTCAGCCAGGAACAGCTCGAAGAGCTGATCCACGGCATTGAAATTGAAGGCGTAAAGTACGGCAAAATCGACGCCAATCTGGAACGCCGGACGGGTCGCAATGGTTGGGTTGAAATGACGCTGACCGAGGGCAAGAATCGCGAAGTGCGCCGCGTCCTTGAACATCTTGGACTCGAAGTCAGCCGCCTCATCCGCACACGTTATGGGCCATTCGTATTGGGCGAGCTTGCACCGGGCACTGTCGGCGAAGTGCGCCGCGTTGACCTCATCGAATTTCGAAAGACTTTGAAATAATGCGGATCATTTCGGGGGAGTGGCGTTCACGTCCGTTGGTGGCGCCAAAGGGTGATACGACGCGGCCAACGGCCGATCGTACGCGCGAGACATTGTTTTCCATGCTCACCAGTCGGCTGGGTTCATTCGAAGATTTGCGGGTGCTCGACCTTTTTGCAGGATCGGGCGCGCTCGGACTTGAGGCTTTGTCGCGCGGCGCCGCGCATTGCACCTTTGTCGAGCAGGACCATCTCGCACTCGACGCGCTGGAAAAGAATATCGCCAAGCTCGGCGGCAAAGACCGATGCGACGTCCGAAAATCATCGGTACTGTCGATGGGCAGCGCTTTGAAGCCTGCGGATATCGTCCTGATGGACCCACCCTATTTGAGCGGTGCTGGGTCGGTAGCGCTCGACAAACTTGTCCGTTTTGGATGGTTTGCACCCTCCGCATGGATCAGCGTCGAGACCAGCATCAAAGAGGATGTCGAGGTCAAGGGCTTCACCGTTGATACCGTGCGCAACGTCGGCAAGGCACGGATCACATTGCTGCGTCTGGATCATGATTAAGAATGAAAGTCGCGCCAAGCCGGCGGCACCGTGTTGATTGCCGCCGGCCTCGTGATTCTGGACGGGCGGCTATTTCGCCGGGCGTAGCATCCAAAGCCCTGCCAAGCTGCACAGCGCAATAACAGCAAGATAATAGCCCACATATTCGAGGCCTGATTCCGATAGCTTCAAAGCGATGTTAGGGGCCAGCGCGCCACCCAATATCCCCGCTGCGTTGAAGCAGATCGATGCA
>JAIXYC010000094.1 GCA_027490455.1 Sphingomonadales bacterium
ATGCAGCGTCGCGGCGGTTGCAAATACAATGGCCAGCGAGACGATCGAGCTGAACGCCATGCCCGTCAGCGTGTCGATACGGATGCGTTTTAATTCAGGTCCGGCGTCCTTGGGCGTGATGCACAGCGGTTTTACCTTATGCCGTTTCTGCTCTTCAATCTCTTGTCCCGCCTGCCAGAAAAACAAATAAGGGCTAATAGTGGTCCCCAATATCGCAACGACGGCTGTGGCGTACGCGCCGGTCCATTCAATGCGCGGCACAACCAGCGAGGTCAGCGCCTCTCCCCAAGGAACCTGCGCCACAACGACCACAGCAACATAGGCAAAGAGCGATAGCGTCGCCCATTTGAGCACCGCAGCATAGCGCTCATAGGATAGCGCCACTTCAACGATGATGCAGAAGACCCCGAACAATAATGTGTAAAGGCCGATTGGGCCACCGATCAGCAGCGCCACAGCAGCCCCCATCGCGGCCAAATCGGCTCCCAGATTAACGATATTGGCAATCAGCAGCAGCCCGACCATGAGCACCAGCAAAGGCCGGGGGTAATGTCTGCGCATATTGCGTGCGATACCTGCACCGGTAACGCGCCCGATTTCAGCCGCGACTTCTTGAATCGCGACCATCAACGGGAAGCTGAACAAAAACGTCCAGCTCAACCCATAACCAAATTGCGCGCCAACTTGGCTGTGCGTACCGATGCCTGATGGATCGTCATCCGCAGCACCAGTTACCAGGCCGGGACCGAGGCGCGAGAGGAAGCTTGTGCTCGGTTTTTTATCGGTTTGCATTGCTGACGATAACAGGCCGACATGAGGTCTATGTCAACAACGCTATATGATGCCGAAAGTTGAAGGCTGCTGAAAAGCTAGCCCGCGTTTTCCAACAATCCCTCGTCCTTGATCCGCTTTTGCCAATAAGCCGGGGCCAGTTGATGCACATTGTTGCCGTCGCTGTCGACCGCGACGGTGACTGGGAAGTCTTGCACTTCAAATTCGTAAATTGCTTCCATGCCCAGATCTTCGAAACCGACGACCTTGCTGCCCTTGATGGCACGCGCCACCAAATAGGCGGCGCCGCCAACGGCCATGAGATATGCGCTCTTATGCTTGGCGATGGCTTGTGTTGCCGCCGGACCGCGCTCCGCCTTACCGACGCACGCCAGCAAGCCCTGCTCCAGCATCATGTCCATGAACTTGTCCATGCGCGTAGCTGTCGTCGGGCCAGCGGGACCAACAATCTCCTCGCCCACCGGATCGACCGGACCAACATAATAAATCATCCGCCCTTTAAAGCTGACGGGTAGCTCTTCGCCTTTCGCCAGCATGTCGGCAATGCGCTTGTGCGCGGCATCTCGTCCGGTCAGCATCTTGCCGTTTAACAACAAACGGTCGCCCTGTTTCCAGCTGGCAACAGTTTCGGGCGTCAGCGCGTCCAAATCCACGCCGATCGCGGCTGTGTCGGGTTTCCAGTCTACCTTTGGCCATTCGTCCAGCTTCGGCGCCTCCAGATAGGCAGGCCCCGACCCGTTCAGCGTGAAATGTGCATGACGCGTCGCCGCGCAATTGGGGATCATCGCAGCCGGCTTGCCCGCAGCGTGACATGGCGCATCCATGATTTTCACGTCAAGGATCGTGGAAAGTCCGCCAAGCCCCTGCGCGCCGATACCCAACGCGTTGACCTTGTCAAAAATCTCAATGCGCATCGCCTCAATATCATTTTGTGGACCGCGTGCTTTTAGCGGCCCCATATCGATAGGCTCCATCAACGCTTGCTTGGCCAGCAAAACGCAATGTTCCGCGGTCCCACCGATACCAATGCCCAACATTCCGGGCGGGCACCAGCCAGCGCCCATTTGTGGCAACATTTCAACGACCCAATCGACGATATTGTCTGAAGGGTTCATCATCTTGAACTTTGACTTGTTCTCGCTGCCGCCGCCCTTTGCTGCAACATCAACCGAAACTTTTGAACCGGCGACCATTTCGACATGCAGGACGCAGGGCGTGTTATCTTTGGTGTTACGCCGCGTGAAAGCGGGGTCGGCCAGTACAGACGCCCGCAATTTGTTTTCAGGGTGCAGATAGGCACGGCGTACGCCCTCGTCGATAACCTCCTGCAGCGACGCAGACCTGTCCTCCAACCGGCAATCCATCCCCCATTTGACGAAGACATTGACGATGCCCGTGTCCTGACAAATGGGTCGATGTCCCTCTGCGCACATCCGGCTGTTGGTCAGAATTTGCGCGATTGCATCCTTCGCTGCTGGTGACTGTTCCGCCGCATATGCATCACCCAATGCCCGGATATAATCCATCGGGTGAAAATAGCTGATATATTGCAGCGCGTCGGCGACGCTGTCGATCAAATCGGAATTGCGGATGGTGACGGTCATATAGGGCCCCAGGCTGGATAGAACCCCCACGCCATTAACGTCCCGGGGGACTGATACAAGCATCATTCTGACCGGCTGAATCAATATTAGCGAACGACCGATGCCCCGGTCACATTTGTGCCGTCCAGATGATGCCGTTACCCGGTTTTTGTCTACAAAAAGGCAGCGCGCAAGAATGGGTTCATTTTGACAACAGAAATATTTTCAATTCATCATTTTCCATCTTGCGCCTTCAACAACACTTAGAACGTCCACGCGTCGCTACCTTTTGTCCGCCGACATGTGCGACGAATGGAATCAGAATAGCGACGAATTGAAAGGTTAATGTACAATTTACCCCCTTGCGTCTGAAAATGAATAAGGCACTATAGGTAGCGGTTGGCCATAGGGGGCATTACCACAATTTGTGCTTTGAGCTGCAGATGCGATTCTGCCATCGGGGAAGGTTTTTTCCGTCGATAAGCTGGGGACAAGTGAAAATATAACCCCTGACGTGGTCAAAAAATGCTAACAGGGAGTTTCGCGCCCTGAGTCGAACAATATGGGAACACGCGTTCCCGACAGATATTTGAACTGGTCGCTGGCCGCCGG
>JAIXYC010000049.1 GCA_027490455.1 Sphingomonadales bacterium
ATTGCCTTCAGCAGAACATTTTCTGCAGAGCATCCACGTTTGTCGAAAAAGGCAGACAGCGCGGCCAAAGTCGCGGCACCCATTTTGCGATCAACTGCAATATCCGCATAGTCCCGCCCATTCCGGTTCAATGCGTTCAACGCGCGTTGCAGAAAACCCGTTGCCGTTCCGGTGCCCATGTTGACGCCGGTATCGAACAATTCTGCCGCCAAATTTGCCGCAATTGCCGCGACATCTGCAAAGCCGGGTGCGTCCCAATATATGCGTTTGTAAATTGCTGCGGCTTCGGCCCGGGGGAGTTGGGTCATCTTGTCATGATAGCCGTGCCGACGCGCCACCGCCTCGGTAATGCCCCAACGGGTCGGGCCGCCTCTGTCCGCCGGATGATGTACATAATCGCCTTCACGGGCAATCAAGTCGTCAATCAGCGCGTCAATATGTTCCATTGTCGTCGAGTCCTCACTTTTGCAACAATAATAACCAATATGGTTATTTGTAGGAAAGTGAAAAACGCAAAGCCGCAGCGCTGGCGCGTTGCGGGCATATTTTATGAATATTTTTTGGAATTATTGGTCGGGACGACAGGATTCGAACCTGCGACCCCCACACCCCCAGTGTGATGCGCTACCAGGCTGCGCTACGTCCCGACCGCCAAAGACCTCGCTGAGGCCAGTGGAAGCGCGCCTATATGGCGCTGGTTTCCTAAAAGCAAGCGCGGTTTGGACGCTTTGACGTTGCGTCCGGTGGGTGCAGGTGATAATCGCGCCCGATTGTTCAGGGCCGCGCCTGCATTGGGCGCCTTTTTTAAATTGTGAGGTTTCCGATGGAGTTTGTTATCTTGGGCGCTGCAGCTGGTGGCGCTGGTGGTTCGGCATTTTTTGTGCAGCTGTTCCCACTGCTTTTGATCTTCGTCGTTTTCTACATGTTTCTCATTCGCCCGCAGCAAAAGCGCGCCAAGGAGCATGAGGCGAAAATCAACGCGGTGCAGAAGAATGATGACGTTGTCACTGCAGGTGGCTTGATGGGCAAGGTAACGAAAGTTGCTGATGACTATGTCGAAGTCGAAATCGCGCCAAATGTGCGGGTGAAGGCGGTTAAATCAACCATCGCCAATGTCCAGCCGCGCGGCGCCAAAGCCGCTAACGATTAATCGCTGGGGTTGAACAGCCGTTCTGTCGACCCCAAATTCCGTTTTCCCAGTTCGTTCGGACCCAGCCTATGTTTGATTTTCCCCGTTGGCGCGTATGGATGCTCAACACCCTGATTATTCTGGGTGTGCTTTTTGCCATACCAAGCGTGTTGCCTACCCACATCAGGGCGCAGCTCGCGCAATTTGTGCCGACGCCGACCATCAACCTTGGTCTCGACCTTGCGGGCGGTAGCCACATTCTGCTTGAAGCGGACACCTCGCAGCTTGCCGAAACACGGTTGGAAGCTTTGGAAGATAGCGTCAGAACGGCAATGCGCCGCGCAGATCCGCGGATTGCGATTTCGGATGTGTCGCGTGCCAACGGGCAATTGAGTTTCACCGTCGACAGCCCCGCGCAAGTTGACGCAGCCCGCGAGGCGTTGTTGCCGCTGACCAGCAATGCAACCGGCAGCCGCGACTGGAACATCGGCGTGAATGACGGCAATCGCATGATCCTGACACCAGCGGGCGCAGGCGATGAAACGGCACTCGACCAAGCAATGGACACCGCGAAGGATGTTATCGATCGCCGCATTAACGCCTTGGGTACGCTTGAACCTACCATCATCCGTCAGGGTGAAAACCGCATCGTCGTTCAGGTCCCCGGATTGGATGATCCAGAGGCGCTGAAGGCATTGATTGGTAAGACGGCCAAGCTTGAATTCAAACTTGTCGATGAGCAAGCCGATCCTGATCAGACCGCGCAGGGCAAGGCCCGCGTTGGCAGCCAAGTTCTGCCCTATCCCGATAACCCCTCCGGTCTGCCGTACATTGCCGTGCGCCGGTTGGGTGGCATTTCCGGCGACAAGCTGGTTAAGGCTGACCCGACATTCGACTCGCAGACAAATGAGCCAGCTGTCACCATTCAGTTTGATAGCGAAGGCGGACAGAAATTTGCCCGTATGACGCAGCAGAATGTCAACAAGCTGTTCGCCATCGTGTTGGACGGACAGGTTATTTCCGCACCGCAAATTCGTGAACCCATTTTTGGCGGCGTCTCGCAGATTTCAGGAAGCTTCACGACGGAAAGTGCGAATGCGTTGTCGATCTCGCTGCGGTCAGGCGCATTGCCCGTTGATTTGAAGATTGTTGAGGAACGTTCGGTTGGTCCAGACTTGGGTGCCGACTCCATCCGTCGCGGCATTTTGGCGGCGGTTATCGGTACCACTGCAATTCTGGTGCTGATGTTCCTCGTTTATGGTCGCTTCGGCATGTATGCCAACGTCGCGTTGATCATCAACGTCGCCATGATCCTTGGCGTGATGGCATTTGCCAATGCAACGCTGACGCTGCCGGGCATTGCGGGCTTCGTCTTGACCATTGGTGCTGCGGTTGACGCTAACGTGCTGATCAACGAACGTATTCGCGAAGAATTGAAACGGGGCCGCCGTGTCGTGCAGGCGATTGAATTTGGCTATAAAGAAGCCAGTCGCGCCATTTTCGACGCGAACAGCACCAACGTCATTGCGGCGGTATTGCTGTTCATTTTTGGCTCCGGACCCATTCGCGGTTTCGCAGTGGTGCTTATGATCGGGATCGTCACATCGGTTTTCACCGCTGTCACCATCACGCGCATGTGGGTCTCACGCTGGGTGAAACGCACGCGTCCCAATGACCTGACGATTTGAGGATATAGACATGAAACTGCTCAAACTCGTTCCTGACGATACCAATATCGATTTCCTGAAATGGCGGACATGGGCCTTTGGCATCAGCCTGTTGCTCATGATCGCGTCGGTTGGCTTGGTGGCCACAAAGGGCCTGAACTTTGGCGTCGATTTTATCGGCGGCCAGATGATCCGCGCGACATTCACGCAAAGTGCGTCTGCACCGGTCTCTGAATTGCGCGAAACCGTAGCACAGCTCGGCTATGGCGATCCGACCATTCAGCGGTTTGGCGCGGAAAATCAGGTTTCGATCCGCATGAAATTGCCTGAAGGCGCAGACAAGAATCCTGAGCTTGCCAACGCCATGGCGACCAAGATCACCAACACCTTGAAAGCGGGTCACCCCGATGTCCGCATTGACGGCGTGGATTCGGTGTCTGGTAAGGTATCGGAGGAATTGTTCAGCAAGGGTATCCTCGCGCTGCTCGCGGCGATGGCCGGTGTATCGATTTACATCTGGTTCCGGTTTGAATGGCAGTTCGGCGTGGGCGCCATTTGGTCGCTTGTCCACGACGTAACACTCACCTTCGGCCTGTTCGCGCTGACGGGTTGGGAGTTCGACCTGAACATCATCGCGGCACTGCTGACGATCATCGGTTATTCATTGAACGATACCGTGGTTGTGTATGACCGTATTCGCGAGAATCTGATGAAATTCCGCAAGATGGAAATGGCGTCGCTCTTGAACCTTTCGGTCAACGAAACATTGTCGCGCACGGTCATGACCAGCGTCTCGATCTCGCTGCCGTTGATCGTGCTCGTGCTGTTCGGACCAGATGTTATTTTCGGGTTCAGCGCGGCGATGGCGTTCGGTATTGTCGTCGGAACATATTCGTCGATTTATCAGGCTGCGCCAATCCTCATCTGGCTCAAGGTTGGCTCGCACAGCTTTGTGCCGTCCGATGAAGCCGGTTCAAAAGCCGAGCGTATCAGCGAAGGTTTTGAATCCTAATACTGGTGTCCGGAAAAAGTCGGCAAACTGGCGGGCATTCTCTTTCCACGAGAATGCCTGCAGGTTCGCAGTGACATCTGCTGCTGCAAACGCGCTACAGCTTGCGGACGAGCCGAACGGCTTTCGCAATCCACGCCGGATCAGTGACGATTTGTTGCCGTGCGCCTGCTTCCAGCGGCAGCAAGTGCAGTTTGCCTGCCTCGCGGCCCAACAGTCGGCCAAAGAGGAAACGGCCACCGGGGCGTGGAACCAGAACGTCTAGATTGAGCGCAGATCCAAAAGCATCGGGCTGAATCTGTTCAAGCCATAATTCGTCACCACGGCGATATTCGCCCGTTGCCGCGGCGATACGCAAGCCGACCATCGTTCCGCCCACGTTCGGCACCATGATGCGTTCTTCCTTGGTCGGCGCGTGTGTCCCGTCCTCGCTTAAGATGGCTGCCACAGGCAAATACTGCTGATCGGGCAGGGCCACCAAATCGCTCGATTCAACGCCCAAGGCATCGGCGATGCGGTTAATCCAGATCAGCGACAGCACCCGCGTGCCCGTCTCCAGCCGTCCAATGGTCTGCGCCGTCGTCGCGGGTTTGCAGCGTTCGGCCACATCGGCAAGCGTTAGCCCCTTGGCCCTGCGCACATCACGAATTCGGCTTTGCATAAAATACTCCATCACCAGATAGGTTTTTCTTTCCTACAATATTTACCACATGGCAAGGGTGATTCGCTGATGAAGCGGAGAATAAATATGTCCTCAAAGTCCCATGCAAATCGTAATGTGCCTGATCCACGGCTATTGGCTGAGCGGGGCTTGCGCGAAAGCGGACCAGTGCCGCGTGATGCGAAAGCCCGACGCACGGTGACCGTCAATCTCGCGGGATCGCCGCTTTCATGGTTGCATGCGCGTGGCCACCTGTCGGACCGGCAGATGTTGGCCGGGGAAACCTTGCGCCGCGATTATGAAACTGCCGCGCTCGGTCCGCATGTCACCATGTCATGGGAAAATGTTCCGGTCGGGCGGCAAAAACGCGCTGCG
>JAIXYC010000076.1 GCA_027490455.1 Sphingomonadales bacterium
GGCAGCGCTTGATATATGAGGATTAACAGCAGGCTCGGTTGTTCTTCGGCCTTCGCTTCAACCACCACGCCTTTTTCAATCAGCAAGGAAGGGAGGCTCGAGTCGTTGGGAAGCGGTACCGTGACGAACGTTTCGTCATTCTGCATTTTGCCGCTGATACGGTCAGGCGCGACGGCGACGGATTTGACTTCGCCTGCCTCAACCTTGTCGCGGAATGACGAATAAGTGATACCGTTGGTCGGCGTGGATGAGCCGTTGAAAATGGAGGCGACGACCAGAAGCGCCACAATGATGGCTGACCAGATGGCCATATTCCGCAGCATCGGGTTGCTCTTTGGTTCCTGCTCGTCGTTCATCATCACTGCCTTGATTTCAGCCCCGCGCCAAATACGCGGAGATACTGGTGTAATGTAGGCGCGATTATGTGAATGACAATATAGGGATTGGCAAAATTCCGGTCGGTGTAAACTTAGTTCCGCCGTGGCGGTGCCATGGTAAACCGCCAATTGTCGCCGCCTTCGCATTTGACTGCGCCCATGGTGGCGGTGCGCCCGTCCGAAAGTTCGGAAAGCAAGCGGTCAATCGCGTCGCCGCGCGGGGCAAGTTCGGGCTCCAGCAGTTGCAGGCAATGGATCAACAGGCGGCGCTGTATCTCACGCGGGACATCGCGCGCATCGCACATGACTGCGCCCGTTTCGCGCTGGACCTTTTCTTGCGCCAGTGTTTCCGTCATCCAATTTAGCGCTTCTGAGGCATCTGCCATTGCGCTGGCGGTGCGTCCGGCGCGGTCGGCGCGAAAGGGGTGCTGCGTGTTCGCCAGCCAATTGCGCATCGTGACCCGTTCAAAGTCGGTATTTGCGTTGCTGGGGTCTTGCACCGGATTGAGTCCAGCGGCCGCGCAAATGGAAATCAACTCGCCTTTGGTGAATCCCAATAAGGGCCGCAATATCTTCCCATTTGCCGACCGGATAGCCGACAGCCCGTCAACACCGCTGCCGCGCGCAAGCCGCATCAAAACGGTTTCAAGCTGATCATCGGCATGGTGGGCGGTGGCGATATACGCACAATCATGCTGCTCTGCCGCCTGCGCCAATAACGCGTATCTTGCATGCCGCGCGGATGATTGAATATTTCCGCTGATTTTTTCGGCAGGCGACAAAATGACATGCGGCACATGCATGTCTTTGCACATGCACTGCACATATTGTGCCTCGTCGGCAGACTCTGGCCTTAACGCATGATCGACGGTCGCCGCGACAACGCGATCGGGCATGGTTTTGTGCAGCAATATAAGCAGCGCTAGGCTATCGGGACCGCCGGATACCGCGCACAATATGCGCGCGCCCTCCGGAACAAGCAGCGCATTTACCGCGCCGTTAAAACGGTCGAGAAGCGCAGCGTTGACGGTTACTTGCACTTCGCACGCGTTTTACCGGCAGTGACCCGATCCGCCAAGCGACCGGTCGCAACATCTGGATAGGCTCTTGCAAGCTCGCCAAATGCTTCGCATGCCTCAGCGGTTTTGCCGAGGTCGGTTAAAGCTAACCCCAAGAACAACAGACTGTCGGGCGCGCGTTCGCCACGCGGGTCTGCCTTGTAGTTATCGTAGAAAATCTTGACGGCGGTTGCAGGCTTTTTGTCGTCGAGCCACGCCCGTCCCAGCAAGTTGCGCAGAAAGCTTGCGCGTCTGTGCTTTGGATATGTTTTAAGCGTTTCTTCCAGCGTGGCTTGCGCTTCTGGGTAGAATTTCGCTTCCCACAATCTGAAGCCATAGGTGTAGCCATCTTCAAAAGCGTCGCCAGTGGCTGGCCGTTCAATGGCAGCAACCGCGGCAACGCGCGCGGCACTTGGTTTGGCCGCTATAGCCACAGGCTTGGCTGCTGTTACAACGGGTTTTGGCTTGACGGTCACTGCTGCGGGCTCAGGTGCTGCGGCAGGTAAGACGTTTGGAGCGGTTGTGGCCTGTGCGGTTGCCGGCACTGCGGTTTCCTGCGGTGCGTTCGCCATCTGCGCGCTCGCCAGTTGCGCCTCCAAGATTTTCAAACGCGCTTCGAGGCCGCGCATATTGTTGCCCTGCTGCTCGACCTGACCCGTCAAAGTCGCCAGCTGCGCTTCCAACGCATCGACACGCACCAACAGGTCAGACGTAGCTGATGTGGTGGAGGGGGTCTCGGGCTGCGCTATGGTCGGTGACTGGATGTCAGGCGCGATAAATTTGCCGGCACCTGCGGGAAAGACCTGACGCTGGACAGCGCGCATTTCCTTCTCAAGCTTGCCCACGCGTCCGTCAATATTTGCATCTTGCGCAACTGCGGATGCGCTGAGTGCAAATGCTGCGCCGCTGAACAAAGCGAGCCGAAAATTCATTGGGTCTCTCCCCTTATACTTAGAAGTTTCAACGTATAGCTGACTGGACCAACGCAATAAAGAGCCATCACACCATTTCAGTGCACAGAAACCAGTTTTATGCCGATTTATATGGCGTCGTCGGTGCCTTGCTGCGCAGAATCAGTACTATTTGCCGGCAGAGGCGCAATCGGTGCTGTGGCGGCTGGCTTTAAGGAGATCGGTGAAGCGACCGGTTTATCGGCTGGCGCAGCATCGGTGAGTGTCAGACTTCTGAAAATCAAATATGCAGCCAGCGCCACTGCCGCGATTGCAGCCGATGTCCAGGCGAGTGTTTTCGAAGGTACGCGCGCCGGGTCGGCAGGTTCGTAGTTTTGAGCTGGAGCCTGATAGCCTTCATGGCCACTGCGCGCCAATTCCAAACGCATCGCCTCACTTATTGCGGCGGCATCCATTTCGACAGCATTTGCATAAGATCGCGCGAAACCGAGCGTGTAGGTTTGGCCCGGGAGGGCGTCAAAATTTGATTGCTCGATAGATTGGAGGTGGCGCATCGGCACGCGCGTTTTTGCCGCGATATCGGATAGACTTAAACCCAACCGCTCGCGGCCTGCTTTTAGCTGGCTACCAACGGATCCGTCATATTCGTCAACAGAAGCTAATAAGTCCACTGCAATCTCCACGCCCCGCTTTTTCCACCTCGTTGTGCAGTTATGCGGACAATGGTCATCTTCCAGATAAAGTCAACGGCGATAACAACTTTTCACCTTTGGGAAATCCCGCAATTTAGCCGGTTTCAATGCCTTGGCTTGCCGCCCATATGGCCAACTCCTCACGCAAATTCCCGGTGGGATTTTTCAGCAGATCGTCCATCTTTTTACGAATGTCGGCATGGTTGGTCGTGCGCACCATCGCTTTTATGGGTCCCACGGCCGCTGGCGTGATCGACAGGCGATGGATGCCCAAGCCAATCAACGCGAGCGCTTCAAGTGTCCGCCCACCCATTTCGCCACATACCGCAACGTTGACGGGATAGCCGTCCGTTGTTTGAACCACGCGCCGGATGAAACGCAAAATGGCGGGACTTAGCCAGTCGTATCGCTCAGCAAGGCGCGGGTCAGCGCGATCCGCTGCAAACAGGAACTGGGTGAGGTCATTTGTACCAATCGACAGAAAATCGATTTTAGGCAGCAACATATCGAGTGTCTCGGCCAGTGCCGGCACCTCGAGCATGGCCCCATAACGGATTTTCGTGGGCAGCCGTTTCTTTTGCCGGCCCAAAAATTGCATCTGGCCTTCAAATATTTCCCGGGCCGCGTCAAATTCCCACGGCTCGGACACCATGGGAAACATGACGTTCAATGTGCGGCCTGCGGATGCTTCAATGAGTGCGCGGGCTTGTGCTTTCATAAGTCCTGCATGATCCAAAGACAGGCGCAGCGCGCGCCAGCCGAGAGCAGGGTTTTCTTCTTCGCTCGTTTCGTCTTTCAAATAAGGCAGGGGTTTGTCGCCGCCGATATCGAGCGTGCGAAAAATGACGGGCTTGTCGCCAGCCGCTTCAATGACATCGCGATAAAAACGTTGCTGGCGCTCACGTTGGGGCAGTGTGGCAGATATTAGAAATTGAAATTCTGTGCGGAACAGGCCCACACCCTCCGCGCCGGTGGTGGCCAAGGCGGACATATCGTCGCGCAATCCGGCATTGATCATTAACGTCACCGGCACGCCATCATTGGTGACTGATGCCGCGTCACGCATCGCTGCATAGCGGGCTTTTTTCTTTTGCCGATCAACCAGATCATGTTGGAAAAGCTCTTCGGCAGCCGATGATGGCCTGACGATGACGCTTTTTTCGTCGGCGTTCAGCAGCAGCATGTCGCCATCGCGCACCTTGTGGCGGATGCCTTGTACGCGGCCCAGCACGGGGATGCCCATTGCGCGTGCGACAATCACGACATGCGCAGTAAGTGAGCCTTCTTCAAGCACTACGCCGCGCAGACGCCGTTTGTCATATTCGAGCAGTTCGGCCGGGCCCAAATTGCGCGCAATCAGGATCGAGTCCTTTTTCAGACCGAGTTGTGCAGCCGTGCTCATTTGACCCGATACAATCCGCAGCAACCGGTTTGATAGATCCTCCAAATCGTGCATGCGGTCCGCAAGCAGCGCATCGTCAATCTGACGCATACGCATGCGGGTGCGTTGCTGGACGCGTTCGATGGCGGCTTCCGCCGTCAGGCCGCTATCGATGGCCTCGTTAATGCGGCGGCTCCAGCCTTCGTCATATGCAAACATCTTGTAGGTCGCGATGACCTCTTCATGCTCGCCGCCCGTGCCGAAATCAATTTGGCTCGCCATGCGGTCGATTTGTTCGCGCATTTTGTCAAAGGCGGAATAGACACGGTGACGCTCGGCTTCGATATCCTCAGCGACAGTGTGTTCAATGCGGACATTGGGCTGGTGGAAAATAGCAACGCCAGCAGCAGCGCCTTTTACGAGCGGCAGGCCCGTGAGGCTAATGGTGCCAGTGTCATTCCCACCCCGCGCGCTGGGTTCGTCAACAAGGTCTGCATTGGCGATCAGTTCTGACAGCACCATTGCCACGGTTTGAAGCGCCTCAATTTCGACCTCTTCATATTTCCGGGGCTCGACATGCTGCACGGCCAATACGCCAACCGCGCGTTCGGAACGCACAATCGGCACGCCTGCAAAGCTGTGAAAGCGTTCTTCGCCGGTTTCGGGGACATAACGGAAATTGGGGTGGGCCGCGGCCTCATCCAAGTTCAATGTTTCGACATTTTCGGCAATCGTGCCGACAAGGCCCTCGCCTAAGCCGAGGCGGGTGACGTGGACCGCCGCTTCGTTCAATCCGCGCGTCGCAAATAATTCAAGCGCACCGTCGCGCAATAGATAGATCGAGCACACTTCGCTCGACAGCGCTTCACCAATGATGTTGACCACATGGTTCAGCTTGCCCTGCGCATGATTTCGCGAGGCCATCACTTCGTGAAGACCGGTCAGTATGTTGCGGGCGGAACGGGTAGCGCTTTCCATAGGCTCCATCTAGCAGAGACACAAAAGGCAAGCGATACCCCGCTTGAAATTATTCGTAGTCAGCCAGTTACGGCCGATTCCTGCATAAGTACGTCCTTAAGATGCAGCTTTTGCTTCTTAAGGCTATGAATGATGCCGGTGTCAGGAAAAGGTCTATGTTCTTCGCGCTGCAACTTTTGCTCAAGATCAGCATGTTTGCTGCGAAGTGCGGACAGATGATTATTATTCACATCATTCTCCTTCAGTGTGAGACTCGGTGGTCCAACAGCCAAAGTAAATCACGAAATGCGCCGCGAGTCTTGTCGATAATTTTGCGTTTGGCGGACGCCAAAATCATGCCCGCGCGACCATGCCCGCTTTTAACGATGACTTGTTTGCGCGACTCTGTTTAGAAGGGTGCATGAACGACGACGGCTACCAGCAGCAGCTTGAACAACTGAAGATTGAGCATCGCGATTTGGACGACGCTATTACGGCGCTGACCATGCAGCCGGTCGTTGATCAGCTGCAGATTGCGCGTCTGAAAAAGAAGAAGCTGATATTGAAAGACCGAATCATGCGTCTTGAAGATCAGCTTGTGCCCGATATCATCGCCTGAACGTTTACAATTGCGCTATGGTTGTTTCATACCGGTACATCCGGAATATGTTACCGCCATCGGATCGTTTGCACTAACATCTAGGCATAGGCCGTGCCATAAAAGCATATGAGCAACGCACAACTCGAACTAACCCCGTTATTGGTGGATTCTCTATACACAGAAGCGATGCTGCTGGCCGACGAAGCGCGCGCGTGCTTTGACCGCAGCTTTGATGCGGGGCATTTGTCTCCGGAGATTGCGGTCGCCTTTTCCTGCGAGTCTCTCAAGGTCACCACACGCTTGATGCACAGCATTGCCTGGTTGTTGAATCAAAAGGCATTGCGGGCTGGCGATATAACCGAGAGCGAAGCGCGAAACGAAACCAACAATCTGGGCTATGCCCCGGCCAGTGATGGGCCGCTGGTGTTACAATTTCCCCTATTGACGCAAGCGCTGATCGGCGCGAGCGAAGAATTGTATGGCCGACTTCAACGGCTCAGCGAGAAAATGCGTGCCACTGTTCCGCGGACGTCGGAACCACATGCCATGCGCGACCGTTTGCGCGCGTCGTTTTAAGCGTCGAACTGCAGGCTGGCCAAACGGGAATATAGGCCGCCCGCCGTACTAAGTGTCGCGTGGTCGCCTTCTTCAACAATCTGACCTTGGTCCATCACAATGATGCGGTCGGCCGAACGTACGGTCGCCAGACGGTGGGCAATGACGATCGTCGTGCGGCCAACCATTAAGCGTTCAAGCGCGTCCTGAACAAGGCGTTCGCTTTCGGCATCCAGCGCGCTCGTCGCTTCGTCGAGCAACAGAATTGGGGCATCGCGCAGCAGCGCGCGCGCAATCGCGAGGCGCTGCCGCTGACCCCCCGACAGACGCGCACCGCTCTCGCCCAAAAACGTGTCCAATCCCTCAGGCAATTTGCGTAGGAATTCTGCTGCATTCGCTTGTTCCGCCGCAGCCCAAATCGCGGTGTCATCAGCCAGCCAATTTCCGTAGCGCAAATTGTCCCGTGCAGAGGCCGCGAATAAAACGGTGTCTTGAGGAACCAAGGCAATGCGTTGGCGGAATTCGGCTGGATCTGCGCTGGTCAGCGCAACTCCATCGATGCGGATGGTGCCGGCTTCTGGGTCGTAAAAACGTTCAGCAAGCTGGAACAATGTCGACTTACCGGCGCCTGATGGCCCAACGACAGCGACAGTCTCACCGGGGGAAACCTTCAGGCTGAAATCATCAAGCGCAGTAACTTCGGGTCGGGTAGGATAGCGGAATCGGACATGCTGAAACTCCAGCTGACCGCGCGCTGGTGGCATAACAACTGGGCTGGCCGGGGACGAAATTTCCGGTACTTCATGCAGCAATTCTGCCAAACGCGAAGCCGCGCCCGATGCGCGCACAAGGTCCCCATATACTTCGGTCAATGCGCCGAAAGATCCAGCGACGAGTGCGCCATAGAGCACTACGGCGAACAAAGTGCCCGAGGATATAACGCCTTCTTTGACTTGGTCCGTGCCTTCCCACACCAGCAGCGTGATGCCGCCGAAAATGAGCGCCATGACCAAAGCGGTCAGGAACGCGCGTATCCGTATACGCTTTTTCGCCGCGGCAAATGTGCCCTCGACGGCGTCGGCAAATCTGACGCCCTCACGCGTTTCTTGACCAAATGCCTGAACGATTTTGATTGCGCCAAGGGCTTCCGAAATGATGGTGCCGACGCTGGCGACATTGTCTTGGCTGGTCCGCGAAGCTTTTTCCAGCCGCCGGCCGAGGAAAACGATGGGCAGTACAACAACCGGTATGCCCGCCAAAAGCCAAATGGTGAGACTTGGAGCTAAGCCAAAAAGCAATGTCACGCCGCCGATGCCGATAAAGATATTCCGCAACGCAACGGACACTGTGGTGCCAACAATCTGTTCGATAATCGCCGTATCTGCGGTCATGCGGCTTGCGATTTCGCCAGGCCTATTCTCTTCAAAAAACCGAGGCGCAAGCCGAAGCAAGTTGCTTTGAACGGCAACGCGGATGTCACCGACGACGCGTTCGCCCAACCAGCTGACAAAGTAAAAACGGAATGCCGTCGAAACACCGATGATGACGACAATGCCCAGCAACAGGTAAAAATATGGCGCGGGGTCGCCGCCATTTTTCGCAAAGCCCTCATCAATAATCAGCCGCAGGCCATATGGGATAGCCAGTGTTGATGACGCTGCTGCTATGAGCGCGAGAAGCGCATATGCAATCTGTCGTGGGTATTTGATCGTAAAGTGCCCGATCATCCGCAAGCTGCCGAAATTAGGCTTTTGTTTGACGACAGGCGCTTCAATGGCGTCGGCTGTAGGCGTTGTCGGAATGTCGGAAATTTCGTTCGTCATTCGGTCCGCCTAGCAGTGCGCCGAAGCGGGAACAATGCGCGACAGATGATGCGGATGCCTTTTTCTATGGTGCAATGCACAATAAACGCTTATGACTTTCACAAGAATACCCTATTTTTTGGGGCCGAAAGACGGAAATCTAAGGATTACAGATGCTTTATACCGGTTATGATATGCAACGGAGCTGGTTAGCAGGTGCGGGAAAAATTGCACAGGCGCAGGCAGATGTGCTTAAGAATTTCACTGGGCCATTTAGTGTGGGCGGTCTTGCGCCCATCGCGGCGTCGGCATTGGATGTGTTTGCGCATTCGGTTTTGCCGCGCGGAAAGCCAGCATTCGGATTGGATAATGTGACTGTCGATGGCAAGACGTTACCGGTTCAAGAAGAGAATCTGGCGCGCAAGCCCTTTGGGCAGTTGAAGCGGTTCGTTTATGAAGGCAGCAGCGCAAAGCCGCGGTTGCTCATTTGCGCGCCGATGTCCGGCCATTTCGCGACGCTGTTGCGCGGCACGGTCGAGCGCAGGATGGCAGCGCATGATGTCTATATCACCGAATGGAAAGATGCGCGCGATGTGCCGTTGACGGGCGGCGGTTTCGATCTTGAAACCTACATCGATTACCTCATCGAATGGCTGGAATTTATCGGCCCCGATGCCGGCGGACGCGGTGCCCATATGTTGGCAGTGTGCCAGCCCTCTGTTCCAGCTTATGCCGCTGTTGCAGTGATGAGCGCGAAGGACCATCCGTTGCGGCCACGCACCTTAACGATGATGGGCGGTCCAATCGACACCCGCGAAGCGCCGACGGCGGTCAACGACCACGCCACACGCCGCCCGCATGAATGGTTCGTGCAAAATGTCATTGCGACCGTCCCGCCTTATTATAAAGGGTCGGGACGTCGGGTATATCCGGGTTTTCTGCAGCTTACTGGCTTTATGTCGATGAATCTGGGCAACCATATGATCAGCCATTGGTCAATGTTTTCCGACCTCGTCAAAGGCGACGGCGAAAGCGCGGATCGGCACAAAGAATTTTACGACGAATATCGCTCCGTCTGCGACATGACGGCGGAATTCTATCTACAGACCGTAGATACCGTATTTCAGCGTCATTTGTTGCCCAAGGGCGAATTCAACTATCGCGGCAAGCTCGTTGATCCCGGTGCGATTACGGACATCGGCCTGCTGGCTATTGAAGGTGAACGGGATGACATCAGCGGACTTGGGCAAACCAAGGCGGCGCTCAACATTGCAACCGCTTTGCCCGACGGGCTCAAAAAATATCATATGGCGCCAGAAGTTGGCCATTATGGCATCTTCAACGGCAGCAAATGGCGCGAAAAAATTGCACCTGTCGTGGAAGACTGGATTGTCAGCCACAATGGCTAGGGCCATTGGCGCCATGTCGCGTTTATGACGTTGCACATCACCGCCACCGTTGAACGCTGGCCTGTGGATGGCCATTTCACCATCGCACGCGGATCAAAGCAGCAGGCGCGCCTTATAGCGCGTCGAGATACTCAACCTCAGGGGCACCCGCGAGGCATGCGCCAAGCTTTGGACCAGCCGCTTTGAAATAGTCGCTGCTGCCATGTGCGGTGAGCGCGTCCTGATCGACATATTGCTCGAGCACTTTGTAGACCTGTGGGTTGGACCTTGACCGGGTCAACGTATAAAATAGGTTCCCCGGTTCATTGGCCCGAACGGCAGCCGCAAGCTCGGCAAACACAGCCTCAAAGGCTTCGTTTTTGCCTTCGGCGACGGTTAAAGTTGCGATGACACCAATAGCTGACATGCGGCTGCTCCGTTTCGTTTTTTAGAAGATTTCAAAAAGGCCGGCTGCGCCCATGCCGCCGCCAACGCACATGGTGACGACGCCATATTTGGCACCGCGACGCTTGCCTTCGATCAATGTATGGCCGACGCAACGTGCGCCCGTCATACCATATGGGTGACCGATCGAGATCGATCCGCCATTGACGTTCAGCAACTCGTTTGGAATGCCAAGCTTGTCGCGGCAGTACAGAACTTGAACAGCAAATGCTTCGTTCAATTCCCAGATCCCGATGTCGTCCATCTTCAGGCCAAAGCGCTGCAGCAATTTTGGAATTGCGAACACGGGGCCAATGCCCATTTCGTCTGGCTCTGTGCCTGCAACGGCCATGCCGACATAACGGCCAAGCGGGTTCAGGCCCTTTTTCTCGGCAACCTTGGCTTCCATCAAGATCGACGCCGAAGACCCGTCGGACAACTGGCTGGCGTTACCGGCGGTGATGGTCATGTCTGGACCAAGCACGGGCTGAAGCGATTGCAAACCTGCCAGCTGCGTATCGGCGCGATTGCCTTCATCCTTGGCAATCGTGACTTCTTTCTGGCTGACTTCGCCCGTTTCCTTGTTCACGACATTCATCATCGTGGTCACGGGGACGATTTCGGCATCGAAGTAACCGGCTGCTTGGCCAGCGGCGGTGCGCTGCTGCGATTGCAGGGCGTATTCGTCCATCACATCGCGGCTGATGTTATAGCGCTTGGCCACGACTTCAGCGGTTTGAAGCATCGGCATGTAAATCGAATTGTGCAGGGCAACCAGTTCAGGGTCGGCTTGAACGCGCATTTCCTTGGTTTGCACCAGCGAAATCGATTCCTGACCACCCGCTGCCATCACATCGACATTGTCGACGATGATTTGCTTTGCCGCAGTTGCAATCGACATCAGGCCCGACGAACATTGGCGATCCATAGTCATGCCCGAAACAGAAATTGGCAGGCCAGCGCGCAACGCAACCTGACGTGCGAGATTGCCGCCCTGTGTGCCTTGCTGAAGCGCGGAGCCCCAAAGGACGTCATCAATTTCGCCGCCTTCAATGCCGGCACGCTCAACGGCGGCCTTCAACGCATAGCTGCCGAGCGTTGGCCCGAGCGTTGCGTTAAATCCACCGCGATAGGCTTTGCCGATGGCGGTACGGGCGGTTGATACGATTACTGCGTCACGCATGGTAATAGTTCCTTGAATTGAAAATTATACGAAAAACTGGCTGATCCATTCAGCCTGAAGTGCTGGTTTGTCTTCACCCTCAATCTCGACGGTGAACTCAAGCGTCTGCTGCCATTGGCCAGGGCGCTTTTCAACGAGTTCCAGAAGTTTGAAATGCCCGCGCACCCGCTTGCCCGAACGGACAGGCGCCAGAAAACGCGTTTTGTTGCCACCATAATTGACGCCCATTTTGACGCCTTCGATCTTGGGACAATCGGACTTCGCGCTGAGCACGGGAAAGAGCGACAGGGTCAAAAATCCATGCGCAATGGTGCCACCGAACGGTGTCATCTTGGCCATTTCTTCATTGATGTGGATGAACTGGTGGTCACCGGTTGCATCTGCAAATTTGTTGATCATCTCCTGATCAACCAAAATCCATTCAGAAGTGCCGATTTTTTCGCCGACCTTGGTCGCAAATTCCGCTGGGGTAATAGTGGTCATGGGTGTGTCTCCTGCAAACTATTTGGCCGCACCGTGGCGGTTTCGAGCGTTCAATACAAGCCCCGGCGATTTGCCGTTACGGCAAGCTTGCGCCCCGGCAACCCCGCATCCGCGAATCAGGCTTTGGGCGCAGGAGCGGGCGGCGCATAGGGCATGACCATATGGCCATCGGGGGCTGCGGTGAATGTCGTTTGCGTGGGATAGGCAAAGGAAATGCCTTCACGGGCAAACCGGTCGATGATGGCAATGCCAATGTCATGCCGCGCCTGAAACATAACCTCCACATCATCGCTTTCGATATCAAAGACGAGATGGAAATCGAGCGAGCTTGCGGCAAAGTTGTTGAATCCAGCGCGGATAAACTGCGCGCCATTGCTTTGGACGACTTCGCGCAAAATTTCCGGGATCCGCTTCGCAAGGGCAGGCGGGGTTTGGTACACGAGCGTTAGGACGAAGGTGACCCGGCGATAGAGCGTCAGCGTGTTGTTGGTAATTTCCTTCTCGAGCAATTTGCTGTTCGAGATTATCTTCTCTTCACCCGTCAGCGCGCGCAGCCTTGTGCTTTTCATGCCGATGACTTCGACCCGGGCGACGGTGTTGTCATAAGACACCGTGTCGCCGCGCCGGAATGGCTTGTCGAAAATGATCGATATGGCTGCAAACAGATCGGAGAAAATCCCCTGGGCAGCAAGGCCAATGGCAATGCCGCCAACGCCTAAACCAGCAACAAGGCCCGTGACGTTAACGCCGAGATTGTCGAGAATGACGATTGCAGCAACGGCGAATAAGGCAAAGCTGACGAGCAAACGGATTAACACCATCGCACTTTGAAGTGTCTCATGTTCGTGCAGCCCTTCGCCAGCGCGCCGCTCAATCATGCCCAAGATGATTTCGCGCAGCCATATCGCCACCTGCACAACGATCGCGATGGTGAATAAGATATTGATGGCATGGGTAAGCGCCGCCGGCGCATTGGCAATCTGGTTCACCAGCTCAATCGACACCATGACCCGGAAAAACTTGCTCGTACGCGCCAATGTGCGGGCGACGATTGATTTCACATGTGCACGATGTTCGCTTTCACGCGCAATTTTGGACGCAATGCGTTTCAGCCAGCTGAGCGCGACGAAAACGATAATCGCCATGCCAATGGCGACGCTCAGTTCAAAGACATTGCCCTGAACCCACGTCACTATTGCGTCCCAATAATATTGGAACCGTGGAATGACTGCGTCTGGTTGAATGCGTTCTATTGCAGGTACGGATTTTGCTGTCATATTTTATGTGTAAGCCCGAATGCGTCGCTTAACAACCTTTTGGCGCGATCTGCCGTTGAAAACGAGTGCGGGTCACGCCGCGCAATATCCGCGCCTTTTGCAACCGTAATCAATGGGATGCCATGCGGCAAAGGCACGGCACTTTGCCGAAACAGAGCGCAGCTGGCACACCAATATTTACCGTTACGATCCTGTTTACCATTTTTTGTTAAAGCATAATCGAACCGCTAAAGCCGCCTAAGGCTTGGCTTAAAAGCAGGACTGACAATGCGTAGCATTCGACCCAATAGCCAGACAGGTGCGCTTGGCATAGCGATGGCAGGCGCAGCATTGGCAGCGGTGACGATGATGTTCGTTCCCGTTTCGCTGCTTGAGGGTGTAGCGGAATCGTCGGGACTATCCGAGCTTATACCTGCCGCCGGGGCGGCTGTCGGTGCTTTCCGACAACCCCAATTATCCCGACTGGCCAGATGTTGACGGCGCAACTGTAACGGTCATCGGCCGGGTGGTGTGGGCAGGGCGTCGGCTCTGAAGGCTTGCCTCGCGCGCTTCAGTCGGCCACATAGTGCTGCATGTCGAACGTCACATCTGCCGCAAGCAAAACACCGCCCTTAAAAGCCGCCATCATTCCGGTGACGCCGCTTCAGCAAAATTGTACACTGTTTTGGTGTACCGAAACGAACAAGGCGGCGCTGGTCGACCCGGGCGGTGATCTGGATAAGTTGAAAGCCGCGGTCGCGCAGACGGGGGTTGAGCTTGAAAAGCTATTGGTGACGCACGGTCATCTTGACCATTGCGGCCAGACCGGCATGCTCGCCAAAGAATTGGGCCTGCCGATTGAGGGGCCGCATGAAGAAGACCGCTTCTGGATTGAAAAGCTCGACGATGACGGCGCACGCTGGGGTATGGAAGCACATTCGTTCGAACCAGATCGCTGGCTGGTGGATGGCGATACGGTCACCGTCGGTAACCTGACACTCGATGTTATTCATTGCCCCGGACATACGCCAGGGCACGTGATTTTTCATCACGCGCCCAGTCGTCTTGCAATTGTCGGTGACGTTTTGTTTCAGGGCTCTATCGGCCGCACCGATTTTCCACGCGGGAACCACGCGGACCTCATCAATGCCATTACGACAAAGCTATGGCCGTTGGGGGATGATGTTACCTTCATCCCCGGTCACGGACCAACCAGCCAGTTCGGTTATGAGCGACAGCATAATGCATTTGTCGCCGATGACGTTCTGGCTGCCCGGTAAGTTAAAGCACCGCTGTGTAAACGCGGGCGAGAGCCCATCCGGCAAGTCCAAGCAGCGTCAGCATGGAGGTCAGCGTGCCGACCATGCGGCCTTTGCCCAATGCGCCGCCATCCATGCCCAATCCGTGCGCCAGCCGGCCAACGATATAGACGATGCCCAGGCCCCATAGCCAGTTGTTCGTGCCGCCAGTTGCTTCAAGTGCGGCAATCAAGACCAAGACGAATGGCGCGCTCTCCACAAAGTTGGCATGCGCGCGCATCCGCCGGATAACAAATTCGCTGCCGCCATCGCCAATCGAGACGCTTTCTTTGGTGCGTGCTTGCCCACAGCGGATCATGAGCCAAATGTTCACCAAAGCGGCACCTGCAGCGATGGTAAGGGTTACGGGTAAACTCAACATATATACTCTCCCTGTTCGTTTGCGGTGCTTATCTGCTATCTCACGGGTTGCAAAGCCCGGAAAAAGAAGTATAGCGCGCGGCTCACACAGACATGTGCGGTTGACTTAGGCTGATTCTGGCGATTGCTTGCCACGACCACCTCTTTCGCCTAGCATGCCCTAGAACTTATTGATTTTGAAATGGAACAGGTGCCGAGATGGCTGTCCCCAAAAGAAAAACATCCCCTTCGAAGCGCGGCATGCGTCGCAGCCATGATTCGCTGACTGTTGCAGCGTATCAAGAATGCCCAAACTGCGGTGAACTGAAGCGTCCGCATCACCTGTGTGATGCTTGTGGCCATTATAATGGCCGCGAAGTGGTGGCAGTCGCCTGATCCTTCCTAAAGGAGAATAATAGGTGTCCACGAAACCGCGTATCGCCATAGACGCGATGGGCGGTGACGAGGGCGTGCCTGTTATGATTGCAGGTGCGGCTTTGGCGCGGCACCGGCACGAAAGTTTCAACTTTCTTTTGGTTGGGGATGAAGTCCGCATCAAAGCGGCGCTTGATCAGCACCCCAATCTGCGCGCTGCCTCCGAAATCCTGCACACCGACGATGTCGTAACGGCGGATGACAAGGTCAGCGCAGCTTTGCGCAAATCCAAGACCAGCTCCATGGGCATGGCGATAAACGCCGTGAAAAACGGAGACGCCAGCGCTGCTGTCAGCGCAGGCAATACCGGCGCGCTGATGGCGACCGCAAAACTCGCCTTACGGACCATGCCCGGGATCGACCGGCCAGCGCTTTCTGCGCTTTTACCGACGCTTGACGACACCGACGTGGTGATGCTCGATCTGGGTGCAAACACCGAGTGCGAAGCGAAGAACCTGGTTCAGTTCGCCATTATGGGCGCGGCCTATTCCCGCATCATTTTCGGTTTTGACCGCCCGCGGGTTCGGCTTTTGAATATTGGCACAGAAGAAATGAAGGGCACCGATCAGCTGCGCGATGCGGCCTTGCATCTGCGCAATGCAACCGGCCTGCACATGGATTTTCAGGGATTTGTCGAGGCGGACAAAATCAACCGCGGCGAATGCGACGTTGTCGTTTGCGATGGCTTCACGGGAAATATCGCGCTGAAGTCCATTGAGGGCACCGCCCGGTTCGTGACCGATCTGCTGCGCCGGGCATTCACGAGCTCGGTGCGGTCAAAATTCGGCTTTCTGGTGTCGCGCCCCGCGACGGAGTTGCTGCGCCATCATCTTGATCCCAATAATCACAACGGCGCCGTCTTCATGGGGCTGAACGGTGTCGTGGTAAAAAGCCACGGTGGTGCAAACGTTAAGGGCGTAGCCAACGCAGTCGAAGTCGCCGCGCGGTTGGTGGAAGAAGATATCACGGCGCGCATCACCCAAGATCTGGCGCGGGTGCAGGCCGAATGATGGTTCCGACCCTTCATGCCGTCATCAAAGGCACTGGGTCCGCGCTTCCGCGCAACCGCGTATCGAACGCTGAACTTGCGGCCAAAGTCGACACGACGGACGAATGGATTACCGAACGTACCGGTATCAAATTTCGCCATATCGCTGAACCGGATGAAACGACATCCAGCCTTGCGATAGAGGCGTCGCGCAATGCGCTTGAGGCGGCGAATATGGCCCCGTCCGACATTGATCTGATCATTTTGGCGACGGCTACTCCCGATCAAACATTCCCTGCATCGGCAACCATCGTTCAGCACGCGCTCGGCTGCAATGGCGGCGTGGCTTTCGATGTCGCAGCGGTATGTTCGGGATTCCTGTACGCATTTTCGGTGGCGGAAAGCATGATCCGCGCTGGATCGGCGCGTAACGCATTGGTGATCGGCGCAGAAACCTTCAGCCGCATCTTGGACTGGGAAGACCGCACAACCTGTGTGCTTTTTGGCGATGGTGCGGGCGCAGTCGTCCTGTCGGGCGAAGTTGGCACCCGTGGTGCCTTGGCCACCAAGCTGCATGCCGATGGCCAGCATAATGAATTATTATATGTCGACGGCGGTCCATCGACCACCGGTACCGTTGGTAAGTTGCGCATGAAGGGCCGCGAAGTGTTTCGGCATGCGGTCACGAACCTGACGAGCGTGCTGCATGAAGTTCTTGCAGAAGCAAGCCTCACCGCTGCCGATATCGATTGGGTGGTGCCGCATCAGGCAAATGCCCGGATTATTGAAGCGACGGCCAAGAAACTTGGGCTCGACGCAGACAAAGTTGTTCTGACGGTCGACCAGCATGCAAACACCTCTGCCGCCTCTGTTCCGCTTGCCCTTGATGTCGCCGTTCGGGACGGCCGGATTAAGGCCGGGGATGTCATTGTGATCGAGGCAATGGGCGGAGGTTTTACATGGGGCGCTTCGGTCGTTCGCATGTAACCGCTTTCCAACGATCGCTGTTTTACAATTGAAAATTCTGCTGTATATTGTGGCTATTGAGGGTGGATGCACATCCGGAGACCGTAAATGGCAGACACAGGAACTTTAACACGCGCCGATCTGGCGGAAATTCTCAATCGTCAAATCGGTTTGTCGCGCGCTGACGCGGCAAATATGATTGAGTCTATTCTGGATCATATGACGACCGCGGTGCTCGATGGTGAAAATGTAAAAATATCCGGTTTTGGCACCTTTGTTTTGCGTGACAAAGGCCAGCGGGTAGGGCGTAACCCCAAAACGGGTGTGGAAGTGCCCATAACGCCGCGTCGGGTCCTGACATTTCGGGCCAGCCAAGGCATGCGTCAAAAGGTCAAATAACCCATCATGGTTGAAAAATCGGCGGACGCATTTCGAACCATTGGTGAGATGGCGGGGGCTTTGGGCGTTCGGACGCATATTTTGCGTTATTGGGAAGAGCAATTTCCAATGTTGAACCCACTGACCCGCGCGGGTGGACGCCGTCTATATCGGCCGGACGACGTGGCCTTGCTGCACACTATCCATCGGTTGCTCTATAGCGAGGGATATACGGTCAAAGGCGCGAGACGCTTTTTGGAAACAGGTGACGTTCCTGCCCCAGCGCCAGCGCCGGTTGCTGCATCAGCCCCCGTTGCGACTGGTCCACAGTTTGATGTTTCGGCGTTGCGTGCTATTCGCAATCGGCTCGCATCCGCGCTCGCTGCGGCGTAAATTCAGATGAGCGGTCGCGCGTAGACCATATCGCGAAACGGGACGTCCCCGACCATGAAGACGGTATTTCCAATCGCCGCAAAACCGGCGCGCTCATAAAAAGCAACCGCTTTTTCGTTGTTTTCGTATACCGCCAACAGCATGCGTTTCGCACCGCGCTCGCCCGCAATGGCAAAAGCTTGCTCAAGCAATTGTCGGCCATTGCCGCCACCTTGCCATGGCCCAAGCAAATAAATGCGCTTTAACTCAATATCCCCATCCTGTTGCAAGTCCGGGTGCGATGGCGGGGTTATCATGGCGTACCCGACGGGCGCGCCGAGCGGTGTCTCACCAATCACGATATCCACACCGGGCTGCGCCAAGGCATTTGCATAATATTCCGGGCTGTGTTCGGTCCGCAGATGCGCGATAAGTGGTTCGCCGGGATGGTCAAAGGCAAAGGTCGCAAGGAATGTTGCGGATCCCAGAAGCGCCAGCGCATCCGCGTCATCCACGCCTGCTTTACGCCAAATAACGGGGGTCATTCGTCTTGCGGCCCAAGATCGGGATCAAGATCGCGCGGTCGGATGAAATGCGTTAGCTGGCCGCACGAACGCTCAACGTCCGCCCAATGGTCAATGTTCAGTTCCATCCGCGCAATGGCGGCGGTGGGATATTTTTCCCAAACAAGGTCGCGCAATGGCGACGTGCCATCATCAGGGCAAATATCGAAAACCAGATCTTCCATGCCCGGATTATGCCCGACCATCAGCAGGTTTTTATGTTCGTCCGACTGGTCACGCAGCACGTCCATCAACGTGGCCGATGATGCCAAATATATCCGGCGGTCCCAATGCGGGTCCATGCGTCCGCCCGTGCCCTTCACAAACTGGTCAATCGTGTCAATCACACGCACAGCGGGGCTGGCAACGACATGGTCGAAAACGAGGCCGTTGCGCTTCACCCATATTCCCATCGTGACAGCAGCTTTTTCGCCGCGCTTATTCAACGGGCGGTCAAAGTCCCGCGGCACCGAATCATCCCAGCTCGATTTTGCATGACGAAATAATGTGAGCGTGAACGTCAAAACGGGTTGCTTTCATCGATACTGATTTTGACGTCCTGCCGCAATTTTTCATCCGGCGAAAGACCTGTTTTCACAGAAGCGACTGCCTCAGCCAACGTCACCCTTCGCACAGGCGTTCCCGGCGGAAAAGCCGTCAGCAGCCGGCTGGGCACGGCGGACGAGAGCAGAACAAAATGCCCCTTGTCGTCTGCGCTGCGGATGAGGCGCCCAAATGCCTGCGCCATTTTTGCGCGAATGATGCGATCATCAAAATCAATGCCGCCATTTTTGAGGCGACGGGCGCGGTGCAATATGTCCGGACGCGGCCACGGTATCTGCTCCATGATGACAAGGCGCAGTGAATGCCCCGGCACATCTACGCCGTCGCGCAAGGCATCTGTACCCAGCAAGCTGGCGTGCGGATCATCACGAAAAATGTCGACCAAGGTTCCGGTGTCAATCGGATCGACATGTTGGGCATAGAGCGGCAGGCCATCACGCGCCAAACGGTCGGCGATGCGCGCATAGGTTGAACGCAAGCGCCGGATTGCCGTGAACAGGCCAAGGACGCCGCCGCCCGATGCTGTGATCAATGCGGCATAGGCCCCCGCCAACGCCGCAGCATCGCCCTTTTTAATGTCCGTGACGATCAGGACCTCTGCCTGCGCCGTATAGTCAAACGGGCTGATCGCAGAGAAATACGTGGCGGGCTTATCCAAATGCAGCGCGCCCGTCCGCGCCTCCGCATTTTTCCAGTCGCCGCCACTGCGCAAAGTTGCCGATGTGGCAAGGACCCCATGGCTTGGTTTCAGGACGATATCCGCGACGGGTTTCATTGGGTCGAGCCACCGCCGGTGCATGCCGATGTCCATTTCGCGACCTTCGAACCTTTCAATGGCGAGCCAATCGACAAATTCGGGGTCCACTGGGCCCACAGCACGCGCGAGCATCGAAATCCATGCACGGACAGTATCAATCCGCCAGCTTAAGCTCGCCATAGCGCCCTCAACGCGGGCTCTGGCGCTGCCGTCAAGCCAATCGGGTGGATCAGATACCATCGCCTCAAGCCGCTGCCCCAGCACCGTCAGAGGACGCGCCAGCGCCTCCAGCGCGACGGCTGCGTCTGCGGCGGCATCGACAACAGCGGCGTCGGGATCGGCCAGTTCGGTTTCCAGACCATAGCCGCCTTCGGTCGCATTGGTTTCATCACGGGCAAACACCATCGCCCGAACCGCCGCCAAAAACCGTTCAATGGGTCCCGACGGCGCACCTTCTGCCAACCGCCCTAGCCAACCATCGCCGGGCAGTGCTTCTGCCGCCATTCGTGCCATCTCGATGGCAAGGCCACCTTCTTCGTCATAAGATGCGACATCAGCAAGGCGCGCCGACAAACCACGGCGTCGGCCGCGGGCTTTGCCTTCGGGGCCAATGACCCAGCGGCGCAGCTCGATGGTTTCTTGGCCGGTGAGCGCTGCTGCAAACATCGAGTCCGCAGCATCAAACAAATGATGGCCCTCGTCGAAAATGATGCGGCTTGGGCGGTTGAGTTCATCCCGACCGCGCGCGGCATTGACCATCATCAGCGCATGGTTGGCGATGACGATTTCGGCCTGAACCGATGATCGGGACGCGCGTTCGATGAAGCATTTTTTGTAATGCGGACATCCGGCATAAATACACTCGCCGCGCCGGTCGGTGAGCGCAGTCGACCCGTTTCGCCGGAACAATGTCGGCAACCATCCGGGCAAATCGCCGCCGATCATGTCCCCGTCATTCGAATATGCAGCCCAGCGCGCCACGAGATGCGCAAGAATCGCCGCACGTCCGGCAAAGCCGCCCTGCAACGCATCTTCAAGGTTCAGCAGGCACAGATAATTTTCGCGCCCCTTGCGGACAACGACTTTGGATTTGAAGGTTTCATAGTCCGGATAAATACGCTGTGCTTCGCGGACCAATTGGCGTTGCAACGCCTTGGTAAAGGTGGAAATCCAAACCGTTCCGTCCGCTGCCGTCGCCCAAAGGCTGGCGGGTGCCAGATAACCAAGCGTCTTGCCAATACCGGTCCCAGCCTCAGCCAGTAACATATTCGGCTCGCCCTTACGCGCGCGGGGCGCAAAAATCTCGGCTGCGGCTTGCGCGAAATCGCGCTGTCCCTGCCGTGTTTCGGCTGACCCGCCAACAAGCGAGGCGAGCCGTTGCTGTACCGCGTCGGCACCAAGGGTGACAACGCGCGGCGGTGTGCGGGGCGGTGCCTCCTCCCATTCGGGCAGGCGGCTGAACAGCCAGCGTTCGGGCTTTTCGGGCTTTTTCAATCGCGCCAAAATCAGGTTGGACCATGGCCAACGCAGCCGCATCAACGCTTGCGCTGCGTCCCATGCACCCTCGCGCTCCGCCCAGTCGGGCGCGTCAAGAACGGCAAGCAAAGTGCGCGCCGCCACCAGCAGAAATTGCGGGACCTCCTGATCTGTCGTCGGCGGCGTAATGCCCAAAGCCTTCGCCATGCCCTTGGGGGTCGGAACCGCAAAACGGGCAGGATATACAAAGGCGAACAATTCCAGCAGGTCGAGGCCCGATAAATCCGGATAGCCAAGCCGCTGTGCAACCAACGGGGCATTCAACATGACCATCGGCGTTTCCGCCGCACGGCCAGCCGCTTCACCTTTCCCGACGGTTGTTACCTGACCATCGATGGAACCCACCCATATGCCGGCATGGCTTGCATGGAGCGCAGGAAAGGCTAGGGGAGTGTCCATAAACATCTGATAGTCGTATTTGGAACGAAAGAGCAACACGTGACTGACCTTCGCGATATAGCAATGGCATCGAAAGCCTGGCCTTATGAAGAGGCGCGGCGTTTGTTGAAACGGTATCCAAACGGCAAGGCGGACGGTGCGGCGATCATCTTTGAATGTGGTTATGGCCCATCGGGGCTTCCGCATATTGGAACGTTCAATGAAGTCCTGCGCACGACCATGGTGCGCAACGCTTTTGGAACGCTGTCCGACGCACCGACGCGGCTCATCGAATTTTCGGATGATATGGACGGTCTGCGCAAGGTTCCGGACAATGTGCCGAACCAGGCGATGCTGACCGAACATCTCGGCAAGCCGCTGTCGCGCATTCCCGATCCGTTCGAAAAGTTCGAAAGCTTCGCCGCGCACAACAATGCCATGCTGCGCGAATTCCTTGACCAGTTCGGCTTTGACTATGAATTTATCTCGTCATCCTCGCAATATGAAAGCGGGGCGTTTGACGCTGCACTGAAAAACGTGCTGCGCAATTATCAGGGCATCATGGACATCATGCTGCCGACCTTGCGCAAAGAACGCGCCGCCACTTATTCCCCGATTCTGCCGATTAGCGAAAAGACGGGCATTGTCCTTCAGGTGCCGGTTGAAGTCGTAGATGCCGAAGCTGGCCTCGTGCGTTTTGACGATAGCGGCGACCTTGTCACCCAGTCGATCCTTGGCGGTAAGGCGAAGCTGCAGTGGAAGGTCGATTGGGCCATGCGTTGGGTCGCAATTGGCGTTGATTACGAAATGTACGGGAAAGATTTGACCGACAGCGGCGTGCAATCCGGAAAGATTGCACGCGTCCTTGGCGGGCGTCCACCCGAAAGCCTGATCTATGAAATGTTCCTCGACGAAAAAGGCGAGAAGATTTCGAAGTCCAAGGGCAATGGCCTCGCGCTTGAGGATTGGCTGAAATACGGCACGGAAAATAGCGTCGCATTTTATGCTTTCCGCGAACCAAAGAGCGCGAAGCAGCTGCATTTGGGTGTCGTGCCCAAAGCGGTGGACGAATATTTTCAGTTCCGCGCGCAATGGCATGACCAACCCGTTGAAAAGCGGCTGGGCAACCCGGTCCACCATATCCACAATGGTCAAGTTCCCAGCGGGCAGCCGCCCGTTACATTCGGTCTTTTGCTGAACCTCGTTGGCGTCATGGGTGCAGGCGCGACCGAGGAGCAGGTCTGGGCCTATCTTGGCAATTATGCCGACAATGTGTCGCCGGAAAATGCGCCTGAACTGGCGGAACTTATCCCCATCGCGCTTGCGTATAATCGCGATTTTGTTGCGCCGACCTTGCAAAAGCGTAAGCCCGAGGGTGTTGAGGTTGCTGCGTTGCAAACGCTCGATGCGCGTTTGGCCGAACTGCCTTCGGACGCGACCGCCGAGGACATACAAAATATCGTTTATGAAATCGGCAAAGAGGGCGGTTTCGAAAATCTGCGTGGCTGGTTCAAGGCGCTGTATGAAACGCTGTTGGGCTCAAGCGCTGGTCCACGCATGGGCAGCTTCATCGCGCTCTACGGGATTGCAAACAGCCGCCAGTTGATTGCGGAAGCGCTTGCATGAACCCGACGATGGCGACCGTTTGCGTCACCCTCTTCATCCGGTTCAAGCGGGCTGGGTGGCTGTAGGCCGGTTGACCGCCTGCCGCAAAACATCGCGGTAATTGGGCGAAATCGTCATGCGCGGATAATAGCCGCCATTGCCGAGCAGCCGGTGGGTGTCGCGTAATTTATAGCATGGCACACCCATGAACAGATGATGTTCGCTGTGATAGTTCACCCAATAAGGCGCAACCGTCATGCGTGCCAAGAACCCCGCATAGGTCGTGCGCGCATGCGTGAACGGGTCGCCGCTGCCCGTCGGTGTGCAGGCGTGCTCGGCAATGTTGCGGATGCGCAGGAACAATTGAAATGTCGTCGCCAGCGCGGCCAGCCAAAGAAGGAATGGCGTCCAACCCCATATGGTTAAGGATATCGCGAGCAAAATCGCCTGCACAGTCAGGAACCGGCCCACGGTACGCGCGGTCGTCTTGGCGCCTTCCACATTGGCGATTGGCGCGCCGACACCGGCTCTGTTTTGCATATTGAACGCCCGGCCTGCATGCGTATCGGCCTTACCCGCGCCGTTTTCGCCAGTCAGTATCGCGGCTACACCGCGCAACGCCGCCGCAAATTGCGCGCGCCTTTGCTTGAAGAAAGTTTGCCCGGTCAGGTCGCGGATGAACTTGCGGCGCAGGCTGTCGCGGCTTGTCGGAAACGGCGCGGACAAGGACAGGTCCGGGTCTTCGGGTTGCTGCGTGAATTTGTGGTGCGTCAGATGATAGGTGCGATAGGCGAACAGGTCGCTACCCGTTGCAGCGCCTGATGGCCATTGCCCAAGCCAGTTGTTGGTTTTGCGATTGGGGTGGAGCAGACCGTGCGCGCCGTCATGCATCAGGATGGACAGCCCCAATTGCCGTCCCCCCAACACGGCCAGTGCCAGCGGCGTCATCAATATCCCGGCAAGCCAGTGATAGTTCCACGCCGCAGCACCGCCAAATGCCGCAAGCGCGACGATGATCCACGCATGGATGATGAGCCAGATGCCGCGCCATAGGGACAAGGTCGTGATTGCACGCCAATCATCCGATGCAAAAACATCGCGTGGGTTGGCTGCTTTTACTGCCGGCATGGAGCATCGCCTTTCATAGCAACTTCATATCGCAGCCAACCCGACCACGCAAATGCGTTACGCCACAGCCCGTGCCGCAAAGCCTGCCATCGCGGCCTGCGCCTTGCGTGACTCGCTGAAGCTAAAAATTGGCCAATCGTGCATCATGCCCGCAAGTTCGGTGAGATCAACCGATGGCACCTTGGCTTTTAAAGCTCTGGAATCGGTGACCAATATGTCATCGCCGCCCGCAAAGGCCAATATGGGTGGCAAGCCATCCCAGTTTCCGAAGATTGGGCTGCACCGTGGATCGGTAAGGGGCAATTCGCCTGCGTACAAACTACCGCCTTCGGCAATGCCGCTGATGGTCAAAATCCCGTCACGCGGTTCCGTTTTTAACTGGTCGGGATGTGCCGGGTCCAGGTCAAGCCATGGGCAAATTAGCAACAGGCCGGCCGGCAGTGTTTGACCGCCGTCGCGTGCCATCTGCGCCAATGCCGCGGTCAAGCCGCCCCCTGCGGAGTCGCCGCCCATGACGAACGGTGCGCCTTTGATCTCGGCTTGATACGCCGCGTAATATGCGCTGGCCCATGCCGTAATCGCCTCGGCGGAGCTTTCCGGCGCGAGCGGATACAGTGGTGCCGTGATCGACCAGCCATGTTGCGATGCCATGTGGCTTAAGAATTTCCAGTGGATGTCTGTGGCTGAATAGACATAGCCGCCGCCGTGCCAGAACAAAATATGCGCGGTCGGCGCTTTATCCTTGGGCGCGATGTGCCAGACATTGCGGCCCTGAAATTCGCTCTGCCGAACGTCAACGTCGCCCTTTGCGATTGGTCGCGGCGTAGGCGCTGCCCGGACTTTGATGATGTTTTGCTGAAACTGCGGGCCGCCTGTAAACATCCGGCGATAATAGCCCGTGGTCCGCAAAACAAATCCAGCAAGGCTGGCGGTAAAACTTGGCATGATGACATTCCCCCTCATGACAAGCGCTATATCAAGGCAGGGGACCAATCAAGCCGTTCGCTTCCCGAAAAGAAATCCTGCCGGGAAGCGCGCAGTTTACTTCGACGCGGCGATCCAGGCGTCGATCTTTTTCTCCAGCACAGTCAGCGGCAGCGCGCCGGTGTTCAGAACCTGATTGTGGAATTCGCGCACGTCGAATTTCTTGCCAAGTTCCTTCTTCGCTTTGTCTTTCAGACGCTGGATGGTGAGCGCGCCGATTTTATAGGCCAATGCTTGTGATGGAATGGCAATGTAGCGCTCGACCTCTGCCGTGGCGTCGGTTTTGCCCATATCGCTGTTGGCAAGCATATAGTCGATGGCTTGCTCCCGGGTCCAACCCTTGCTGTGGATGCCGGTGTCGACCACGAGCCGCATCGCCCGCAGCATTTCGTCGGACAGCGTGCCAA
>JAIXYC010000115.1 GCA_027490455.1 Sphingomonadales bacterium
TGGCCTTGCGGAAGCGCTGCATAAGCGTCTTCGAGCCCGTCCATATTGGTCCACACCAACGCAGTGCTCCGATGCCTTTGAAGATACCGCGATATGCGCGCCAAGAAATCTTCTGGTATATCCATTTTGGAAGAAACAGTTTTAGCCGACTGTTTGTTTGCAACGCGCCCGCGATGCGCTAATCCCCCTTTTCATTGAGCCTGCGCACACGGGCCGCAACATGCAGAGGAGCAAATTTAGGTGAAAACGGGAAAAATCATATTGCGCGCAGCGGCGCTTTTATTGTCAGGAGTTGCGATGACGGCGGTTGCACAAGCGAAAGAAATGAAGTCCGGCCAATCGGCCAGCGAGCCTGCGTTGCTGCAAGAATGGACCGGGCCCTATGAAGGCGTGCCGCCATGGGACAAGGTTAAAGTTGCGGAATTCCCGGCCGCGTTTCAGGCCGCGATGCAGGCATCAAAGGCTGAGTTCGAAGCGATGCTCGCAAAGCCCGAAGCCATCACGTTCGACAACACGATCACCGCCAGCGAACTTTCCGGCGAAAAAATCGGCCGTTTATTCTCGATCTGGGGCGTGCATTCATCGAACCTGTCGAACCCTGAAGTCCGCAAAATTCAGGCGGAATGGGAACCAAAGGTTAGCGCATTCTTCTCCGAACTCGCGCTGGATGCCCGTTATTTCCAGCGCGTCAAATATCTGTACGATCAGCGCGCCAATCTTGGCATAGATGCCAAACAAATGCGTCTGTTGGAACGGACCTATGACGGTTTGGTCCGCAATGGAGCGATGCTCGACGCGGGCAAGAAGGCGCAGGTCATCAGCATAGAGACCGACCTTGCCAAGAAATTCTCGGCTTTTTCCGAAAAGGTTTTGGCGGATGAAGAAACCTTCATCCTGATAACCGACGCGGCGGACCTTGCGGGTTTGCCCGAAAGCTATGTTGCGGCGATTCAGGCTGCGGCCAAGGCAAAGGGCCAAACCGGCTGGGCCGTCGTGAACACCCGCTCTGCCGTTCAACCTTTCCTTGAAAATTCCACGCGGCGCGATTTGCGTGAAAAGGTCTGGCGTGCGTTCACGATGCGCGGCGATAACCAGAATGCGAACGATACCAACGCGACTATCGCCGAAATATTGAAACTGCGTCAGCAGCGCGCCGAAATCCTAGGCTTCCCGACCCATGCCCATTACCGCATGGCTGACACGATGGCGAAGGACCCGAACAAGGCGATGGACCTGATGATGAAGGTCTGGCCTGCTGCCGTCGCCCGCGTCAAAGAAGAAGTGGCCGACATGCAGGCGATCGCCAATGCCGACAACATCATAATCGCGCCATGGGATTATCGCTTCTACGCCGAAAAGGTCCGCAAGGCGAAATATGACCTCGATCAGGAAGCCGTTAAACCTTATTTCCAGTTGGATAATATGGTTGCCGCCATGTTCGACGCCGCCGGCAAGCTATATGGCATGAGCTTCTCCGAAAACACGGGCACAGTCCCTGTGTTCGAACCCAAGGTGCGGACATTTGAGGTTAAGCGCGATGGCAAGGTCGTTGGCCTGTTCTACCTCGACAACTTCGCGCGCGCCGGCAAGCGTTCGGGCGCGTGGATGACCACCTATCGCAGCCAGCATAAATTGGGTGGCAAGAATGACATCGTGCTTGCATCGAACAATAACAATTTCGTGCCCGGCGCCGATGGCGTGCCCACGCTGATCAGCATTGATGACGCGTCGACATTGTTCCACGAATTCGGTCACGCCATTCATTATCTGAACTACGACATCACATGGCCGGGCCTTGGCGGAACGCCGCGCGACTTTGTGGAATATCCAAGCCAAGTGAACGAAAACTGGTTGCTGACGCCTTATGTGCTCAACACTTATGCCAAGCATTATAAAACAGGTGAGCCAATCCCGGCCGCCTTGGTCGAAAAAATCCGCGCGAGTGATACGTTCAACCAAGGCTTTTCGACCGTAGAATATCTGTCGAGCGCCATTTTGGATATGAAGCTGCATAACCGCAGCGAACCCGTAACCGATCCGCGCGCATTTGAACGCGATACGCTGGCCGAAATCGGCATGCCCAAGGAAATGGCGATGCGCCACCGCCTGCCGCAGTTTAACCACCTGTTTGCCGATGATGGCTATTCAGCGGGTTATTACAGCTATCTCTGGTCCGAAACGATGGATGCCGACACATGGGCGGCCTTCACCGAAAAGGGCGATGTGTGGGACAAGGCAACAGCGGAGCGGTTCCGGTCGATGTTGCTGGCAACGGGCAATGAAACCGACCGGATCGAAGCCTATCGCGCATTCCGTGGCCGTGATCCTGATGTGAAATATATTATGAAAAAGCGCGGTTTCCCAACCGGCGAATAACGCTTCTTCCAAATGAAAAAGGGGGCTGCGCAGGCGAAATTCTGCGCAGCCTTTTTTGTTGTCATTTTCCAAAAGCGATATAAATATGATATCATCTTTTTAGGGAGATTATCATGACCGATGATTCTGCAAATAATCTGAATGCAAGCCGCGAGGTCGCCGCGCGCAGCTTTAACGGCTATGTGATGTTGTTCGTCCTTCTGGGGAGCATGCTTTGGTTTGGCTGGGCGATGTCGAGTGTCATACCGGATGAACCGAATGCCGATTTCCTTGGCATGGGGCTAAGCATCGCGATTTTCCTTTTCGTCTCGAGCGGCTTTTACATGCTGCAACCTAATCAAGGCGTCGCGCTGACATTGTTTGGCGCGTATAAGGGCACGGACCGGAACGAAGGCTTGCGGTGGACTTGGCCCTGGATCGCCAAGGCCAAGATATCGCTACGCGCGAACAACCTGATTTCCGAAAAGATCAAAGTAAACGACCTGCGCGGTAACCCCATCGAGATGGCGGCGCAGGTTGTGTGGCGCGTGACGGACACTGCGCAAGCATTGTTCGATGTGGATGATTATAAGTCGTTCGTGCTCGCCCAGATTGAGGCGGCAGTCCGCACCATTGGCGCGCGCTACCCCTATGATGACTTCACGCATCAGGAAGTGACGCTGCGCGGTAATCATGACCAAGTTGGCGCCGAACTGCGGCTGGAGTTGATGGAGCGTTTGCGCGTTGCAGGCATCACTGTGGACGAATGTGGCTTCACCCATTTGGCCTATGCGCAGGAAATCGCGGGCGCCATGCTGCGTCGTCAACAGGCCGAGGCCGTGGTTGCCGCGCGCAAGACCTTGGTTGAGGGCGCAGTCGGCATGGTCGAAATGGCGCTTGAGATGCTGTCGGCGAAAAAAGTCGTTGAATTGGACGACGAACGTCGCGCCGCCATGGTCTCAAACCTCATGGTCGTTCTGTGCGGTGAACGCGATACACAACCTGTGGTCAACACCGGTACATTGTACAGCTAGGCCAGCCGCGTGTCTGCTCCGTCCAAAAAAGCTTTTCCGCTCCGCCTCGATCCAGCGCTTTTTGCTGCGGTCGAGCGGTGTGCGGCCGCCGATTTTCGGAGCGCAAATGCCGAAATTGAGGTATTGCTGCGTGAGGCACTCGCCAAGCGCGGGGTGAAGGTTGGCGTCAGCGAAACGCCAAAACGCGGGCGACCGCCAAAGGAGATGTGAGATGCTCGGTTTATTCTTCGGCAAAGAACCTTGGTTTCGGGCGAAACGTTTCGGCTATGGCGCTGGGCTGCCGTTCAAGTGGCAGGGATGGGTGACATTGGCTGTTTATCTTCTGGCGATGACTGGCTTGGCGCTGCTTGTGGGCAATGATCAAGCGATACCCACATTTGTGACGGTCGCGCTCATGTTGATCATCACCGGCATTTTCACCATTATCGTCCGCAACCACACCGAGGGCGGCTGGAAATGGCGCGGGCTTTAACGCTTAACGCAGGGCTTTGTCCAACAAGCGCGCGAGCCTGATCCCCCCGCGTTCAACCTGTTGCCGTAGGGCAGCGCGTGATGCAGCGACGTCGGCTTCATCAATCACCACAGGTGCGGTTGGCTTTGCGCCACATGGGTCACCATCGACCGCGCGGGGATACACGATTTCTTTCGATATCGCCCAATTCTCTTGGCTCCACAGCTGGGCATTGCCCTGTTTGATCGCCGCTTTCTCCGCGGGCGTAA
>JAIXYC010000148.1 GCA_027490455.1 Sphingomonadales bacterium
GATTATTCGGGCTATCCCGATTGTCGCCCGGAATTCATCCGCGCCTTTGAAGGCATGGCCAATTTGGCCACCAAGGCGGGTGTTGAGGGCGATCATTTCAGCGTCCACACCCCGTTGCTGCACATGAGCAAGGCCGATATCGCCACGCAAGCGGCGCGGCTTGGCCTTGATGCGGGCATGAGCTGGTCCTGCTACGATCCGACGCCCGATAACAAAGCCTGCGGCCGCTGTGACAGCTGCCGCTTGCGCGCCAAGGGCTTTGCCGATGCGGGATTGCCCGATCCCACCATCTACGCATGAGCTACGCGGTTAAAGAGATTTTCCTGACGCTTCAGGGCGAGGGCGTGCATGCGGGCCGCCGTGCGGTGTTCCTGCGCTTTGCCGGATGCAATTTGTGGACGGGTCGCGAAGAAGACCGCAGTTCGGCCATCTGCCAATTTTGCGATACCGATTTTGTCGGCATGAACGGCGAAAATGGCGGCCGTTATGACGCGGCGGACCTTGCTGCAAAAGTCGCGGCTTTGTGGGGTGATGGCGCGCAATCGCGCTATGTCGTCATAACAGGCGGCGAACCCATGTTGCAGGTCGATGATGCGATTGTCGACGCATTGCACGCGCACGGGTTTCAGATCGCCATTGAAAGCAACGGCACTATCGCGGTTCATCCGGGCATTGATTGGGTCTGCATCAGCCCCAAGGCAGGGTCTGACGTCATCCAGCATCATGGCGATGAACTGAAACTCGTCTGGCCGCAATTGGCGAGTGATTTGGACCGCATGGAGGGATGGCAATTTGCCCATTTCCTCATTCAGCCCATGGATAAAGGCGATCCCGAGCTAAATGCCGCCAGCGTAAAAGAAGCCACGCGCTTCGTCATGGACCGCCCAAAATGGCGCTTATCCCTGCAAAACCACAAGATTTTGGGGCTGCCCTGACCCTTATTAAATATGCTTGAAACCTATTCCCAAAGATGACAGTCTTGTGACGGGAAGAGGAGAGCAAAAAATGGCAAAAGCCGAACAAGCGCAATTGCGCAGCTATAAAAGCTATTCAAAACGTATGTCCGACCATGTCGCCTTTGCGCTGGTCGTCTACACATTGGCGCTGATATTTTTGGTGACGCCCACCATTGAATCGCGTGGCACGTCGATTTTTCCTTATTTTGTCTTGGTCCTCTTTGTGGCTGTGGTCATTCCGCCCTGCCGCAATATGGAGCGCCGCTGGCAGGCGCTGGATGCCGCTGCATACAATGGCGACGGTCTGAAGACGCATTATGTCGCGGACCGGTTGAAGCTTTGGGCGGCCGCTGTGGCCATTCCGGCATTTTTAGCGGTGGTGTTTACGGTATTTTGACCGCCGCTTGATTGACGCTGTAACGGCCCGCGCCTAAGCGGGAATCATGCTTAAACCTCAAGAAGCGCTTGATCGCGCGCACAATCTCGTTTCCCAAGCCATTAAAGCCGGTGCCGATGCCGCCGATGCCGTTTATGTGTGTGACGCATCGACGGACGTTCAGGTGCGGCTGGGCCAGTTAGAGGATGTCGCCCGATCCGAAGGCGAGGATATTGGCTTGCGGGTTTTTGTTGGCCAGCGATCGGCGACGATATCATCGTCCAACATGAACCCCGATATTCTTGCCGGTCTAGTTGCCCGCGCCATCGATATGGCGAAAGAAGCCCCCGAAGACCAATATGCGGGCCTCGCCCCGCAAGATCGCCTGCTCACCGGTGCAATTCCGGACTTCGACAGCGATGATGGGCAAGACCCCGATCCTGCGCATCTGCGCGCAGCGGCGCTTGAATGCGAAGATGCCGCGCGCGCCGTTCCCGGCGTCACCAACAGCGAAGGCGCAGGCGCAAGTGCCTCGCGTTCGATCTTTGCGCTGGCCACCAGCCATGGCTTTGCAGGCGTAAAGGCTGGATCAGGCTATGGCATATCGGCAAGTGTGCTCTCAGGCGACGGCGACGCCAAGGAACGCGATTATGACTGGCGTTCGGCCCGGCATCTCGCCGACCTTGCCAGCCCCGCCAGCGTCGGCACGCGTGCCGGTGAACGCGCGGTCAAGCGGTTGAACCCCGGCACCATCAAAAGCGGACAGATGCCCGTGGTCTTTGACCCGCGCGTGGGCAGTTCTTTTGTCGGGCATTTGCTGGGCGGGATCAGCGGGTCGGCCATTGCCCGCAAAACAAGCTTCCTGCTGGAATCGCTCGGCGCGCAATTGTTCGACAGCGGCATATCGATCATCGACAATCCGCATGTGCAGCGCGGGCTTGGGTCGCGCGCCTTTGATGGCGAAGGCCTGCCCACCGCGCGCCGTGCGATCATCGAAAATGGCGTTTTGACCGGCTGGTTGATGGAAAGCGCATCGGCGCGGCAATTGGGATTAGAACCCACGGGGCATGCGAGCCGTGGCGTCAGCGGCGCGCCGGGCGTCAGCCCATCCAACGTACATTTGGAAGGCGGCAGTGTCAGCGTTGCGGAACTGATCGCGGATATCAAACATGGCGTCTATGTGCACGAACTCGCCGGGCAGGGCGTCAATCCGGTGACGGGCGATTACAGCCGTGGTGCCGCCGGTTTCCTGATCATCAATGGCGAAATTGCCGGACCCGTGAGCGAATTTACCATTGCCGGCAATTTGAAGGATATGTTTGCAGCGATGACCGCCGCGAACGATCTGGAATTCATCCGCAGCATCAACGTGCCCACCTTGCGGATTGACGGCATGATGATCGCAGGTGCCTGAACGCCAACTGGATAGAGACGCCGTCATCGCAGCGACGCAGGAAGCTGCGGCGTTGGCGTTGGCCAGCTGGCGTGACGGCGCCGTGCCCGATGCGAAGGTGTGGGAAAAGAGCCGCGACAATTTCGTGAGCGACATCGACATGGCCGTCGACGCGTTGCTGACCACGCGTTTGCAGGCGATTTTGCCGGAGGCTGCATGGTTGTCCGAAGAGACGCTCGATGACCCAAAGCGGCTCGACGCGCGGCTGTTGTGGCTGGTCGACCCCATTGATGGCACACGCGATTATGTGCGCGGACGCAGCGGATGGTGTGTCTCGGTCGCCTTGGTGGCCGATGGTATTCCGATCTTTGCGGTGATGGCCGCGCCGGCGGAGGACAAAATCTGGGTCGCGGCACGCGGTGAAGGCGTGACATGCAACAATGCGCCTCTGTCGGGCAGCACGCGATTGGATTTTAACGGATCACGTGTCCCCGCCGATGAATTGCCACGGCTGGATGCGGACCTTGTGACGGTGACCAAGCCCAACAGCATTGCGATGCGGATGACGATGGTCGCCTGCGACCGCGCTGACTTGGTGGCGACGCTGCGCTGGGGCAATGAATGGGACATCGCCGCTGCGCACCTCGTCGCGCAGGAAGCAGGCGCAGTCGTGACCGATGCGCTTGGCGGACCGATCTTATATAATAAGCGCAAGCCATTGGATTTCGGTCTGATCTGCTGCGCGCCGGGGATACATGACGCCGTGGTGGAGCGCCTGTCGGGGCGCGCGGCGCAGATTTTGTCGGCGTCGTGAATGTGTGCCCACATGCCCATAACCGTCACCCTGAACTTGTTTCAGGGTCTTACTTTTTCGACGTCGGCAGTAAGACCCTGAAACAAGTTCAGGGTGACGAATTTCCGGTAACAACTTCAGGATAGCAAAGCCCGCGCAGCTAGACCCTCGCCCGTGTCCACAATGCCGCACGGTCCATATCACGCGGGTTGTTCGCAACAGCATCAACAAATGCTTTGCGCACCCAGCGAAACTTCTCGGGGCGGCTGGTGAAAATACGTTGGTCCCACGCGTGGCTGTCGGCGGCGCGGACTTTGCGGGCAATTTCGCCATAAATGCCAGCAGCCGATAGCACCGCCCAGCGTGCACGCAGCGGCAGATGCGCCGCGCCGACGCGTGCCGACGCTTCATATTGCTCGGCCTCGTCCGCCAACCACCGGCCCATCAGCGCCAGTTTCTTGCGGTTATGCGGCTTCATATGCTCGCCTGGGGCGATATCGAGCGTCGCCAGCCAGTCGTCGGGTAAATAACAGCGTCCGGCGGCGTCATCTTCCGCAATATCCCGCGCGATATTGGCAAGTTGAAAGGCGAGGCCAAGGTCACACGCCCGGTCGAGCGTAGCATCATCATCCGCTGGAACGCCCATCACCACGGCCATCATCACGCCGACGGCACCAGCAACATGATAACAATATTGGTAAAGATCGCTTTCGCGGCGGGGGTGCCAGTCCGCGGCATCCAATGCGAAGCCTTCGATGACATCCTCCGCCATGCGCGCCGTAATGCCACACTCCCGCGCGACCACGCCGAGGCAGTCAAACGCTGGCTCACCCGTAGGTATGCCCGCCAGCGCTTTTGCGGTCAGCGTGCGAATGGCGGCAAGGCTTTCCTGCGGATCGATGACCGCTGCCATCGCGCCGCCATGGTCCTGACCATCGGCCATATCATCGCATTTGCGGCACCACGCGTAGAGCAACCAAACGCGTTCGCGCGTTATGCGGTCAAACAACCGGCTGGCGAAACGGAAGGATTTTGAACCCCGCGAGATGCTGTCCTGCGCAAATTGAACAAGGGCAGGGCGATCAAAATCAGCCACGGCAAAAATCTGTGCAAGGGCTGATGGCGGCTTGGTTCACAAATCGTCTGCTTTCATCTGGAAGATGGTCTTGTGCGGCACATAAGCCGCCATCTTGTCCAGCAGGCCGTCCAGCGTGTCATCGACAATCATGATGCCCGCATGTTGCGGCCGGATAAAGCCGACATCGATCATATTCTGGTTGAACGCGATAAGCTGATCATAGAAACCCGCAATGTTCAAAACGCCGACGGGTTTTTGATGATAGCCAAGCTGTGACCAGCTGATCGCTTCCCACAATTCGTCCATCGTCCCGACACCGCCGGGAATGGTGATGAAGCCATCGGACAATTCGGTAAACCGCGCCTTGCGTTCGTGCATACCCGAAACGACGTGCAGTTCGGTGCAGCCCTTGTGCGCGACTTCAGCGCCGACCAGTGCTTCGGGGATGATGCCAATGACTTCGCCGCCTGCCGCAAGCGCGCTGTCGGCCACTGCACCCATCAGCCCCAATCGGCCGCCGCCATAGACAACGCCAATGCCGCGTTCCGCCAGCATCTTTCCAACGCTGCGCGCCGCTTCGATATAAATGGGGTTATCGGGGGTAGCCGAACCGCAATAGACCGCGAGCCGCTTCACTTATTTGCTTCCTCCAGCATTAATGCGGCGGTTGCCTTTGCGCTGCCGACGACGCCGGGGATGCCAGCGCCCGGGTGCGTGCCTGCGCCAACGAAATACAGATTTGGTATCGCATCATCGCGGTTGTGCGCACGCATATAGGCCGACTGCCACAGAACGGGTTCAAGGCTGAACGCGCTGCCCAAATGTGCCGAAAGGTCGCGGCCAAAATCGGCCGGTGTGTAATGGAATTGGGTCATGATCCGGCTGCGGATGTCGGGGATCAGGCGGCGTTCAAGCTCATCCAAAATCCGTTCCTTCAACGCTTCACCCACATCGCCATCCCAATCGAGCGGCGCTTTGCCCATATGCGCGACAGGCGCGAGGACATAAAATGTCGAGCAACCTTCGGGCGCAAGGCTTGGGTCCGTGACGGTTGGATGGTGCAAATATAGCGAGAAATCCTGCGGCAGGACGCCGTTTTTGTAAATGTCGTCGAGCAAGCCTTTGTAGCGCGGGCCAAACAGGATCATATGGTGCGGAATGCCCGGCCATGTGCCCTTAATGCCAAGGTGCAGAACGAAAAGCGATGGCGACCAGCTTTTGCGCCGCAGCGATTTGGTTGCGCGTTCGCCGCGTTTGTTGCTGGTCAACAAATCCTTGTAGGTGTGCATCAGGTCGCCATTGGACGCCGCCATGTCGCAGTCCATATGCCAGCCTGATTTCGTGCGCACGCCAATGACCTTGTCACCGCGTGTCTCGATTTCTTCGACCGGATCGCCCAGACGGATCGTCCCGCCGAGCCGTTCAAAATGCGTTACCATCGCGGCGACAAGCCGGTTGGTGCCGCCCTTGGCAAACCAGACGCCGCCCTCTTTTTCGATGGTGTGGATAAGCGCGTAGATCGCGCTGGTGCTCATCGGGTTTCCGCCGACGAGCAATGTGTGGAATGACAAAGCTTCGCGCAGCTTTTCGTCTTTCACGTACGACGAAACGATCGAATAGACCGAACGCCACGCCTGATATTTCATCAGCGCAGGCGCGGCCTTAATCATCGATGCGAAGTCGAGGAATGCGACGGAACCAAGCTTTTGGTAGCCCTCTTTGAACACACCCTTCGAATATTCGAGGAACTTGCGATAGCCCTCGACATCGTCGGGGTTCAGCTTTTCAATTTCGGCTTTCAGGCCGGGTGCGTCATTGGAATAATCGAAATTCGTGCCATCGGGCCAGTTCAACCGGTAGAACGGGAATACGGGCATCAATTCCACGTCGTCCGACATTTTATGGCCGGACAGCGACCATAATTCTTCCAGACATGGCGGGTCGGTGATGACCGTTGGGCCACCGTCAAAGGTGAAGCCATCCTTTTCCCAATAATAGCCGCGGCCACCGGGCTTATCGCGCGCTTCGATAATCGTCGTGGAGATGCCTGCAGATTGAAGCCGCATTGCAAGCGCAAGGCCGCCAAATCCGGCACCAATAATCGCTGCTGTCTTCGTCATTTCTTCTTGCTCCGGATCGCGGTGATGGCTTTCCCTATGGGAATGGGCGGCTTGCCAATCAGGATGCGCGCCTTATCACTGTTGCTGCTATTCCCAGCATAAAAGCGTTCAATCAATCCGGGCTTTAGCCTGTAGAAACGTTCTAATATTTTATATCGGTCGCGGCCTTCGGCGCCGCGGAAAAGCATCCGGTTGAGTATCCGGAAAAATCTGCCCTTGTTCCAATGCTCCTGTGCACGCTGGCGTAGAACAAGATTGAGCTTGTCGCCGTCAAGATCGGGCTGCTCTGCAATGAAGATTGCGTTGCGCACGGCGTCGGGCAGGGAATAGCTGGTCACCGACTGAAAAAATGCACCGCGCGCGCCGGCCTTTGCCGTGCGGCCACTGCCACTGGTCCAATAGCTTTCCAGATCGCCGCCCATTACGACGGGCAAGACGCCATTTTCTTCCCGCAAGACGCGCTCGACTTTCCAGCCTTTTTCATCCGCATAAGCCGCAATCCGTTGGCGCAGGATGCGCGGGTCCAACTCGGGCTTATCGCTATAATAAGTGTCTTCGACAAACAATTTATCCATCCCAAAGGGCAGGACATAGACAAAGCGATAGCCATCATGCTGGTCGACTGTCGCGTCCATGACGATGGGTTTTGTAAGATTGTGCGGCTCTGACAATTGCATCAGCTGGCCGGTAAATTTCTGCCAACCGCAATCGAGATGGTTCAGGTCACCTGCGCCGCGCGCGTCAATCACGCCGCCGGCGTTAATACGCTGCGCGCCGTCGAGAACCACAAGCCGAGGCGAGACCGCCTTCACTTCACGGCCAAGCATCAATGACGATGCAGGCAGGTTTTTGCGCAGAACCCAGTCGAGCCGTTCGGATTCAATCGTGTAATAAATATTGTCGAGCGTCCGGCTGTGCCCGGGGAATTTGACGTCATAACCCGACCAGCCATAAGTCACCAATGGCGCAGTGAGCCAACGATGCTCGGGCAATATGTCGCTCGCAAAAAAGCTCCAGATATGGTTGCCGCCAAAGCTGTCGCCTTGTTCAATTAGGACAATCTTTAGTTCGGGCCGCATTTTCGCAAGGGCAAGCGCGATGAGCCCGCCGGCAAGCCCGCCGCCGACAATGGCCAAATCGCATTTGATATTTTCGCGTGTCACCATGCGGCCCTAGCGCAGCCATTTTACAAGGGGAAGGCTTCTGCCAAGGTAATGCACAACTTTATGCATGGCGATTGGACCGCGCACCGACGTCGTCATAATTTTTCTATATGCTAACCATATTGAAGCGGCGTAAGTGTGTCGTCAAACGGGGGAGATTTATCATGCGGAAGAAATGGCTTTTGGCGGTCCTTGGCGGGCTGGTCCTTGCGGGCGGCGCGGCATATGTAAAGCGTGACGCACTGGCGATGGCGCTGATTGCGCGGGCAGCGGACGGCGCAATGTCGCGCAATGTCATGGCGGAATTGCCCGCCAACGCGCTGCATGTCGGGTTTTGCGGCACGGGCTCGCCCTTGCCCAACCGTGACCGCGCTGCCGCGTGCACCGTTGTGATTGCCGGTGGCCGGTTGTTCGTTTTCGACATGGGTGAAGGCTCCGGCAAAACGCTGTCTCTCATGGGCATGCCGCTCGATAAGATTGAGGGCGTGTGGCTCACGCATTTGCACAGCGACCATTTCGAAGGCCTTGGCCCGTTCACATTGCAACGTTGGGCAGGGACAAGCGCGAAAACGCCATTGTCGGTGTCTGGCCCTGAAGGCGTCACGGAAATCACCGATGGCCTGAATGCGGCGTACCGGATTGATTCAACCTACCGCATTGCCCACCATGGCGCAGCCGTTGTGCCGCAATCGGGCTTTGGCATGACGGGCAAGGCGATCCAGCCCGGCGTGGTTTACGATGCCAACGACGTGCGCATTACCGCCTTTTCTGTGGACCATGATCCGATCACGCCGGCCTTTGGCTATCGCGTCGATTATAAAGGCCGCAGCGTCACGATATCGGGTGACACCGCCTTCACCCCTGCGCTCGCCAAAGCCGCCAAGGGTTCGGATTTATATGTCAGCGAACTGCTGTCGCCGCGCATGGTCGATGCCCTCGCCACCAGCGCGCAAAAGGCAGGGATGATAAATCGGGCCAAAATCTTCGATGATATCCAGAATTACCATATCAGCCCCGAACAAGCCGCTGATGTCGCAAAAGCGTCTGGCGCAGGCATGTTGGCCTTCACCCATATCGTCCCGTCGGTGCCCAAGCCTTTGGAATTCGCGCTGATTGGTGATGCCGCAAGCCGGTATAAGGGACCAATCAAGGTCATGCACGATGGCGACTTGATTAGCATTTCCGGCGCTGATGATTTCGAAACACGCAATTTGCTAAACCGATAGCATAAGGGCTAAGGCCGCCAGATGGGCTCATGGCTGATCTTATCATTATCAACACTGGCGATGACGGCGATTGTCGGCGTCCGTTATCTGCTCGTCAGCGGTGCTTTTGCATGGGCGACGAAATTGCGCGAGCCGGGTCTTTATGTTGGCCTTGACCAACAAATCCGCCGCGAAATCGGGTGGAGCCTCGCCAGTGCCGCGATTTACGGCATTCCTGCGGGTGTCGTCGCTTGGGGATGGGATAATCTCGGCTGGACGTTGATTTACCGTGATGCCGGCGCTTACCCTTTTTGGTATCTGCCGCTGTCGGTATTTCTATATCTGTTTGCGCACGACACATGGTTTTATTGGACACACCGGCTGATGCATCGCCCGTTTTGGTTCAAGGCCGCGCACGCTGTCCATCATGAAAGCCGCCCGCCGACGGCATGGGCTGCCATGTCCTTCCATCCGTGGGAGGCATTATCGGGGGCGTTCGTTATTCCGTTTTTGGTCTTCGTCATTCCCATTCATGTTGCGTCTTTGGGCGTCGTGCTATCGGTGATGACAATCATGGGCGTTACCAACCATATGGGGTGGGAATGTTTCCCGAAATCCATCGTCAACGGCACATTAGGACAGTGGCTGATAACGGCGACACATCATCAAAAGCATCACGACGCATATCGGGGGAATTATGGGCTATATTTCAGGTTTTGGGATAAAATGTGCGGCACTGACCTTGGTCTCGGCCATTGGGATCGCAACCTTAAGCGGCGCGGCTGAGGCTACGTCTGCAACCTCCACGCTTGAAATAAACATTTACGGTCTGCGCAGCACAAAGGGCAATGTCCTTGTCTGCGTCACCGCCAATCCGCGCTTCTTCCCCGATTGCGGCAAGGATCCCAAAAGTTTCAAAACCAGCGTATCGGCCCGCGATGCCGCAAATGTATCTTTCACGGGCATAACAAAGGGCACATATGCGGTCGCGTTGGTCCATGATGAAAATGCCAACAACAAAATGGATATGGCCATTTTCCTGCCCAAAGAAGGCTTTGGCTTTTCCCGCAACCCCGCGATTGTTGCGGGCCCGCCCAAGTTTAAGGCCGCGGCATTTGCGGTTGATGCCGCCGCCGTCAGCCAGCGGGTAAAGATGAAATATATGCTGTAACGGCGCGGTTGTGCGCGGCGGCGGAACTTTCTCGCTCGCCTTAACGAGTTGGAAATCATGTGTGGGTCATAGTCCCGATTCTCTGCAAATAGGGCGCCCGCTATGATTTCGTCGCACGACCAGTTTACATCCAATTCCTCTCACCCCGCGTCGGCAAAGTCCGCCGACGCGCCACGCGCCCTTACGCGTGAGGCGCGCTTGAGCTGGATCGGATCAAAGCTGGCGCAGCTGATCGACATTGAAGATGCCCGGCTTGATGCCCTGCACCACCGTATGTGGATGCGGATATTGCAAAGCGGCCTTGAACCCGCCGCACCGCGGAACGAGATCGATCAGCTGGCGATCCACATCCTTGCGGTTGCAACATTGGCAGACGATGTCGCGGCGAAAGATGGGTCACAGGCCGCAATGGCCGCCGTCATGCAAGCCAGCGGCAAAACACTCGAGCCGTTACTGGCGGAAAAATTCCTGCACCTTGCAAGCACACCCATATTCTGGAGGGCGCTGCGTTCGGATGTTGCTGCGGCTTAGCGCGCTAGATTAAAGTTGCCGGCATCACTTCTTAAACGGGTCGCTGAATTTTGCGTCCGTGGTTAGGCTGCCGTCGTTCAGTGTGAGCAGGAATGCCACTAAAGCGGCCTTTTCATTCGCCGTGAGGTTCAATCGCAACGGCGCTCCAGCTGGTGTTTTCAGCCTATTGTCCAAAGCCGGGCCATTTTGGATGCCGCTGTTGTAATGTTCTATCACTTGCTCAAGTGTCGAAAATCTTCCGTCGTGCATGAACGCTCTCGATAGTCCGACATTCTTCAGCGACGGCGATTTGAATATGATCGTTTCATTTGCGTCCAACCCATTGCTGAGCGAATTGGCCGCCAATGCAAATGTCGGCGGTTGATGGCACGCCGCACAACCGGCCCCGCCTTGACCCCGGCCAGTCATAAACAATTGATGGCCCAATTCTTCTGATGCCGAAAATCCGGGCAAGGGCGCATTGAGATTCCGGTTCTGTGCCGTGGCATTAAACACCTGCGCATATGCCGTGTCCCAACGGCTGGCGGACGAAATCATCGATCGGGCGAACTGGGCCAATGCCTGCTGTATCCGCGCCTCGGTGATCGCGGCATTGCCGAACGCGAGGGTGAACAGGTCTGGATAATATGTTGATGCCGCCAATTTGGTGAGCAAGGCGCTTATCCCGCCATGTGCGCTGTCAAAGCCCATTTCAATTGGGTGGACAATGGGCTGGCTAACCTGCAATTCCAACGAGGCCGCCCGTTTGTCCCAGAACATGGTGCCAGGGCGATAATATTTGATATTGCCCAGCCGCATGGCGTGGGCGCTGGTAAAGGCTGTGCCCGAAAAGCCGGTGCTAAATCGTCTAGGATCATCAAATCCACTGGCCTGTTGATGGCAGGACGCGCAGGACGTCGTATCGTTGACGCTCAATCTTTTGTCGAAAAACAACACCCTGCCCAGCGTCGCTACCCGGTCACTCACCGGATTGTTGTTCGGTGTGTTGTCCAATGCCGCGACCGTCGCATCATAATAAGCGGGCAGCACGGGGTTTGCGTAATTGTCGAGCCTGCTGACATCGATCGTTGTGAAATCAACGATCCCAGATACCGTTGGCGGCGGCGGTGGCGGCTGTGGTGTCGGCGCGGCCGCGACGGTTACAGGAGGCGTTGTCGCACTGGTGGTCGTATCTCCGCCACAGCCCGTCAGAGCGAGGCTGATGGGAAAAACGATCCCCAAAGCGGTTGGAATAATCTTTCGCATATTTCAACCCTCTGATTATTTTAAAGAAGTTAGAACACCCCGACGTATCAGCGTCAATGCTTCTTTGTGTTTGATATTATGAACAATAATTGAACGATAATGATGTTCGCGGATTACCCGCGCGATTTTGTTGTGCAGCGATTGCCGTTGCGATGTTCATCCTGCTGGACTGACGCGCCTCTCTCGCCTATTGCATCCTCATCCCCGGGGAGTCGTGTGACTGAGAGGGATGGGTAACGCCATCCGACCCGCTGAACCTGATCCGGCTGATACCGGTGTAGGGAGGGTCCGCTTTTCATGGCGTCTCCTCCCCCAAATGGAGTGAGAGACATGGCAGACATCCCCGCACGCACCGAAATTGGCGTCACCACTGGCCCGATCCGTGGATCGAAGAAAATCTACGTCGGCGATCGCAAAGTGGCCATGCGCGAAATCTATCTTGAGCCATCGTCGGGCGAACCGCCTGTGCGCGTCTATGACTCCAGCGGGCCATATACCGACAGCGACGCCCGCATCGACATCAGCATGGGCCTACCCGAAATCCGCAGCAGCTGGATCCGTGAACGCGGCGATGTTGAGGAAGTGCTGCAACGCGAAGTCCGCCCTGAAGACAATGGTCAGCTTGGCCCAGACCGCAGCGGCGGCGTCGCGCCATTCCCCAATGTCCGCAAACATGTGCTGCGCGCAAAGCCCGGCATGAACGTCAGCCAGATGCATTATGCCCGCCGCGGCATCATCACCCCCGAAATGGAATATGTTGCCGAGCGCGAGAATCTCGGCCGCGCGCGTCTTGCCGAATATATCCGTGACGGCGAAAGCTTTGGCGCGGAAATCCCCGATTATGTGACGCCCGAATTTGTCCGCGAAGAAATCGCCCGCGGCCGCGCGATCATCCCCAACAACATCAACCACCCTGAATCCGAACCGATGGCGATTGGCCGCAATTTCCTGGTCAAGATCAACGCCAATATCGGCAACAGCGCCGTGGCGTCTGATGTCGCGACCGAAGTCGACAAGATGGTCTGGTCCATCCGCTGGGGCGCGGATACCGTCATGGACCTGTCGACCGGTCGCAACATCCACGACACCCGCGAATGGATCATCCGCAATTCGCCCGTCCCCATCGGCACGGTGCCGATTTATCAGGCGCTGGAAAAGGTCGGCGGCGTTGCCGAAGACCTGACATGGGACATCTTCCGCGATACGTTGATCGAGCAAGCCGAACAGGGCGTCGATTACTTCACCATCCACGCGGGCGTACGGCTTCCCTACGTTCCACTCGCGGCAAAGCGCATGACCGGCATCGTGTCACGCGGCGGTTCCATCATGGCGAAATGGTGCCTCGCGCATCACAAGGAAAGCTTCCTCTACGAACATTTCGACGACATCACCGAGATTATGAAGGCCTATGACATCGCCTATAGCCTTGGCGATGGCCTGCGCCCCGGATCGATTGCCGACGCCAATGACGAAGCGCAATTTGCCGAGCTCTATACGCTGGGCGAGCTGACCCACCGCGCGTGGAAATCGGATGTGCAGGTGATGATCGAAGGCCCCGGCCATGTGCCGATGCACAAGATCAAAGAGAATATGACCAAGCAGTTGGAGGTGTGCGGCGAAGCGCCATTCTACACGCTTGGACCGCTCACCACCGACATCGCGCCGGGCTATGACCATATCACCAGCGGCATTGGCGCGGCGATGATCGGTTGGTACGGCACCGCGATGCTGTGCTACGTCACGCCAAAGGAGCATTTGGGCCTGCCCGACCGTGACGATGTGAAGGTCGGCGTGGTCACCTACAAGCTGGCGGCACATGCCGCTGACCTTGCAAAGGGCCACCCCGCCGCACAAGTCCGCGACGATGCATTGAGCAAGGCGCGCTTCGAATTCCGCTGGCGCGACCAATTCAACCTCAGCCTCGATCCCGACACCGCGGAGCAATATCACGACCAAACGCTGCCCGCAGAAGGCGCAAAGTCAGCACATTTCTGTTCGATGTGCGGACCAAAATTCTGCTCCATGAAAATCAGCCAAGAGGTGCGAGAATTCGCGCGCTTGCAAAACCAACCCGCCGAAGCGTTCATCGCAACGGAAGAGGCGGAGGCCGGAATGGCGCAAATGAGCAAGGTCTATGACGAAACCGGCCGCGAGCTGTACATGGGCGCTGGTGACAGGGAGCATGATTAAGCTTTAATCCGCGCGGCTAACCGCCAATCGCTTCCTCGATCCACGCACGTGCATCGGGGAAGCTGCGCTCTACCTCTGGCAGGTCATTGACGCACAGAAATTTGATCGCGTCGCGCTCTGTCCCGCGCAGAAAGCCGCTGACATCATCGGCGGAATATTGGCCATGCGCGCCGACGGCAATGTGCAGATAATCGCGCGTGTCCAATATCGCGGCGCTATTATCGGCAAGGCAGGCATGGTTATGCAGGCTTTGTGGCAGGAATTGCGCGGTGTCGCGAAAGCGATAGCTGGCGTTGTGCGCAAATTCGGACGGGAAGTTTTCAAACAAGTCCGCCATCACCGAACGCTGCATCGGGTGCACGACATGCGCGCTTTCGAACACATGGTCGGCACTATAGCCAATCATCTGCGCGGCGTTGATCTGGTTAAAATGGTTCAGCAGGCTGGCCTCATCACGGCTCGCGCCACAGGCCGCCAGATCGCTGTGGTCGGTCCATTTGCCGCGCAGCACGGGGCCATCGCCGGCAAAGAAATCCGACGGCGTAACCGGCGCGGTCAGGAAGACGTCATCATTGAAATATAGGAAATGTTCGGCCAGCCCGGGGATGCGCCACAACATAGTTTCAATCGACAGCGAATTGAACGTCGGCAACGCATTGTCCGCCCCGCCAAAGATGTCGCGATGGTCAACGATGCTGATCTTCGCCGCAAATTCGGGCGGCAATTGCGTAATCTGCGGGATTTGATTGTCGGTGACGATCCATATCCGCCGCACCCACGGCGCATTGTTGGCGATGGAACGCATGCAATAATTCAGCTCATCACTGCAGACCCAGCGATGGGGGTTGGTGCCATTATCGTGGAGCGGCGCACGCGCGAAAGCATCCGCCTCCGCCTTGGCCTGCGCCAGATAGAAATCCCTTTGTGCCTTATGCGCGGGGTCCGCCCCGTCGACCCACGTAATGACTGCATCGACTTCTATCATTCACCCACAATTTACGCCCCAGTTTATGCCGCTGTAGGTTTATGCAGAGGTTTTGGGAAATGTAAAATCTTTGCGGGTGGAGGTGGGAAGCGAGAACAAATCGGCCGCGAGATATATGGGCGCTGGTGGTCGGGAGCATGATTGAGCGAAACAATCAAATAAGAGCGCATTGATGCCGTCCCAATTTTATTTGGGTAGACAAGCAATGCATTCTAAATGCTTGGCGTGGTCGCTTTTGTCGCTTTTGTCGCTTTTGTCGCTTTTGGCGTGCAATATTGCCGTATGGCTGTGCAGGCCAAGGGCATAGATGTTTGTCATTATGGCCATCAACCAAATAAGGGTTCACATATCATGCGCGTCATTGCCTCGCTTCTCATCCTCGCGGCTGCTGCAGCCCCCGCCTTTGCCCAGCCGGCGTCGGTGGATATCGCCGCCGCGCGCGCCGCGATGACGGGGACATGGTCGGGGAAGCTCGAATATCTGGATTATGGCGCGAACAAATGGTTCGGCATTTCGGTCAAGACGCAGATTGAGGATCAGGGCGACGGCGTGACCATGATCCGCAAGTCCGACTTTGACGATGGTCCAAAGGTCGGGAATGTGCGGATTACTTCAGTCGAGCTGTTGGATCCGGCGGCGGGGACGGTGGCCACCGGGACATTTCGCAAGGGACGCAGCGTTGAGATATTTACCTATGCGGTGCGGTTTGACGGGGCTCCGGCTGATGCGACGCATTGGACGATGGTTGAAGACGCGTTGGGGAAGGATGATGACCGCCCCGCAATACTGCGCCTGACGACCACGCGCGATGGCGACAGCATCGAAACGGTAAAGCAGATCGATTTTCAGGATGATGACAAGGCCGAGTGGATCACCCGCAACCGCACGCGGCTTTCGCGGATTGCGGGTTAAGGAATGGCTGGCATAACGCGCAGGCGGCGTTATGCTGCGCGTTCATCGCCCACAAAAGTTGAACCATCATGACGAAGCCGAAAAATCCCAGCTGGTTTGATATTTCTATGGATGCCTTCGCGCTCGCAGCGGAATCCAACATGGTGATTGCGGCGCGCTTGGGCAGTCTGGCGCTCGGCGGACCAAATGCGGTGCGTGAGGCGGAGCGGATGGTGAGCGAGAAGGTCGCGGCCAACATGACGCTTGGCGCGGACCTGATGACCGGCAAGCACGGGCTTACCCCCGAAAGCATGGTCAGCGGCAGTATCGATCATTATGCCAAGCATGTGACCGCCAACCGCAAACGGCTTTTGGGTTAAAGCGGGTGCGCGGGAATGGCCGGAAATGGCGGAAAAACAGGGGAAAAGCGGGCTTCGACCTTGTTATTTGCTAATGCCGTAAATTAGGCGTATAAGCCAGACACGCTATCGTCGACCGAGACGGAATTTGAGGCGCGTATCTGATGAAATAAGCGGAGCGTGCAACGTTTTTCCCAACACGACTTGGCTACCCACTTGGCGCTGTTGCCCGGTGGTCACCTGTTTCGTGAAAGGAACATATTATGCCTACTGGCACCGTAAAATTCTTCAATGCCGATAAAGGCTATGGCTTTATTGCACCCGATGGTGGTGGCGATGACAGCTTCGTGCACATCTCGGCTGTTCAAGCTGCTGGCATGCACTCGCTCGACAAAGAGCAGCGCGTAAATTTCGAAGTCGAAATTGGCCGCAACGGTAAAGCTTCGGCTGTAAATCTTTCAGCTGCTGATTAATCAGCGCTTAGGTTTAAAAAAAAGGGCTGCCGAAAGGCGGCCCTTTTTTTGTGCGCGGCGATTGCAGGTTAATCGAACAGCTCTTCCAGAAATGACTTCCTCCGCTTTTGATACGGATAGCCATGGCCAAAGCCCGGCTGCTGGTGGCCATAGCCTGGCGGTGCAAATCCGGCTGGCGCTTGCGGCGGAACGGGTTGCGGGGCAGGCATCTCGGCAGCAGCGCTGCGTTCGATGATCTTGTCCAATTCGCCACGATCAAGCCAAACGCCGCGGCATTGTGGGCAATAGTCGATTTCGACGCCCTGACGGTCACTCATGACAAGCGCGACATTGCAAACAGGGCATGGCATTCCAACGGCTGGGTTCATATCGGGTCTCCTCTTTATTGGTTTAAAGCGGTCCGACATCGCCGTCAGGTGACGACCAGAGGGGCCCGGCCCGCAAAACGCAGTTGGGCATTGGCAGGCATTATTTCAATAAGCTTGGTTGTTAATTCCGCAATGCGCCGGTCATCCACATCGCGGACCGCCCACCCGAACCATCAGCGTTTCCGGACAAACTCCGCACGCAGCACGAGGCCCTTGATGCCGTCAAACCGGCAGTCAATCTCCTGCGCATCGCCCGTCAAGCGGATGGATTTGATAAGCGTTCCGCGCTTCAATGTTTGGCCTGCGCCCTTTACGGTTAGGTCCTTGATCAATGTGACCTGATCGCCGTCGGCCAGAATATTGCCGACCGCGTCGCGGACCTCAACTGCGCCGTCCTGTTCGGATTTGGCATTGGCTTCCGCGGCGCTGATCCATTCGCCAGAGGCCTCGTCGTAAACATATTCGTCGTCGGTTCCGTCGGCCATCATTCAATCCCCGTTTTGATATCGCCACGCCCTAGCGCCATTTACGCGCGCGCGAAAGCCGGTTGCAATTTGCAACGATGTCAGTAAGATTTTTCGGATAGAGCGGAGAGTTATATGGCGCAGGCTGAAACGGTTGTAGATGTATTGATTGTGGGCGCTGGTTTATCCGGCATCGGTGCGGCGGCGCATCTGACCATGCAATGCCCCAATAAAAGCTATGCCATTGTCGAGCAACGCGCCGACATGGGCGGCACTTGGGACCTTTTCCGTTACCCGGGCATCCGGTCGGACTCGGACATGCACACCTTGGGCTATCGCTTCAAACCATGGTTGCATGAAAAAACAATCGCTGACGGCCCATCCATCCATCAATATGTCCACGAAACGGCTGATGAATATGGCATCACGCCGCATATCCATTTTGGGCACAAGGTGGTCTCCGCAAATTGGTCCAGCCCCGATGCGCGCTGGCATGTAACGGCGAAAGCTGTCGATGGTGGCGAGGAACGGCACTTTGCCGCGCGTTTCCTGTTCATGTGCGCCGGTTATTATGACTATGATCAGGGCTATAAGCCCGATTTTCCCGGTGAAGCCGACTTTGGCGGCCAGATCGTCCACCCGCAGCATTGGCCCGAGGGTCTGGACTATAGCGGCAAGAAGGTCACGGTTATTGGCTCAGGCGCCACCGCGGTGACGATTGTGCCAGTAATGGCGCAACAGGGTGCGCAGGTGACGATGCTTCAGCGTTCGCCGACCTATATGGTCTCGCGTCCTGCAATCGACCCATTCTCCAAATTTGTTCGCAAAATCTTGCCGGAAAAGCTGGCTTATGCGCTGACGCGCTGGCGCAACATTAACATGCAGCGGTTCACTTATTGGTATGCCCGCCGCAACCCAGCGAAGCTGGGCGAAAAGCTGGTCAACATGGCGCGTGAAGCGCTGCCGGCCTCAGTGGATGTCGATACCCATTTCGTGCCCAAATATGGCCCATGGGAGCAGCGCCTGTGTCTGATCCCAGACAGCGACATGTTCACCGCCATAACCGAGGGTAAGGCCGAGGTCGTGACCGACCATATCGACCATTTCACCAAGACGGGCATTCAGCTGAAGTCCGGCAAGCATATTGAATCCGATATCGTAATCACTGCGACCGGTCTGAACCTTGTCACGATGGGCAAGACAGCGATCAGCGTGGACGGCGAAGCGGTCAATTTTGGCGAGCATTTCAATTATAAGGGCGTGATGTTCAACGACATTCCGAACTTCGCCAGCGTCTTTGGTTATATCAACGCGTCTTGGACGCTGAAGACCGATATCGTTGCCGATTATGTGTGTCGTTTGCTTTGGAAAATGGATGACAAAAACGCGCTTGTGGCAACCCCGCATCTCGATGATCCGGATATGCCCAAGCTGCCCTTTGTGACGGACTTTAGCTCAGGCTATTTCGCCCGCAGTTTTGATACGCTGCCCAAAAATGGGGACCGCCATCCTTGGCGCGTTCTGCAAAATTACGCGGCTGAAAAGAAAATCCTGACCCAAGATCCAGTTGATGACGGCGTTATGGTCTTTTCGGCACCGCATTTCGCAGCATCGCATAGCGAGAATGCGGAAACACTCATAGCCGCCGAATAATTGTCCAGATGGCGGGGCCCGCCTCAGGGCTCCGTATTGCGAACCGTCGCGGCAACGCGGCGGGTTTCGATGGCGGACTCTGGCGCGATGATATGCGTGCCGTTGCGAACCACCCAAATAAGTGAAGTAAGCCCGGCCAGTGCAGCAAAGGCAACCGTCACAAGCGCGTAGATTGTGTAGCGTTTCATATCCTGCGTGTGCGTAACCAATTCGGGCGCTTTGTCGGTGGTCGTGACATCCCAATATTCGATCATCGGCTTGTTACGGTACCGGACCACGCGCACGTCGGATATAATCCACATTTTGCCATGCTGACCAGCGAACGTCAGATAGGCGCCGGACCCTTGACGTTGTTGAATGGCCGGAGCCAGTCGTGGCGCATCCTTCAAAATCCGCGACATTTCGGCAAACTGCACGCGGCTATCGTCGATGAAACCCGGGGCGACATATTTCTCTGCCGCCTTTTGGTCTCCGCGCCGCACAGCCGCATAAAAAGGCTTCACGACTGCGGTAATTTCCTCAGGCAGCGGCGGACGTGCGTCGGTTGATCGGTTGCATGCCGATAAGCCAAATGCTGCGATCGACATCCAGAACAAAAGAAAAATACGTGGCATTTCTGAATTATCTCCCGTTCTTGGCCTATTGCCGCTATCGCATCCTTCATGCGTTATGACGATCTGATCCAACCTGACAACGGCCAACCGGCCACACCTATCCACATAGTCGATAATAATGGCTTTGCGTCATGGCTTGCTGGCCAACCCGACCCTGTTCGCACGGCCGTAAAAGCACAGAAGTTTGAAGGTAGCGTAAACGATACCGCGATACTTCCTGGCGACAAGCCGGGGGAATGGTCAGTCGTTGCCGGTGTGGCGGATGCTTCCGCGCTTGGGCTTTGGAACCTTGCCAAGCTATCTGACATTCTGCCCGAGGGAAGCTATCGCTTGTTGGATGCCGACGCTGGCGAAGCGATGCTTGGGTGGGTGCTTGGTCAGTATCGATACCATGAATATCTCAGCGAGCCGAAAATAACCGGCGCACGCGTGTTGCTCGTGCGTGAACCCGGTAAAATCCACAATATAGTGCTTCAGGCGCGCGCCACGGCGCTGGTGCGCGATCTGGTCAACCGTCCGGCGGGTGACCTGGGTCCCGATGCGCTTGAGGCTGAGGCAAAGCGCATCGCCAAGGCGCATAAGGCCGACGTGACAGTGACAGCAGGCGAAGCGTTGGAAGCGGGCTATCCGCTGATCCACGCTGTCGGCAAAGCAGCGGCGCGCGAACATGCCCCGCGGTTGATTGAGCTGGAATGGGGCGACCCGCGCCACCCACGTATCGCGATTGTGGGCAAAGGCATAACGTTCGACAGCGGTGGTCTTGATATTAAACCGGCGAGCGGCATGCGGCTGATGAAGAAGGATATGGGCGGCGCTGCCCATGCGCTTGCACTGGCCGAGCTTATCATGGCTGCGCATTTGCCCGTGCGCTTGCATATGCTCGTGGCCGCTGCAGAAAACAGCATATCGGGCAATGCTATGCGGCCGGGTGACATCGTTAAAAGCCGCAAGGGCATTACCGTTGAAATCGACAATACCGATGCGGAAGGGCGCCTTGTGCTTGCCGATGCATTGACCAAAGCGGTCGAGGATGCGCCCGAACTTATCATCGATTTTGCGACGCTGACCGGCGCGGCGCGCGTTGCCTTGGGGCCTGATTTGCCAGCGATGTTCAGCAATGATGATGACACAGCAGACGCGTTGATCGCAGCATCAAAGGCGCAGGCTGACCCGCTGTGGCGGATGCCATTATGGGCACCTTATATGGAATTGTTGGATAGCGATATCGCGGACATGACAAACAGTGGCGGCGCTTTTGCAGGCGCAGTAACGGCGGCGCTCTTTATGCAGCAATTCGTTCCCGATGATGTGCCTTGGGTGCATCTGGATACCTTTGCATGGCGACCCACGAATAAGCCTGGCCGGCCAAAGGGCGGCGAAGCCCTTGGATTGCGCGCCGTCTTCGGCTATCTGGCCGACAAATATCCGGCACGTTAGGGTGCCATGACATGTTACAATTTCGGGGGCGTAAGTAGTTGGCAGACGGACACATGGGGGCGGGGAAGCGGCCCATATATACATTAAGTGGGCACAGCCTTGTCGGAGACAAGCGCACAACGCCCATTCGCGGGGACCTTGCCGACATCAGTCTGGCCGGAAAGCTGTTCGCGCCGCATTACGCCGTGCCGATGCTGCGCACGGGCATTGCGCCGGTTACCGAAATTCATGCCGAGGCGCACGCCACATCCATGCCCGTTAGCGCGTTAATGCATGGTGAGGAGTTCGCGGTGCTTGATGTCGCGGGTGAATGGGCATGGGGTTATTGCCTGCACGATAATTATCTGGGTTATGTCCGCTTTGCCGAGCTTGGCGATGATTTTGACGCCACGCATATCGTCAGCGCACCTGCGACATTGCTGGTTTCCGCACCATCGACAAAGGCGCCTGTGCTGGCGCGCTACCCCATGGGTGCGCAATTGCTTTGCGGCAGCCCAAGCGAATGCGGCAACTATCTGGCGTGCGAAAACGGTTTTGTGCCGCTGGCGCATTTGTCTGAAATCGGACGCGTTGCGGCATCACCCGCGGATTTGGCAGAACAGCTGATTGGCACGCCCTACAGCTGGGGTGGCCGCAGTGGAGACGCCATTGATTGCTCGGGCCTTGTGCAATTGGTGTTCGGACTGAAGGGCCATATGCCGCCCCGCGATGCCGATATGCAGCAGGCAGAATTTGGCGAAGAGCTGGCCGAGGGCGATGCGTTGCAGCGCGGCGATCTGGTCTTCTTCCCCGGCCATGTTGGTATCATGGCCGATGCCGAAAACATCATCCACGCCAATGGCACCGCGATGGCGGTCAGCGTTGAACCGCTGGCAGATGCGGCGGCACGCTTTGCCGCGCATGATGAAGCGATTGTTGCGCGCAAGCGGGTGATGTTTTGATCCGCCAATCCCTCACAGAAAACACCGTAGCCCTGAGCAGCGGTCGCGCAGCGAACACGTCCGTCGAAGGGTGTCTATCCGCGGCAGCGCAAACCTTTAGACGCCCTTCGACGGGCGCAGTTGCTTTGCAACTGCTGCTCAGGGCTACGGTGATTTGAGATGACCAAATCGATCTTCATCGACGGCGCATCGGGCACAACCGGTCTGGAAATCGCGGACCGGCTCGCTGATCGCGCGGAATTCACGCTCATCATCCTCGACGATGACAAACGCAAAGAACCCGCTGCAAAACGTGAGGCATTGAACGATGCTGACTTCGTCATCCTGTGCTTGCCCGACGATGCCGCGAAAGAGGCGGTGGCAATGACGACGTCAAGCCATACGCGCATTATCGACGCATCGACCGCGCATCGTGTGAACCCGAACTGGGCCTATGGCTTCCCCGAATATCGCACTGGCCAACACGACCGGATTGCCAATGCCCGCCTTGTCAGCAACCCCGGTTGCTACCCCACCGGCTTTTTGGGGCTGGTTGCACCCTTGGTCGCGGCCGGATTAATCCCCGCAGACTGGCCGTACAGCGTCAATGCCGTTTCGGGCTATTCGGGCGGCGGGAAGGCATTGATTGAACGGTTCGAAGGTGGCGACGGCGCAGATATCGGCTTTCGCACTTATGGTCTTGATCTGAACCACAAGCATGTCGCCGAAATGCAGCAACATGCAGGGCTCGGCCTCGCGCCGATATTCTCTCCCGCCGTGGTGCGCGCGTTTCGTGGCATGGTGGTCGAAATACCGCTGCCCATCTCGGTCATGCCCGGCAGCGATGATCCTGACGAAATGCGTGCGGCCTTGTCGCTGCATTATGCCAAATCGCCCGTCGTGAAAGTGCACCAAGATGCGCCGCCAGCGGAACTGCTGATCCGGGCCGACCAAGAACCGTCCGACAAGCTTGACCTCTACGTCCTCGGTTCACCCGACGGCGCGCAAGTCCGCTTGCTGGCATTGCTCGACAATCTCGGCAAAGGCGCAAGCGGCGCCGCTGTTCAGAACCTGAACATCATGGCCGGACTGGACGAGACGATTGGGTTGCGGTTGTAAGCCTGACCACGCGCAAAAAGTAAGCTGCTGAAACGCGTTCAGCATGACGTGGTAGAGACCTCAATAAGGCGGCTGGTGCCACCCCTTCGGACTGCTCGTAAATATCTCGCAGCCATCCTCGGTGATGCCGATACTGTGTTCGAACTGCGCGCTCAATGAGCGGTCCCGCGTCACGGCCGTCCAGCCATCGTCGAGGACTTTGCCTGCGGCTTTGCCGATGTTGATCATTGGCTCGATGGTGAAGATCATGCCGGGGCGCAGCTCTGGACCAGTGCCGGGGCGGCCGACATGGACGATTTCGGGGGCATCGTGGAATAATTGGCCAAGGCCATGGCCGCAGAAATCGCGGACGACGCCATAGCGGTGCTTTTCGGCGTGGGTCTGGATCGCGTGGCCAATGTCGCCGACGCGGTTGCCGGGCTTGGCGGCTTCGATACCCAGCATCAGGCATTGATAGGTCACATCGACCAATCGTTTTGCCTTTACCGGCACGTCGCCGACGAGGAACATGCGGCTGGTGTCGCCATGCCAGCCATTTAATTGCGGCGTGACGTCGATGTTGACGATGTCGCCGTCCTTCAATTTCTTGTCCGATGGAATGCCGTGGCAGATGACATGGTTGATCGAAATGCAGCAGCTGTGCGTGTAACCGCGATAGCCAAGGGTTGCCGGCACCGCGCCACCGCGTATGGTCATCTCACGGACGATGTCGTCCAGTTCTTCGGTGCTGACACCCGGCACGACATGCGGCACCAATGCATCGAGGATTTCGGCGGCAAGGCGGCCAGCCTTGCGCATGCCTTCAAAGCCTTCGGCTCCGTGCAATTTGATGACCCCGTCACGGGCCTGCATCGCCTCTTCGGGCGTAACGCGTACATATTGTTCCATGCGGACGATATAAGGCAATAATCCGCACTTTGCGAGGGGGTGAATTATGCTATCGCGTCTTCATGACAGATTCCCGCATATATACCGCAGCGCTCGTAATCATCGGCGACGAGATCCTCTCTGGCCGAACACAGGACAAAAACGTCGCGCAGATTGCCCTTTGGCTCAATATTCAAGGCATTCGCTTGCGCGAAGTGCGTGTGGTGGCCGATGACATGGATGCCATTATAGAGGCAGTGAACCTCTTGCGCGCGCGCAACGACTATCTGTTCACCACCGGCGGCATTGGCCCAACGCATGATGACATTACCGTTGACGCAATCGCAGCCGCGCTCGGCGTCGATGTTGTTATTCATCCAGAGGCTAGCGCAGTCCTACATGCCTATTATGAAACGCGTGGTGGCATTAACCCGGGCCGCCTGCGCATGGCACGCGTGCCCGATGGCGCTGACCTTATCCCCAACAAGATGTCAGGCGCGCCCGGCATTCGCCACGGCAACATCTTCATCATGGCTGGCGTGCCGCATATCACCGCCGGCATGTTGGATGCCCTGACCGGAACATTGGAGGGTGGAGCGCCCTTGTTGTCACAACAAATCGGCTGCTGGGTGGCCGAAAGTGAGGTTGCCAAACTGCTGGGCGACACCGAAAAGCATCATGAAGGTTGCCAGATCGGCAGCTACCCGTTTTTCCGCGAAGGCAAGGTCGGGGCGAATTTCGTTGTCCGGACAACAGACGCGGATAAGCTTGCTGAATGCATTGAGGCGCTGAAACTTGGTTTGCGCGGTTTAGGCTATGATTCCGTCGATGGTGGAATTTAAACGCAGGTTGGCCAGCCTGTTCATGTGCAGTCAAGCCTTCGTTCCGTTATGGGGATTGTAATGCGCAAATTTACTCAATCTCTCGCTTTGGCAGCACTGCTGCTCTCCACCTCTGCTTACGCACAAAATGTTGCGCCTGCTGTAACGGTCTCCGCAAAGGCGGCCAAAGTTCCATGGCTGTATGAAGGCAGCGACGTACCGGTGGATGACACTTGGACCTTTGGTGTGCTGCCCAATGGGTTGCGCTATGCGGTGAAGAAAAATGATGTGCCTGCGGGGCAGGTATCCATCCGCGTGCGAATTGATGCGGGCGCGTTGCATGAAAATAATGACGAGCAAGGCTTTGCCCATCTCATCGAGCATCTGTCCTTCCGTGGATCAACCTTTGTACCCGATGGTGAGGCAAAGCGCATTTGGCAAAGGTTCGGCGTCACCTTTGGCAGCGACAGCAACGCGCAAACAACCCCGACGCAGACGGTCTATAAGCTCGACCTGCCCAATGCGACGCCCGAAAAGCTCGACGAGTCGGTCAAAATCATTTCGGGCATGATCCGCAATCCGCGTATCTCACCGAGTGCCCTGAATGCCGAACGCGCCATTGTCCTTGCGGAGCTGCGCGAAAATAGCGGCGCGCAAATGGTATACAGCGATGCACTGCGTCAGCACGCGTTTCAGGGACAGCGGCTGGCAAACCGGTCGACGATTGGCACGCCTGAAACATTGCAGGCGTCCGACGCCTTACGTTTGAGTGCATTTCATGACCGTTGGTATCGGCCCGAAAACGCTGTCGTCGTGATGGCCGGCGATATGGAGCCCACGCAGCTCGCCAATTTGGTGCAGAAATATTTCAACGACTGGAAAGGGAAGGGCGCCCGCGCGCCTGAGCCTGCCTTTGGCGACCCAACGCCCCAAGGCACACCAACGCGTGTGCTGATTGAGCCAACATTGCCCACCATTGTCAGCATTGCGTATTTGCGTCCTTGGCGGAAGGTCGACGATACGATTGCTTATAATGAGCAATTGTTGATTGACGCCCTTGCGCTTCAGATCATCAATCGCAGGCTTGAGGTGCAGGCGCGCAGTGGCGGCAATTATCTGTTCGCTGAAATCGCGCAGGAAGATATTTCGCGCACAGCGGACGCGACTTTGGTGTCCGTCACCCCCGTTGGCGACAAATGGGAAGCGGCGACGCGCGACGTCCGTGCCGTCATCGCCGACGCCATTGCTACGCCACCATCGGTTGTAGATATCGAGCGTGAGAAAACGCTTTTCGGAAATGCGTTGCGTACAATGCTCGACAGCTATCCGTTTGAAGCCGCCGCCAAGCAAGCGGACAATATCGTCAATGCCGTGGATATTCGGGAAACGGTGGCTGCGCCAAAAACCGTCGTTCAGGTCTATGAAGGCATGAAGGACAAGTTCACGCCGCAGCGGCTGCTGGCGTCGACCCAAAAGCTTTTCATGGCCGATGCAACACGACTGATGCTGTCGTCACCCGCGCCGATCGCGGACGCAGACAATCGTGCGCTTGCGGCATTGAACGCCGTCGTATCGGCAAATACGACTGCGCGTTTATCCGAAAACACCCTTGGCTTTGCGGCGTTGCCGAAGCTTGGCGCACCCGGCAAGTTGGTGAGCGAAGAGACAATCTCCCGCTTGCAGATGACCCGGCTTGAACTGTCGAACGGCGTGCGGGCGTTGCTGTATCCCAACAAGGCCGAAAGCGGCCAGATTCGCGTGCTCGTCCGTTTTGGTCGCGGCTATCAAGCCGTTACCCCTGACAAAGGCAGCTTGCTGTGGGCAGGGCCGATCGTTTTGCCAGAAAATGGCATTGGCAAACTCAAGCGCACAGAAATTGACCAGATGGTCAATGGGCGGCGCATTGAACTCAACTTCTCCATTGATGATGATGCGTTCCAGTTTGGCGCAAATACGCGGCCTGATGACCTTGCGGATCAGTTGACCTTAATTGCGACAAAGATCGAGCATCCCGGCTGGGACCCTGCGCCGGTTGAGCGGGCAAAGGCGCTCGCGACGTCGGGTTATGCGAGTTTCGAAATGTCGGCGACCTCCGTGTTGCAGCGTGATTTGGAATATCTGCTGCGCAACAATGATCCGCGCTGGAAAGCCGCGGCACCGGCGGACGTTGCGAAAGTCGATGCAGCGAAGTTCGAAGCATATTGGAAGCCATTGCTGGCGCAGGGACCCGTTGAGGTTCTGCTCTTTGGGGACTTCGACAAGGCAGCGGCTGTTGCTGCCTTGGAAAAAAGCTTTGGTGCGCTATCGCCGCGCGCACCTTTGCTCGTCGCTGCGGCAGCGCGCGATGTCCGGTTCCCAGCCCCGACCGCGACCCCCATTCGCCTGACACATCGCGGTGCGCGTGATCAGGCCGCAGCGGTGGTGGCATGGCCCACGGGCGGTGGCATCGCTGGCATCAGCGAAGGACGGCAGTTGGAAACGTTAGCCGCCATTTTCCGTGACCGGCTGTTTGAAAAGTTCCGTGCGGAGCAGGCAGCGAGCTACAGTCCCGACATGGCGGCCAACTGGCCAGTAAATTTCAACAGCGGTGGATATTTGATGGCCTATACGCAGGTCAAACCAACTGACGTGGACCGCTTTTTTGCATTCGCGGATTCGGTTGCTGCTGATTTGATAGCCCATCCGGTGAGCGCCGATGAACTTCAGCGTGCGGTTGAACCGACGAAGCAAGCCATTGAGCGCGCGGCGTCAGGCAACACATTTTGGCTCAACCAGCTCAAGGGATCGACATATGATCCCGAACGCTTCACTGCACTGGGTACGCTTTACAGTGATTATAACAGCGTGACGCCCGAGATCTTGCAATCACTGGCGAAACGCTATTTCGTTAAGGACAAGGCGTGGAAGCTTGTGGTCGCGCCTCAGTCTGCGAATGCAGACGCTGCAAGCTCGCGCTGACGCTCCTTTTGTCTTTACAATCCGCTTAGGCAGAAAGCGTCAAAGCACATATTTCGACAGGTCGGTGTCTTTTGCGATGCCCGATAGCTGCTTGTGCACATAGTCCGCGTCGATCACGATTACGTCACCCTTGCGGTCTTCGGCATCGAAGCTGATATCTTCGAGCAGCTTCTCCATGACCGTTTGCAGCCGCCGTGCACCGATGTTTTCAACGGTTGAATTCACATCCATTGCAATGCGCGCGATGGCATCAATCGCATCGTCGCTAAATTCCAGCGTGACCTCTTCCGTCGCTAACAGTGCAGTGTATTGCTGCGGCAAATTGGCGCGGGTTTCCGAAAGGATACGGACGAAGTCGGCATGTTCCAATGCGCGCAGTTCAACACGGATGGGCAAGCGACCCTGCAATTCAGGCAGCATGTCGCTTGGCTTTGAAATGTGGAATGCGCCTGATGCGATGAACAGCACATGGTCGGTTTTCATGGGGCCATATTTGGTCGCCACTGTCGTGCCTTCGATCAGCGGCAGCAGATCGCGCTGGACGCCTTCACGGCTGACTGAACCACCGCGCACGTCCGACACGGCAATCTTGTCGATTTCGTCGAGGAACACGATGCCATTGGCTTCCGCATCCGCCAAAGCCACGCGGTTGACGTCGTCTTGGTCAAGGCGCTTTTCGGACTCTTCCTCAACGAGCTTGGTCCAAGCATCGGGGACCTTCATTTTGCGGCGTTTCAGATCGTCTTTGCCAAAGGCTTTGCCCATCATCTCGCCAAGATTGATCATACCGACATTGCCGCCCATGCCGGGAATTTCCATCGGCGTGGTTGGACTGTCCGATACTTCAATCTCGATTTCGACATCGTCCATGTGCCGATCACGAATGCGCTGGCGAAATGCTTCGCGCGTGGCTTCGCTCGCGGTATCACCCGCCAACGGCTTCAGAATTCGTTCCATTGCGGCGGCTTCGGCGGCCTCACGCACATGTTCGCGGCGGCGTTCTTTCTCAAGACGCACAGCCTCTTCAGCCAAGTCGCGGGCGATCTGCTCAACGTCCCGCCCGACATAGCCGACTTCCGTGAACTTGGTCGCTTCGACCTTGATAAACGGTGCATCCGCAAGTTTGGCGAGGCGGCGCGATATCTCGGTCTTGCCGCAACCCGTGGGGCCAATCATCAGGATGTTTTTGGGCGTCACCTCATCGCGTAAATCCGCACCGAGGCGTTGGCGACGCCAGCGATTGCGCAGTGCAACCGCCACGGCACGTTTTGCGTCGGCCTGGCCAATAATATGTTCGTCGAGAGCAGCCACAATGGCTTTGGGTGTCAGAGCGATTTTCATTACTGCCTAGATGGGAAGTTGCTGGTGCCGTTCAAGTCGCTGCCGCGTTATGCCGCGCTGTCCAACGTCTCAACGGTCAGTTGGTCGTTGGTATACACACAAATTTCAGCCGCGATTTTCATGGCATGACGCGCCATTTTTTCGGCATCTGCCTCATAATCCGCGAGCGCCCGTGCCGCTGATAAGGCGTAATTTCCACCAGACCCAATTGCTGCGATGCCATCATTGGGTTCAAGCACATCGCCATTGCCCGTCAGGATCAATGTCACGTCTTTGTCCGCGACGATCATCATCGCTTCCAAATTGCGCAGATATTTATCGGTGCGCCAATCTTTGGCCAATTCGACCGCAGCGCGCATCAATTGGCCGCGATGCTGCTCCAATTTGCGCTCAAGCCGCTCGAACAGCGTAAATGCGTCGGCGGTCGCGCCGGCAAAGCCACCAATGACGGATCCGTCATGCAGCTGACGGACCTTCTTGGCATTGGGCTTCATGACCGTTTGGCCCATGGAGACTTGGCCATCACCAGCGATGACGACTTTGCCGTTTTTGCGCACAGACAATATGGTGGTGCCGTACCAAGTGGACGGATTTCCGTGAGAGTGATTTTCCATATTTTGGATATGGGTCGATTGACACCAAAGCGCAAGAGAGGGCTTAGCCGCCTTGAATATCTGTCAGGCGGCGTTCCCATGCGAGCGCGTGCTGGACGATTTGGTCCAGATTGTCGTAGCGCGGTTCCCAACCAAAGCGGTTCTTGATTGCCCGATTGTCAGAAATCAGCGAGTCAGGATCTCCGGCGCGCCGACCTTCCATCTTGCGGTGCAATTTTTTGTTGGTCACGCGGTCGACGGCGTCGAGAACCTGCATGACCGAATAGCCATGGCCGTATCCGCAATTGAGCGTGTGGCTCCGTTCGGGGGCGGCGATAAGTGCTTCAAGCGCGGTGACATGCGCCGCAGCAAGGTCGCTGACATGGATGTAATCGCGAACGCCAGTCCCATCTTCGGTCGCATAGTCGGTGCCGAAAACGCTGACGCTTTCCCGCTTGCCAAGGGCAGCCTCAACCGCAATTTTTAGCAAATGTGTCGCCCCGACAGTGGACTGGCCCGTGCGCGCCAGCGGATCGGCACCGGCGACGTTAAAGTAACGCAGCGCGCAATAGTTGAAATCATGCGCCGCCGCGACATCACGCAACATCATTTCAGTCATCAATTTCGATGATCCGTACGGATTGATGGGCTGTGTCGCCATATCTTCACGCACCGGGCTGGTTTCGGGAATGCCATATGTCGCCGCGGTCGACGAAAAAATCATGTGTTTGACGCCGGATGAAATGGCCGTCTCAATCAAACTTCGGCTTTTTGCAGTGTTGTTGTTGTAATATTTGAGGGGGTTCTCAACAGATTCAGGCACAACCACCGATCCCGCAAAGTGCATGATTGCGTCGATATGTTCATCGCGAATGATGCTTTCGACCAAATTTGAATCGCTGATATCACCATAATAGAACCCGGCGTCTTCAGCCACGGCCCAACGAAAGCCAGTCACAAGATTATCGATAACAATAGGGTGATGACCAGCGTCGATTAACGCGAGCACGGCGTGGCTGCCAATATATCCAGCGCCGCCGGTTACCAAGACGTTGAGCTTTTGTACCATGGTCGCATTTCCCGTTATCATGATTGCGGACACGTCCGGAATCCATGCCGTTTTCGAATGTGTCTCTATTTTTCGGACTGTTGCATTTTCCATACAATACTGCGAACCATTTTGGATGGCCATGTTTCTTCAAAATCATGCTGCGGTTGGTTGCGGTAACGGCGGTATGCCTTGCGCGTAGCGGTGCACCAGATGACGAGCGGTGTTTTGCCAGCGGCGAACGTTTCGGAGATGATCGGGGCGATTGAAGCGGCTGCGCAGGGCGGGGCTGTCATGTATTTTGCGCCCGAAATGTCGATTATGGTGAATCGTAAGCGCGACGAAGCGCGCTTGCACATATGTGAAGAGGCGCAGACCAAATCGATCGAACACATCGCTGACGTTGCATCTCGCCATAACATATGGGTTCACTTGGGATCTATTCCGGTGGTGCATGGTGCCGGACCACAACTGGCAAACCGAAGCATCGTCATTTCGGCCAATGGCGAAGTTATCGCGCGCTATGACAAAATCCATTTGTTTGATGTGGATTTGAAAACGGGCGAAAGCTGGCGCGAGTCTTCGGCCTATGTCGGCGGCGACACCCCCGTAATCGTGGACACACCATTGGGGAAAATGGGGCTAGCGGTTTGCTACGATATGCGTTTTCCAGACTTATTCAGCGCCTATGCAAAAGCGGGCGTGGATATCATCACGCTGCCATCGGCGTTTACAGTGCCGACCGGCGCGGCGCACTGGCACACGTTGCTACGGGCACGCGCGATTGAAAGCGAATGTTTCGTGATTGCAGCAGCGCAATGCGGGGTACATGAAGATGGCCGCGAGACATACGGCCATTCACTTGTGGCCGATCCTTGGGGAGAGGTCATCCTGGATATGGGAACCACGCCGGGACTCGCTTTTGTCGATTTGAATCTCGATAAAATCGCGGAAGTTCGGCAGCAAATTCCCGTGCATCAAAACCGCCGCGCAATCGCGGAGCCCAGATTTTGTGAATAGAATGACCGCGAGCCTTTCGGAATGAGCAGCTTTACCCTGATGCATTTGCAAGACCATTTTTGGACAGCTTTGTCCGCAGCGTCGGCATTGCTGGTGCTGGTTAGCAGCGTTGCGGACCGACGACGCCATAAACGCACTAAGCTCGACCAAGTCGGTATAATGCCATGGACCGGAATTACCGTGTTTTCCGTGCTGATTACGGTATTGGCAGCCGCGTTGGCGATTAAAGGGCTTTAGGGTCAGGACCAATTAAATGCACCATCGCGGCGTCAAAATGGCAAAGATATCGAAGTAAAATGTCCGCCGCAGGCAGTTATTCTGCCTGCAAGGGCATTTTGCTTTGAGATCGAAGCCATTTTGGCGTCCTTCGGATTTGACCCATATTGTCCATTGCTGCGTTGGCAAGCTTGGACTTAGAACCACTAAGTCCCGCGCTTACCGCCTTGCACTGAACAATATGGCCTCAAACCGCGAAGGTGCATTTAAGTGGTCCTGACCCTAGGTTCTTGCGCGGGCGAAATTGTGAGCGCATAGGGCGCGCGTGATTCGCGCATCTTCGCCTTTCCGGAATATAGCTGCAGCAATGATATTGCTGGCGCTGGCTTTGCGCGTCATCATCCCGTCCGGCTTTATGCCGTCGTCGGAGCGTGGCTTTGCGCTGACCATCTGTACGGGAATGGACACCCAGACCGTCTGGATGGACAAATCGGGTAGGCTGCACAAAGAAGACCCATCAAAAGGCAAATCGGTTGAACATCAGCCTTGTGCCTTTGCGGGAACGGCGATGGCGGCGGATATGCCTGCCGCTGATTTTCAAGTTGCAATGGCGCCCGTTGCGCTCGCCATTCCGGTTTTTGCAAAGCGCGAAGTATCGGTTGGATCCGGCCTCGCTGCCCCGCCACCCCCTGCGATTGGGCCACCTTCTTACGTCTAAACTACCTGGCTGCTTTGCGGCCTATCTCTTGTTTAGATTTAGGAAAACATCATGAAATTTTTGTCCATTTTGCGCGCGTCTGCTGCGTGCAGCTTCATTGCCATCATTACCCCCGCCGCAGCTGAAGAGGCTGCTGACACCACGATTATTGTCACCGGCCGCGTCGCCGCTGATGAAGCCGAAATATCGGCAAACAAAACCGCAGGCGGCACTGATGTCGTAAGCCACGAAGATTATGCAGATAAGACTATTGTGTCGTTGCGCGATACTTTGGCCTTTTCGCCAGGCGTGTATACCCAGCCGCGCTTTGGGCAGGAGGTCCGCATTTCCATTCGCGGTTCGGGCCTTTCGCGTGGCTTCCACATGCGCGGACTGACGTTGTTGCAGGATGGGGTCCCCATCAATCTGGCCGACGAAAATGGCGACTTTCAAGAACTTGAACCCATATTTTTCGACCATTTAGAGGTATATCGCGGCGCTAACGCGTTGAGGTTCGGTTTAGGTACATTGGGTGGCGCAATCAACGGTGTTACGCCCACAGGCGACAATGCGGTGGGTCTTTACCTCCGCGGTGATGTCGGAAGCTCTGATTTTTATCGCGGCTTGGCGTCTTACGGAGTGGGTGACGGCGACGCCAATGCTTGGGCAGCGATCAGCGCCGATAGCCACAAGGGGGATCGCCAGCACGCCGCGCGGGACTCATTGCGTTTTAACGGTAATGTTGGGCTTAGGATTTCGGATGTCGTGTCGACGCGATTTTACGTAAGCGCGACGACACTTAATCAGGAACTACCTGGTGCCTTGACCCGCGCGATTGCCTTGTCTGCACCGCGAACCGGCAATTTTGTCGGGGATCAGGCACGCGATATCAATTCGGTTCGTATCCAGAACCGGACCCGTTTTGAATGGGGCAACAGTCGTTTGGATGTTGGCGCGTTCCTGAACGCAAAAGAATTATATCACCCGATTTTCCAAGTTATTGATCAGGTATCGACCGATCGCGGCGTGTTCGCCCGTTATGATCGCGAGGGAGACGACTGGAGCGTTACTGTCGGCGGAGAGTCCCGTTGGGGAACCATTGACGCAAAGCGCTTTATCAATGTGAACGGCAAGCGTGGAGCGCTTACCTTCGATGCCGACCAGACTGCGCGCACCTCGAACATATATGGTGAGGTACGCGCCACGCCGGTTCCTAGCTTCACGGTCATCGCTGGCGGAATATATGCCGATGGTTTCCGAAAGCAGGTTCAGATCCTTCCGTCTGCCGCAACGGGTGCAGCGTCGTTCGACGCTTTCTCGCCCAAATTTGGCATACTGTGGGAACCGTCCGAAGCCGTTCAGATTTTTGCGAATTATAGCAAATCCACAGAATTCCCGACCTTCGTTGAGCTCGCGCAAATTGCGGCGTTCGTTCCTGTAAAGGAACAAACAGCATGGACAGCCGAAATCGGGACGCGCGGAAAAATGGGTTGGGCGAGCTGGGATGTTGCCCTGTACCGCGCCAACATAAAACGCGAAATGCTGCAATTTACGGTAGGGCGGGACATTCCAGCCACAACGTTCAACGCCGATAAAACCCGGCATCAGGGTGTCGAAGCCGCGTTTAGCGCAGCGCCGACTGATTGGTTGCGCTTCCGGCAAATCTGGCAATATTCCGACTTCCGCTTTGTCGCTGATGCGCAATATGGCAACAACCGGCTGCCTGTGGTGCCAAAGCATGTCCTGCGGTCGGAACTTCGACTTGGCAGCGACGATTTGCATATTGCCCCCAATGTTGAATGGGTGCCGCAGGGTGCATGGGCAGACTATCGGAACACGACGCGCACGACAGGCTATACCCTGTTAGGCTTATCTGCCGGCGCGCGCGTTATGCCCGGGGTCGATCTATTTGTTGATGCGCGGAACCTGACCGGCGAGAAAGCCATCGGCGACGTGTCTGCCGCTATCCTTGCCTCCCCAGCATCCGCCATTTACTACCCGGTTGAACGCCGTGCCATTTACGGCGGCGTCCGTGCGCGGTTTTAGGAGACCAGAAATGGAAAATACGTCTTTCTACCGCACGATCTGGCGTTGGCATTTCTATGCCTCGCTCTTCGTCATGCCATTCATTCTCATTCTTGCCACAACTGGGGCAATTTACCTGTTCAAGCCGCAGTTGGACCGGTGGGAAGAGCGGGCATTTACGAACCTGCCGACTGAAAAGGCAGTGTCACCCAATGTACAGTTGGCCGCCGTAATGGCGGCCAATCCGGGTGCGCAATTCCAAAGCTATCGCTTGCCCGAACGTGCAGGCGATGCCGCCATGATTCATATTGGCCTCGCCGACGGCCAATCCATGCGCGACGTCTATGTGTCACCGCAGGGTAAAGTGTTGGGCAGCATCGATCCGGAAAGCCGGATATCCGCGACCGTGTCGCGGATACATGGTTCGCTGCTGATCGGCAAAATAGGTGACTGGATTGTTGAACTGGCGGCGTGCTGGGCGATCGTCATGATCTTGACCGGACTGTATATGTGGTGGCCGCGCGGGCAGCGCTTTGCCGGTGTCGTGTGGCCCCGTTTGGGAAAGGGCAATCGCGTGTTCCTGCGCGATCTGCATGCGGTGACTGGGTTCTGGGTTTCCGGGCTGGCGCTTGTTTTGCTGCCCACAGGACTGCCTTGGGCGAGCGTTTGGGGCGATGCGTTCCGTATTGCCCGCGCTGAATTGGGCCTTGTTCAAGGCGCGCAAGACTGGAAAACGGGCAGTGCCGCACCGCATGCCGAGCATGACCATGATGCGATGATGAAAATGCAGGCTGCCGGTGTTCCGCTGGTTGGCTTGGCGGACATGGTCGCCAAGGCGAAAGCCGAACGGCTGCCGCATCCGGCGTTGGTGAAAGCACCAGGCGCGCCAGAGCGTTTCGGCCCATCTGCGCCGATGGCCTGGACCATTAAGTCGGAGGCGCAGAACCGACCATTGAACCGCAGCATCACCTTTGATGTTGCGACGGGCAAGGAGATGTCGCGCACAGGCTTTGCCGACAAGCATGTCATTGATCAGGCCGTCAATTATGGAATTGCATGGCATGAGGGCCAGCTTTTTGGCTGGATTAATCAGCTTGTCGGCGTGCTTACGGCGGTTGGCCTGATCACATTGGTGGTGTCGGGTTTCCTGATGTGGCGACGGCGCAAGCCCGATGATGCGCTCGGCGCACCTCCGGTTGCTGCGCTGCCACCGAAAATACGCGGCGTGGCGGTGATCGTCGCTGTAATGGCCATATTGTTGCCATTGCTCGCGATGTCATTGCTGGCTTTATGGTTGTTCGACCGGCTGTTGCTGCCCCGACTGCCGGCGCTTGCGATGTGGCTTGGGTTGCGTCCGGCTCAGCCTGCGTAACGCGCTGCGGTCTCACGGATAAGCGAGATCATATTGGGAATGCCCTGTGTCCGGTTCGAACTTAACTGATTTTTGAGGTCGAACGGCGCAAGGGCACTCTCGATATCGGTCTTCAGAATATCGGCCGCATTTTTATGCTCGACCGTTTTAAGGACCAATGCGATGATGCCCTTGGTAATCGCGGCGTTGCTGTCGGCCAAAAAGGTCAGCGTGCTATCTGCGGTCACGGGATAGACCCATACACTTGCTGAACATCCCCGAACCAGCGTCGCATCGGTTTTCAACGCGGCGGGCATTTCGGGCAATTCGCGGCCGAGGTCGATTAGCAACCGATAACGGTCATCGGCCTCAAGAAATGCATATTCTTCTGTAATGTCGGCAAATGTTGTCATGCACTGCGCATATGGCCGCGGCGCTTAGATATCAATCCCTGCCGCTATGGCTTCAAGCCTTTTCACGCGCTCTTTCAAATCGGCGACCTCAATACGCGACGTGGCCGAGGGCACAGGTGCATCATTGCCGTGCCGCATGGTTTCAAGTTCGGCATGCTTCAACGCGATCCAGTCGCGCCAGCCACGCAGGCTTAATGACGACACGATGCCGACGCACAGCACCGCAAAGGCGCCGATGATAATGTAGAAGTTGGGATCCTGTTGCATGGTCCTTCCTTTCCGTCCGCGCGCCGTTACCGGCTACGCAGTTCCTCAATCTGACGGTTGATATCACTCGCGCTATTGTTGTCTGTCGCGATGCGCTCCAAAACCTGAATGCGTTCCTTCAAGGCCCGAATTTCGTCCTGCATCTGCTGCGTATCCGCATTGTTCAAAAGACGGTGGGTTTTGGTGCCCATAAAGTCTTGATCCTCGACGATCCCATGCTTTGCCTTTTGCTTCGTCTGGATAATCCTGCCGATCGTGATGATGGCAATGATTGCGACGACCATTTGAAACGGGTCCATTAATTGCTCCTCAATTCGACGGCCCGCGAAGGGCCTCTATTTCAGATGTTAATCGGTGACTGTCATCGACAATGATTTTTTCGACATTGGCAAGCCGGTCCTTGATTGAGCCGATTTCTGCGCGCAGCTGCGCGTTTTCTTGGCTCAACAATTTTACGCGTTCGACGGCCTCCTGATCGGTTTTGGGATAGACTGCCTGACCCCATGCACCATCAAGCGGGTAGCCATTTTTGATGCGCATCCATGTGGTGAGCACCCATCCAACCGAAATTGCGACAACGCCAATACCTATCATGGGGCCGATGGCCGTAATCATTGCTAGCTTGTCAGGGTCCATAGCTTCCTCCAATGCGCCTCAGCGCAGTTTTTCGATTTCTTCGGAAAGGCGCCCGGCCTTGTCCGTGACGATCCGTTCCAAGACAGCGACCCGTTCTTCCAGACGACCAACCTTGCCATTCAGCGTTTCATTTTCATTGCTGAGCAGCATGATTTTGCGCTCTGCTTCGGGATAGTCGCCATCGGTCAGCGCTGATTTTCCACCCCATTCATCTTCCAATGGGTAGCCATGTTTGGCGCGGATCCAGTTGTTGATGAGCCAACCGACTGTCATCACTACCACAATCGCAATGACGAAATTGGGGCCTGCAAAGCTCATTTGAATTCCCTCCATGGCAGACGGCGTGTGACGGGCCGGATGGGGCTGTCGCGGAAATCAACGCTCCAGTTGCGGCGATCCGCCTTGCGTTTCTTCTGTGCGAAGTGGCGATATGCAAACCACGCAATCAGCCCGAGAATAATGAGTGTGAACATGGAATATTCCCTCCAACATGCCGCCGTTTATCGAAGGCTCTCGATTTCGTCCGCCAGCTGCTTGTTATTGCTGACATAATAGGTTTCCATTTCGGCCAGCCGGTGGTCGATTTCCCGAAAACGCGAACGAATATCGCGTGTTGTACGGGCAGGTGACTGGCGCACACCCTGCCAGAATTTCTGGTCTTGCCGATCGTCGGTATACAGATGCACGGGCTTTGGGTTGGCCATCCAAGCGGTGATGACATAGGCAATGAGCGTCCACGGAAAACCGCCCATCAAAGTGAGCATCACCGTGCCAAGCCGTACCCAGAGAACGTCCACGCCGGTATAGTCGGCAATCCCTGCGCAAACGCCTTTCCATTTGGCATTCTGCTTATCCAGATAGAATTTGGTGTGTGTACCAGCCATTTTAGCGGTTCCTTTCCAGCCTGTGGGCATTTTCGGGGTCGAAAGCATTTGTTTCATGGTCGATGCGACGTGGCTGCCATTCAGGATTTTCCTGAGCGACCAGACGCTCAACGGTATCAAGGCGGTCTTCGAGGCGACGGGCAAGTTCGTTCATGTCGCCCAGCATCCGCTCGTCATCATAGGTAAGCGTTGCCGCGGTTTTCCAGCGGGTGACATAATGCAGGATCAGCCAAGGCAAACCAATAAACAATATGCCAACGACGAAAACGGGGATGAGCGTATCTTCCATCGGATCAACCTTCCTTCTGTGCGTCTTGTTTCATGGCTTTTTTCATCGCTTCCAGCTCGGCATCGACAACGTCGAAGGACTCAAGTGCTGCGATTTCGTCGCCCAAGCTGCGTGGCGCATCTGAACCGATGGACAGCGAGTCCGCATATCCCTGCGCTTCGTCCACGCGGCGTTCGAGCACGTCAAAGCGTGAGAAAGCTTCGCGAACCTTGTCGCCATTATACATGGTGCGCAGCTTGACCTGGTTCTCGGCGCTTTCAAGACGCGTCATCAGCGCGTTCTGGCGGCTACGGGCGTCGGCGAGCTTTTTCTGCAGCTTATGAATATCCTGCTCCGACGCTTTCAGCGCGTCGTTGAGAACATCGACTTCCGCCGTCAGCTGGTCCTTCATGTCGGTCGCCTTGCGCTTTTCGACCAAGGCAGCCTTGGCAAGGTCTTCGCGATCTTTTGACAGTGCGAGATGGGCCTTGTCGGTCCAGTCAGCTTCAAGCGTGTTCAGCTTGTCGATGTGCCGGCGCAGTTCTTTCTGGTCAGCAATCGTCCGGGCTGCGGAAGCGCGGACTTCAACCAGCGTTTCTTCCATCTCCAGAATGATCATACGGATCATCTTCGCTGGGTCCTGCGACTTGTCGAGCAAGTCCGTGACGTTGGCGGCGATGATATCGCGGGTTCGTGAAAATATGCCCATTGGGTAACTCCGGTTAAAACTGTTTATTTGCGTACTGAAAAAAGGGGGCGACCGGGTACCTTTAGAGGGTAGGGGAGCCGGGGGTACTCCGGTCGCGGGCTATCGACGTCAGGCAAGATAGCTGACAACGATTGGCCGGTGGGTGTAATTTGGGGCGTTCATGTCAATATCGTCATAATGGTTGAGAACCGAAACGGCATAGCTGGTGAAGATCATGGACACGGACAGGGCGACGGCCAGCCATAGACGGCTTTCGCTTGCCTTTACCTTGCCGCTGGTTTCGATATCGTTACGCATCTTATGTCTTCCCTTTTGAATGCCGGTGATGTTCCGGCTTGTAAGATGCATTGCAGGGAGCGTGCCAATTTGAAAAATTGTCCGATTTCCGCCATTTGTGAAAAAATGTGACATTCGGGCGCTGGTAATTATTGCCACACTATGGTGAAATATGCCAATCTTTGAAAATGGAACGCGATAGTCATCAATTCATTGGACAATCGTCCGCTTTTCTTGATGCCGTTGAGCGCGCAAGCCGCGCCGCACCGCTCAATCGGCCCGTGCTGGTTGTGGGTGAACGCGGAACCGGGAAAGAACTGATCGCGGAACGCCTCCACCGCCTGAGTTCACGTTGGGATGGGCCTTTGGTCACGATCAACTGCGCTGCGCTGCCTGAAACCTTGATTGAGGCCGAACTGTTCGGCCATGAAGCCGGCGCCTTCACCGGAGCCACCCGTGCACGCGAGGGGCGGTTTGAAGAAGCCGACGGCGGCACGCTGTTCCTCGATGAACTGGGCACGTTGAGCATGGGCGCGCAGGAACGGCTGTTGCGCGCGGTCGAATATGGTGAGGTCACGCGTATTGGTTCATCGAGGCCAATGCGTATCGATGTCCGTATTGTTGCGGCCACCAATGAGCATCTGCCCAACATGGTGGATAAGGGACGCTTTCGTGCGGACTTACTCGATCGGCTGTGCTTTGAGGTGATAACTTTGCCGCCATTGCGCGTTCGCGAAGGCGATGTTGAGGTTCTTTCTGAATATTATGGGCGTCGGATGGCGGCCGAATTGGGGTGGGCAGGGTGGCCGGGTTTCGGCGAAGTTGCGACCCGGGCGCTTGAAAACCATTTATGGCCGGGCAATGTGCGCGAATTGCGTAATGTGGTCGAACGTGCCGTATATCGCTGGGCTGACCCTGCAC
>JAIXYC010000089.1 GCA_027490455.1 Sphingomonadales bacterium
CTTCCTCGATCGTATCGGGCGGCCCCGGCGGTGCATATCGCTTCATCATCCCCCGTGAGGCGGATCGGTATGTTGGCGTAACTGCAAAGATCAATTTCGGCGCGAAATAACCAAAAGCCGTCAAGGCGCACAAAAAAAGGCTGGAATCCGCGATGGGTTCCAGCCTTTTTTGTTTTCAAGTTTCAGCGGGAGAAAGCGAGGACGGGTGGTGCGAGGCCAGACGCATAGCACCCGTCCTCGCTGAGTGTGTGTTGAACATAATCATATAGGCACCTGTCATATCATATACTGAAAAATGTTTTATATCAGTTATATGGCCATTTAATTCGTCCTTTACCTGATGCCCAGTTGTAAAGGCGTTCGACAAAAAACCGACAATGGCAGACAAACGACGTTTACAGATGTAGTCGAATCGACTACGTCTGTAGTCGGAGATTTCAAAATGTCATCAGAACGTATTAGCGACGCTGAATTAACAATCATGGAAATCCTATGGGAACGCGCGCCGTTGACGGCGACAGACGTCGCTGCGCGATTGCCCGATGATCGTGATTGGTCGTTACCAACCGTGAAAACCTTGCTGTCGCGCCTGCTGACCAAAGCAGCTGTTGAACATCGCGCCGACGGACGTCGGTTCTTATACTCCCCTCTTATTGATCGCGAAGACTATGTTTCGCATGAATCCAAGCGGCTGGTTGACCGGCTTTTTGGGGGGCGGTTCATGCCGCTGGTTGCGCATCTTGCCGAGCAGGAAAAGCTCAGCGACGCTGACATTTCCGAAATCGAAAGACTGTTGCGGGAGATGAAATCATGAACGCTGACTTCATGGGCGCTTGGCTGTTTGATACCTTATTGACCACGACATTGATGATGGCCGCTATTTTGATTGTACGGCGGCCTGTCGCCAAATATTTTGGTCCGACCATCGCATATGCGCTTTGGCTGATACCCGCTGCTCGGGTGTGCATGCCCTCGATCGAAGGGCCATCCATTTCAACAGCTGACGGCGGCATTGCTATCCAAGACACGGTGAGGGAAGCCGTGCTCGCAGGGCTATCGTCCCCGAACACTATGGCGACTGCGGCAAACTCGGTTGATGCCCTCCCTACGATTGATTTTCTGGCACTCGGTGTTTTGATCTGGCTTGGTGGCGCGGTGCTGTTGTTCATGGTCCAGATGATCCGTTACGCCGCAATGCGCGATGACCTATTGTCCGAAGCGACAGAAATCGCGGTTGTCGATGGCGTCAAAATCGTCGCATCCGATCAGGTGGCCGGACCATTGGCTTTTGGCCTTTTTCACCGCGTGATCGCGGTGCCGCAAGATTTCACCAAAGCCTATTCGCCTGCCGAACGCGACCTGGCGATTGCGCATGAAATGGCGCATCACAAATCGGGCGATCTGTTCGCCAATCTGGCCGCTTTCATCATCCTGTGCCTGCAATGGTTCAACCCGGTTGCGTGGATCAGCTGGAACGCATTCCGCTTTGATCAGGAAGCGGCGTGCGATGCGCGCGTGCTGGCCGGCAAGGGCCCCGAAGAGCGTGCGATGTACGGTCAGGCGTTGGCGAAGACAGCATTTGACGGGGTGCCGACCTTTGCGACGGCATTGAATTCACCGAAAACAATAATTGAGCGATTGAGGAGAATAACGATGAAGGACACCAGCAATACCCGCCGTTCGCTTGGCAAGATTGGCATCATAGCTGCTGCTGCAATCATATTGCCGCTGACCGCGACCATAGTTCCTGCGGTGGTTGCGCAGGACAAAGTGGCGACGGAAGAGGGCAAGCCTGAAGTGGTCAAGCGCGAGGTCCGGATAATTAAGCTGAAGCGCGACGGTGAGACGGTCGACATAGTGGGTCATGACGCCATGGGCGGCGAAGTGACCAAGGTCGAACGTGACGGAAAAACCTTCATCTTCCGCACCGATAAGAAATTGTCGCCGGAAGAAGTCGAAAAACTGATCGATGGAGCGGAAAAATCCCAGAAAGAGGCTGAAGTTGTTATGGTGCAGGCCGACAGCACAAAGGATGCTGAAGGCAATACGCCCACACCCGCCAAAATCCGCCGTGTGGAAACCATTCGCGTCATGGGCGACATGGATATCGCTTCATACATCCCCGAAATCGACATTAGCGAAATCCCGAAAGACTGTCGTGACGGTCAACCGGTGACCACCGATGTCAGCGGGTTCGACGGCAAGCAAAAATCGCGCGTCCGGTTGGTTATGTGCGGCAAAGGGCAAGCGAAATTAGCACGGGCCGAAGCGATCAAAGGCTTGCGTGAGGCGCGTAACGAAATTCGGAAGGACAAGGAAATGCCCAAGGGCGTTCGCAAAGATGTCGTAAAACAAATCGATCTGCAAATTCGTAAGCTGGAAGCACAAGGCGACACAGCGGAATAAACGGAAATCCATTCGCCGGGCGGCCATGCCCGCATTTGAAAGACCAATTGGGGCGGTTTTTGCGAACCGCCCCTTTTTCTTTGCGCCACATTGCGCCATAGCCATTTCATGAGCAACTGGCCCGATAGCATAGAAGCTGGCGAAACTGAGCAGCACGAACCATTGGTGCGCCGCGTGCTTGCGCCCAACGCCTCGCCTTACACCTATACAGGCACGCAAACTTGGTTAGTTGGCGCAGGATCCGATGTCGCGGTAATCGACCCGGGCCCAGTCGGTACCGGGATGAGCATTGGTGATCCGGCTGATATCAATGGCGAGGGTCATGTCGAGGCGATCTTGCGCGCTGTTGCTGGTAAGCGTGTCGCGGCGATCATGTGCACGCACACCCACCGCGATCATTCGCCAGCCGCGGCACCGTTAAAGGCGGCGACAGGCGCGCCAATCATTGGTTGCGCGCCGCTTGTATTGCGCGACGATGGCCCGCGGTCCGATAGTGCTTTTGACCCGGATTATGCCCCCGACCGCATCCTTGCCGATGGGGAGCGTATTTCCGGCGACGGGTGGACGTTGGAAGCCGTCGCTACCCCCGGCCACACCAGCAACCATATATGTTACGGACTGGTCGAGAGCGGGGCGCTGTTTACCGGCGACCATGTCATGAAATGGTCCACCAGCGTCGTCAGCCCGCCCGATGGCGATATGAGCGACTATCTGGCGAGCTTGCAAAAATTATATGAGCGCACCGATCGTATTTATTACCCCGCACATGGACCGGCGGTCGAAAACCCACGGCAGCTTGTGCGCGGCATGATTGGACACCGGCGCCAGCGGGAACGCCAGATTCTGAATTTACTTGAGGCAGGGGAGGGGCACATTCCCGACATGGTCGCTGCGATGTACAAGGGGCTCGATCCGCGTCTGACGGGCGCTGCCGGTCGGTCGGTATTGGCGCATCTCATCGATTTGCAAAATCAGGGCCGGGTCGCGGCCCAAGGCGAAGGTTGGCATTTAATCCCGCAAAAAACACCGTAAAAGCGCCCGCCAGAACTTGTTTCGATCGGCCTTATCGACCACATAGGGCTTCACTCGAGACGCAGATGACAATGCTGTAACAAAGGTACGATAGCATGAACGCCCCGACGCCCCGCGAAAATTTACAAGGCCTTGATCTGCTCGCAGAGATCAAACGGCTGAAAAAAGAACGCAATGCAGTCATTCTCGCGCATTATTACCAAAAGCCGGAGATTCAGGACCTTGCCGATTTTGTGGGGGACTCGCTTGAACTCAGCAAGCGTGCGGCGGAGACCGACGCGGATGTTATCGCTTTTTGCGGCGTCAAGTTCATGGCCGAGACCGCGAAGATATTGAGCCCGCAAAAGACCGTCATTTTGCCCGATATGGCGGCGGGTTGTTCATTGGAAGACGCGTGCCCCCCCGGTAAATTCAAGGCGTTCCGGGAAGCACATCCCGACCATATCGCGCTGACATACATCAATTGTTCGGCCGAAGTGAAAGCGCTGTCTGATATCATCGTCACGTCCTCAAGCGCTGAAACGATTTTGAGCAAGATTCCCCCCGAACAAAAAATCATTTTTGGACCCGACCGGCACTTGGGCGGCTATTTGAGCCGTAAGTTCAACCGTGAAATGCTATTGTGGCCGGGCGTGTGTATTGTGCATGAGGCGTTTTCGGAAACCGAATTACTGAAACTGAAAGCGCAGCATCCCGGCGTTCCTGTGGCCGCGCATCCCGAATGCCCACCGCATATCATCGATCATGCGGATTATGTCGGCAGCACTAGCGGTATCTTGCAATATGCGCAGACGATAAAGGGCGACACGCTCATCGTCGCGACCGAGCCGCACATCATCCACCAGATGGAAAAGGCGGAACCCACCAAGACCTTCATCGGTGCGCCGGGGGCTGACGGCAACTGCGCATGCAATATCTGCCCTTATATGGCGCTCAACACGATGGAGAAGCTGTACCTCGCGTTGCGCGACCTTCAGCCGCAAATTCATCTCGACGAAACCGTCCGTTTGGCCGCCAAGAAGAGCCTCGACCGGATGCTGGAAATGGCAAGCGGGACCGTCGGTAAAGGCGACCTCGGCAGGGCCTAGCCCGATCTGCAGAGAATTTGGACGCTATTTGCTGGATGCGGGTGGATGCTTCGAAGCGTCTTCATCTGACGTTCAGCGAAAAGCGTAAATATACCCTCGCATTCACCGTTATATCGATATAATACAGCCACGCGATGCTTTTCCGGCGCTCCTCTTCTAAAATTCCTTCGGATATTGATGGTCGGCTTGCGGCCTTCGATGAAAGCTATGCGCAGCGCTTTCCCGATGACCCGCAGCCTTGGAATCCCGATGCCAAGCCAGCATCGACACGGCGCCTTATCTTGGGCAAGACCCGCTGGTGGTGGTTTGGCCGTATCAGCGCCGTTCTACTTGGCCTGTTCTTATCTTTGATATTGTGGCTTGCGATCACGGCGCCACTGTCCAAATCGCTTCAGCCCATCGCACCGCCGCGCATTACGCTGCTGGCGTCGGATGGCACGCCGATCGCGCGGAACGGCGCTATCGTTGATAAGCCGGTTGATGTCGGCACGCTGCCCCCACACGTGGTGCAGGCGTTTTTGTCCATCGAAGATCGCCGGTTTTATTCGCATTTCGGCATCGACCCCCGCGGCCTCGCGCGGGCGTTTTGGTCCAATGCTTTTGGCAGCGGAATGACGCAGGGCGGAAGCACGATTACGCAGCAGCTCGCGAAATTCACGTTTCTGACGCCGGAGCGCAGCCTGACGCGCAAGGCGCGCGAAATGCTTATCGCCTTCTGGCTGGAAGGGCGTTTGACGAAGGACGAAATTCTTGAGCGTTATTTGTCGAACGTCTATTTTGGCGACAATGTGTATGGCCTGCGCGCAGCGTCCTTACATTATTTCTACAGGCAGCCCGAGCGTCTGACACTCAGCCAGTCGGTGATGCTCGCTGGACTTGTACAGGCACCGTCGCGGCTTGCCCCGACAAAGAACCCTGAACGCGCGGCCAAGCGGGCACAATTGGTGCTGAATGCCATGGTCGCCAATAATGTCATTACCCGGGCCAAGGCCGACGCGACGCCCGTCGCGCGGCTTGACGTTCGTGTGCGGGAAACGCTGCCGACGGGCACCTATTTTGCGGACTGGGCCATTCCTCAAGCGCGGTTGCTGACCGAAAGTGGCTATGCCGATGTCAGGATTACCACGACATTGGATGCGCGATTGCAGAATATCGCCCGCAAGGTCGTGGCGCGATCCGCCGTTGGCAATGCCCAAATCGCGCTCGTTGCGATGCGCCCCAATGGCGAAGTCGTGGCCATGGTCGGTGGCCGAAGCTATAAAGACTCCGCGTTCAACCGCGCGACGCAGGCAAAACGGCAACCGGGTTCGACCTTCAAACTGTTTGTCTATCTGGCGGCGCTCCGGTCGGGGATGACGCCTCAATCGTTGATTGCCGATACGCCGATCAATGAAGGCGCGTATCGCCCCAAAAATTCGGGGCAAAATTACCGGGGTGACATTACGCTGGAGCAGGCATTTGCCCAGTCAAGCAACGTTGCTGCGGTGCGTCTCTATCAAAAAGTTGGCGGTGAAGCGGTGGCGCGCGCTGCAACCGATCTCGGCGTGCGCAGTCCATTGACCATGGACCAGAGCATGGCGCTGGGCAGTTCGGGCCTGACCCTGATTGAGCTGACCGCTGCTTATGCCGGTGTTGCGGGGAACCAGTGGCCCGTTGAACCGCACGCCATCAAACGCGAAGAGCAAGGATGGATCGAGTGGCTGTTTTACGGACCACGTTCATTCAGCAGCCGTACGCACCAGATGCTGCTCGATTTGCTGGGTGCGACGGTCAATAAAGGAAC
>JAIXYC010000086.1 GCA_027490455.1 Sphingomonadales bacterium
GCACAATCTTCAGGTTGCGCAATGATTATCGCCGTCGACGGGCCAACTGCTTCAGGCAAGGGCACGTTGGCAAAGGCATTGGCCGCGCATTTCGGCCTGCCGTTTCTGGACACGGGCTTATTGTACCGCGCGGTTGGTCGGCAGGTGCAGTTACACAATGGCAACCCTGACGATCCGGCGGACGCCTTGGCTGGATGTGATTTTCCCGACAGCGTTCTGGGTGACGCCGCTTTGCGGACCGAAGATGTCGGCGGTTTGGCCAGCCGCGTTTCGCTCCACCCGCAGGTGCGCGCTGCATTGAACAAGCGTCAGGTCGATTTTGCCAACCAACCAAGCGGTGCGTTGCTGGACGGCCGGGACATCGGCACGGTTATCGCGCCGCATGCCGATGTGAAGCTGTTTGTAACCGCCCCTGCAGAGGTGCGGGCGCAGCGGCGTTATGATGAAATGCAGCGGCACGGAATTGACGTGCGCTTTGCCGATATTCTTGCCGATATTCATGCCCGCGACGCACGCGACATGGGGCGGGCCGATGCCCCGTTAAAACCCGCGCAAGACGCGCTATTGCTTGATACCGGCGAGTTGACTATAGGCGGCGCCGTTCAAGCTGCGATTGCGCTGGTGGAGGGTAAACTCCGGCAGAGTTGAGTGGCGGGGCGTTTCAAATGAAGAACGCCGTCACCCTGAACTTGTTTCAGGGTCTATTTCGCCTCTACACCTTATGGTCTGTGTGGCACGATGGATGCTGAAATAAATTCAGCATGACGGATAAATGCTTTTGTAACGCGCTTAAAACGAACGCTTTATTGCTATTCGGGCAATAGGGCATTTCTGGTCAAAGACCGTCGGAACCAACCGACTGGCCGGACAAAAAGTACGTAAGGAAACTCTAACCTATGGCAACTTCGCCAAACCCGACCCGCGACGATTTCGCGGCACTTCTCGACGAATCACTTGGTGGCGCAGACGGTGGCTTTGAAGGCCGCGTTGTAAAAGGCACCGTAACCGCAATCGATAATGACCATGCTGTCATCGATGTGGGTCTCAAATCCGAAGGCCGCGTGGCGCTGCGTGAATTCGCTATGCCCGGCCAAAAAGCCGACCTGAAGGTTGGCGACGAAGTGGAAGTCTTCGTTGACCGCGTAGAAAATATGAACGGCGAAGCTATGCTTAGCCGTGACCGTGCCCGCCGCGAAGCTGCGTGGGACGTTCTTGAAGGCGAATTCGAAGCTGGCAACCGCGTCGATGGCGTTATCTTCGGCCGCGTAAAGGGTGGTTTCACCGTTGACCTCGGCGGCGCAGTGGCATTCTTGCCCGGCAGCCAAGTCGACGTTCGCCCCGTGCGCGACGTTGCTCCATTGATGGACATCGCGCAGCCATTCGTCATCCTGAAAATGGACCGCAAGCGTGGCAACATCGTTGTTTCGCGTCGCGCCATTTTGGAAGAGACACGCGCAGAACAGCGCACTGGCCTCATCCAGAACCTCGCTGAAGGTCAGATCATCGACGGCGTTGTCAAGAACATCACCGATTATGGTGCGTTCGTTGACTTGGGCGGCATCGATGGCCTGCTGCACGTCACCGACATCAGCTACAAGCGTATCAACCACCCAAGCGAAATCATCAACATTGGTGACACCGTTAAGGTTCAGATCGTTCGTATCAACAAGGACACACAGCGCATCAGCCTTGGCATGAAGCAGCTGGAAAGCGATCCTTGGGATGCAGCGGTTGCCAAATATCCAGTGGGCACAAAGCTCAAGGGTGCAGTCACGAACATAACCGAGTACGGTGCGTTCATCGAACTCGAAGCCGGTATCGAAGGCTTGGTCCACGTTTCGGAAATGTCCTGGACAAAGAAGAACGTGCACCCTGGCAAGATCGTTTCGACCAGCCAAGAAGTCGACGTTGTCGTTCTCGACATCGACATGGAAAAGCGCCGCATTTCGCTTGGTCTCAAGCAAGCGCACGACAATCCATGGGCATCGTTTGCTGACAAGTTCCCAGTTGGTTCGACCGTTGAAGGCGAAGTCAAGAATGCGACCGAATTCGGTCTGTTCATTGGTCTCGACGGCGACGTTGACGGCATGGTCCACATGTCCGACATCGCATGGGGCATCACCGGCGAAGAAGCATTGCATCTTCACCGCAAGGGCGAAACCGTCAAGGCAATCGTCCTCGACATCGACGCAGAGAAAGAGCGCATTTCGCTTGGCATCAAGCAGCTTGAAAAGGGTGCCCCATCGGCAGCCGGCGCTGCTTCGGCAAGCGGCCTGAAGAAGGGTGCGACCACCACTGTTACTGTTCTTGAAGTACGCGATGGCGGACTTGAAGTGCAGGCCGGTGAAGATGGCGCAACTGGCTTCATCAAGCGTGCCGACCTTGGCCGTGACCGTGACGAGCAACGTCCAGACCGTTTCCAGGTTGGACAGAAGTTCGACGCAATGATCACTGGCTTCGACCGTTCGAAGAAGCCAAACTTCTCCGTCAAGGCGCTTCAACTCGCTGAAGAGAAGCAAGCTGTTGAGCAATATGGTTCGTCGGATTCCGGCGCATCGCTTGGCGACATCTTGGGTGAAGCGCTTAAGGGCGTGAAGAAATAAGCTTCGGCTAATGCAGTTCTCCGATTGATCGGAACAAAAACCCGCCCTTTTCACGAAGGGCGGGTTTTTTTATGGTCTCGCCAAACAACATCGGTAACACCGTTGTAATATCGTTAAGTTTCTGGCACTTTGGAACTATTACGAACGTCAGACGCTTGAAAAGCTGCCTTGCAACTTCAACGAGCCCGATGTGAAGGACATAAAATGATCCGTTCAGAATTGATCAAAAAGCTGGAAGCTGAAAATCCCGAGTTGAAAACGGAAGAAGTCGAAAAGATTTTGGATCTGTTTTTCGACCAGATCATCCAACGTCTTGCCGACGGTGGACGCGTCGAACTGCGTGGCTTTGGCGCCTTTTCTACCCGCGACCGTAGCCCGCGTAAGGGCCGCAACCCGCGCACCGGCGCCGCGGTTGACGTTCCTTCCAAGCGCGTACCTTATTTCAAACCCGGCAAGGAAGTGCGGGAGCGGCTTAACAAATAAGTCTGGGCTGCAAAGCCTCTTGACCGTGCGGACGTAATGCTGTCTGCGCAATGTCATGCGGATGTGGCGGAATGGTAGACGCTACAGACTTAAAATCTGTTGTCCTTTTGGGCGTGCGGGTTCGAGTCCCGCCATCCGCACCATCTTTTTTCTTGGCGCGCGGCGTGCGCCCCCCAGAAATCTCCACTCGGCATAGCCTGAACTCAATTGCGCGGCGCTTGCCTGCGGTAACTCAGTGCCTCTGCGATATGGATGCGGCCAACGTCGTTCGACCCGGCAAGATCGGCAATCGTTCGGGCGACCCGCAAGATACGCGTATAGCCGCGCGCGGATAACCGCATCGCTTCCGCCGCTTGCGCCAGCAATTTCTGGCCAGCGGCGTCGCGGCTGGCAAAGGCAGCCAGCGCGTCACCGTCCAAATCCGCATTGGTACGCAGGCCCGTCCCCGCGAGACGCGCGCTTTGCAGTTGGCGCGCGGCATCAACGCGCAGAGCAACCTCGGCCGACCCTTCGCTCGGCGGCGGCAGCACAAGGTCTGCGGCACTCACCGCCTGCACCTCCACATGCAAGTCAATGCGATCCAGCAACGGTCCCGATATCTTTGCCTGATAATCGGCGGCGCAACGCGGTGCGCGGCCGCAGGCCAAAGCGGCATCGCCCAAATGCCCGCACCGGCACGGGTTCATGGCCGCAACCAGCTGCACATTGGCGGGGAATGTCACATGGCTGTTGGCGCGCGCGATGCTGACCTCGCGGGTTTCCAGCGGTTGCCGCAAGCTATCGAGCACAGCGCGCTGAAATTCGGGCAGCTCATCGAGAAACAATACGCCCAGATGCGCAAGGCTTACTTCGCCCGGCCGAATGCGCAGGCCGCCGCCGACCAACGCCGGCATAGAAGCGCTGTGGTGCGGCGCGCGGAATGGCCGTGTGCGCATCAACCGCCCGCAGCCGCGATCTCAAGCGCGCGCTTGGCCGTTTCCTGCCCCTTCACCATTTTCATGTCGGGGCCGCCTTTGCGCGCTTCGGCGATTCCGGGTTCGGGGGTGCGCAGCAGCGACTGCCCCTTCAGATGATTCAGCAGCCCAAGCAAATCCGGCGCAGCGATCACTTCAATCTCACCGGCCCACGCCGCTTCGGACCCCTGCACCGCCGGACATATCAACCCCATGCCGCGCGATGATGCGTGTAAAGCCGCCAACAGCACTCCGGGTGAACCCGCAACGCGGCCATCCAGCCCAAGCTCCCCCACCACGACATATTGGGCCAGCGCCTCTGCATCGACCAACCCCATCGCAGCCAATAAGGCCAATGCGATGGGCAAGTCATAATGCGACCCTTCCTTGGGCAAGTCCGCAGGTGACAGGTTGATGGTGATCCGTTTGGGGGGCAGGGCAAGTCCAAGCGCGGAAATCGCGGCGCGCACACGCTCGCGGCTTTCGGCAACGGCCTTGTCCGGCAGTCCGACGACCGCGAAACTCACCACGCCGGGCGCTATCTGACATTGTACCTCGACACTGCGTGCTTCGAGCCCGAGATAGGCAACCGTCGAGACTATCGACACCATATTGTTACCCCACATGACTCAATATGGACCCCCGCCGCACTGGGATGAAGCTGCAGCGGAGGTCCGGTCGACCGGTCCAGTGGTCGACCCATATTCGATGCGCGAAAAATCCCGCTCAGGGCAACCGCTGCCGGTTCGTATACGAAGCGTTGGCATATCATATCCGTGCCGAAACCGGGATCAGTCGCGCATCTGTTTAGCGCTGTGCGGTTACGCCTCGCGACTTTCATGGGTAGATTGATAGATACCAACCAATTGTTATGCTTTTCACATTATAACGAGTCGCCACCCCCTTCTCTGCACTGCCCGTCAGTGCACAATTGGAGCACCTATATGAACGCAATGACCACACCACGCTGGCTGACTTGGATCAGCATCCTCTTCCTGCTCTGGAACCTCATGGGCGTCGGCGCCTTTGTCAGCCAGTGGACGATGACAGCCGCCGACATCGCCGCGCTGCCACAGAACCAGCGTGACTTATGGGTATCAATGCCGGGCTGGGCTTGGGCGGCTTATGCCATCGGCGTTGGCGTCGGAACGCTTGGCGCCATCGGC
>JAIXYC010000064.1 GCA_027490455.1 Sphingomonadales bacterium
ATGGCCGCTGCGCCCAAGTCCATCGCGCGCCGGATAACTTCGCGCGTATAAATCGCCGCCTGATCGACCGAACCTTCGCTCGCAATCTCATCGCGGATCAGCATATTCTTGCTGTTGAGATATAAGGTCCGCACGCGTTCAATGGTTAGATGCGCCATGTCGGCACGCAGATAGTCCAGCAACGCCTGCCATGATGACAAAATCGGCATCTCGCGGACGGGCGCGCTTAGGAGGCGCAGGGCAGCCACTTGGACGATTTTCAGCGCAGCGACACTTGTTTCGCCCATCCACTTTTCGCGCATGATGCTGTCGGCATCGGCCGTTAACAAGGCCGAGAGGCTGCCGTACCGTGCGATCAAATCTTTGGCGATTTGCTTTGTGTCGCGGCGCGGAATGGCCAATGCGAGCAAATATTCGACCAGCTCATGGTCGTGCAGGCCTTCGCCTTGCTGTTCAAAAAGCCGCTTGCGCAGACGCGCACGGTGGCCGGTGCCATGATGTTCGATTTTATCCGCGCCGTCCGCCATCAGCACCACCTTTTTGCGATAATGGTCTTTTTGGAGATTTTTGCGACGGGTGCAAGTCGATTGAAGCGAATCCAGCGCACCTGAATGGGACCCGCTTTGTTCGTAACAACTGAAACATGTTCAGGACGACCAAGATATAAGGGTATCAGCCGAACCAAAATAGCGGGCCGGGGCAGTGATGCTTCGGCCCTTTCTATTGCGACGCAACATTCTTGGCGACGCGCTGTTGACTTGACGAAGGCGCTCTCCTAAAGCGCCGATGCCTAGGCGGGGTTGCCCCGATTGCGTGGCGGTTCCGTGTGTTTATTTGGATGGAATCACATGATGTCGGACAATTCCGGGCAGGATGGCAAAGGCAAAAGTGACGCCCGGCTCGTGTCGTTAGATATGCAGCTGAAAGCGGCGCGAAAAGCCGAAGCAGAACGCTCAGGTCAAGATCAGGTTCCAGCCAAAGGAATGCGGCAAGGGAACAGGGTTTTAACCGAGTTGATCGCGGGTCCTGCTGGTGGTGCTTTGGTTGGCTGGGTCTTGGACCGCTGGCTGGGTATCGCACCTGCGCTCCTGTTGACCTGCATGTTTTTGGGCATCGCAGTCGCCTTCAGGAATATAATAAAGATTTCAGCAGAGCGTCCGGACTAAACCGGGCGCTTGACGTGTATATAACAGGGTAGTGAACGTGGCAGGCGAAAGCGGCAAAATCGATCCGATGTACCAGTTCAAGATTGAGCCGCTCGCGCAGCTTAATCTTGCAGGTTACGACGTCTCCTTCACCAACTCATCGTTGTTCATGGTGCTTGTTCTTGGCGCGCTGTGGGTGTTCATGGCGGGCGGAATGAAGCGCGAGATGGTCCCCGGCCGCTGGCAGATGGCTGTCGAAGGCGTGACTGGCTTCATCAACAACATGCTGACCGCAAATGTCGGTCCCGAAGGCAAGAAATATGTGCCTTTGGTGTTTTCGTTGTTCATGTTCATCCTGATGGCGAACTTCATGGGCATGATGCCGTTCGGTATCGTCCCCGGCGTGCATCCCTTCACCATTACCAGCCACTTGACCGTCACCGCCGTGCTGGCGCTGTTCAGCTTTGGTACTGTGTTGGTCGTTGGCTTCTGGCGGCATGGCCTGCATTTCTTCAGCCTGTTTGTTCCGCATGGCACGCCATGGTGGTTGCTCTGGCTGATCCCGGTCATTGAACTGTTCTCATTCATGATCCGTCCATTCAGCCTCGCGCTGCGTTTGTTCGTCGCGATGACCGCAGGCCACATCATGATGAAGGTGCTTGCCGGATTTGTGATTAACGGTTTGAATGCAGAAGCCGCTTGGGTGCCGCTGATTGTCAGCTTCCCAGCCTTTATTTTGATGATTGGTATTACCCTGCTTGAACTGCTCGTTTGTGCTATTCAGGCTTATGTTTTCGCGCTTTTGACGTCGCTGTACATCAACGACGCCGTCAATTTGCATTAAGATTTCAACCACTAAGTTTTATTTTTAACAGGAGTTATTATCATGGACGCAGAAGCAGCCCAAATGATCGGTGCCGGTTTGGCAGCAATTGGTGCCGGTATCGCCGCTGGCGGTGTTGGTAACGTTTTTAGCTCGTTCCTTCAGGGCGCGTTGCGTAACCCAGCAGCAGCTGACAGCCAGCAGGGCCGTCTGTTCATCGGCTTCGCCGCCGTCGAACTTCTCGGTCTGCTCGCGTTCGTTATCGCGATGATCCTGATCTTCGTTGCCTAATTGACGGTTTCGCCCCGGCAACCGCCGGGGCATTTCCTCAATAGGATGAGCGCGTAATATGCCACAAATTGCCCAGATTCTTGAAACTTATGCATCACAGTTTTTTTGGCTGATGATTGTCTTTGGCTTGGTCTATTTTACGATCGGTCATGGCATGTTGCCAAAAGTGGAAGCAACAATGGACGCACGTAATCGCAAGATTGCGGACGACCTTGCGGCTGCCGAACGTGCGCGTGCCGAAGCGGATGATTTGGGGGATAGTGGCGAAGCAGGACTTGCTGCTGCGCGGGCTGCGGCCCAAGCCAAAGCAAGTGATGCAAAAGCAAAAGGCGCCAAAGACGCGGAGGCCCGTTTGGCGAAAGCCGATGCGGAAATCGGCGTGAAACTGGCCGCTGCGGAAGCCGCGCTTTCGGCTGCAACAGCCAAGGCAATGGCCAGCATTGAAACCGTGGCTGCGGACGCCGCTGCGGACATCGTTGCCAAAGTTTCGGGCGCGAAAGTTACCCCGGCACAGGCCGCAAAAGCAGTGAAGGCGGTAATGTCCAATGGCTAATCCAGCAGCATCCACCGACACGGCAGCGGCAACAACCGCCGTTGCTTCAGTAGCAGAAGCCGTGGCACCCGCTGCGGCGCCTACCGCTGAAACCGCCGCTCCCGCTACCCACGCTTCCACGGAAGCACATGGCGGTGCAGAAGAGCATGTCACGCCTTCGGCGCTTGGCTTTGACGCCTCGATGCTGGTGGCATTGGTGATGCTTGCAGTCATCATCTTGGCGATCTGGAAAAAAGTGCCCGCGATGATCGCTGGCGCTTTGGACGGGCAGATTGCCGGCATTAAGCAGCAGCTGGACCAAGCAACCGCGCTGCGTGCCGAAGCCGAAAATATCAAGGTTGAGTATGAAGCAAAGGCAAAGCAGGCGGCGCGTGATGCCGATGCGATGAAAGCCTCTGCCGAAGCTGAAGCGAAGCAGATTGTTGCCCGCGCAAAGAGTGATGCGACCGCATTGATCGAACGCCGTGCGAAGGCTGCTGAAGAAAAGATTGCCGCTGCTGAACGCGCGGCAATCGCGGATGTCCGCAACAAGGCCGCAAGTGCTGCCGCCGCTGCTGCAGCGCAATTGATCGCCGCGCATCATGATGCAAAGGCTGACGCAGCCTTGATCGACCAATCGATCGCCTCGCTGAACTAAGCTTCGTGGTTCCCGCGCAGGCGGGAACACAACTTCCGGACATATAATGTTGCCCCGTCCTTGCGGGAATGACGTTGTGTAGCGCACCGACCTTGCCTACATCAGCCCGACATGTCCAAAGCCGACCGCCCCGATCAACCCAATGCGGCTTCTCGCTTTAACGAGGAGCAGGCGACCTATGCCGTGCGTGGTGCGGACACACCTGATCTGGAAACCGGCACAGCCGCCATCCGCAATGTCCTGAAGACCTTGCCGCTGAAACCCGGCGTGTACCGGATGCACGACGCGCGCGGCGAAATATTATATGTCGGCAAGGCGCGCGCGCTCAAAAACCGCGTCGGCAATTATGTGCAGATCGACCGCTTGCCCAACCGGCTGCGCAGAATGGTCGCGCTGACGCGTTCGATGACGATTGTGACCACCAATAGCGAGGCGGAGGCCCTGTTGTTGGAGGCGCAGCTGATCAAGCGCTATCGTCCGGCCTATAATGTGCTGCTGCGCGACGACAAAAGCTTCCCCTTCATCCTGCTGCGCGCAGACCATAAATTCCCGCGTATCCAGAAACATCGCGGTGCACGGCGGAACAAGGGGCATTATTACGGCCCCTTTGCCAGCGCGGGGTCGGTCAATCAGACGCTGAATGCGCTGCAAAAACTGTTCCTGTTGCGCAGCTGTTCGGACAGTTTTTTCAACAATCGCGACCGGCCATGCCTGTTGTATCAAATCAAGCGTTGCTCCGCGCCATGCGTTGGCCGGATTGATGACCAATCCTATGACGGTCTGGTCGCTGATGCCAAATCCTTCCTCGACGGCAAATCCTCCGCCGTGCAGGCAAAGCTGGCGAAGGAAATGGAGGGCGCGGCCGAAGCGCTCGATTTCGAACGTGCGGCCATGCTACGCGACCGGCTGAAGGCGCTGACCTTCATTCAAGGGTCGCAGGCGATTAACGCGCAAGGCGTTGGCGATGCGGATATCTTTGCCTTGGCCCATCGCAATGGCGTGATGGGTATTCAGGCGTTTTTCATCCGTGGCGGGCAAAATTGGGGGCATCGTTCGTTTTTCCCGTCCCATGTGGCCGAAATGACCGAGGATGAGGTGTTCACCAGCTTCCTCGCACAATTTTACGAAGATGTGCCGCCCGCCAAATGCATATTGCTCGATCGCGAATTGACCGAAGCGGATTTGTTGGCGGAGGCATTGTCCGAACGTGCGGTGCGGAAGATTGAAATCAGCGTGCCGCAGCGCGGTGACCGCGTCCGGCTTGTCAAACAAGCGAAGCGCAATGCCGAAGAGGCGTTGGACCGGCGCTTGGCGGAAAGCACGACGCAGGGCAAGTTGCTGCAAGAGGTGGCGGACCTGTTTGAACTGCCCGAGCCGCCCCGCCGGATCGAAATTTACGACAACAGCCATATTCAGGGCACCAATGCGCTTGGCGCGATGGTCGTTGCCGGACCCGAAGGCTTTATCAAGGGCCAGTATCGCAAGTTTAACATCAAACAGGCCGCGACCGACGACGATTTCGCGATGATGCGCGAGGTGTTCCAGCGCCGCTTTGCGCGCGCACAGGAAGATGATCCCGACCGCGACAGCGGGCAGTGGCCTGATCTGGTGTTGATCGACGGCGGCAAGGGGCAGATGAGTAGCGTGAAGGCGGCGCTGGAGGAAATTGGCGTCGATGACGTGCCATTGATCGCCATTGCCAAAGGCCCGCATCATGGCCGTGATGGCCGCGAAGTTTTCCACTTTCCCGACGGACGCGAATTGACCTTGCCCGTCAACGCGCCGGTTCTGTTCTACCTGCAGCGGCTTCGCGATGAGGTGCACCGTTACGCAATTGGTGCGCACCGTGCGAAACGCAGCAAGGCGATAACGGTAAGCCCGCTGGATGAAGTGCCGGGCGTCGGGCCCTCGCGCAAAAAGGCCCTATTGCTGCATTTCGGCACCGCGCGCGCCGTGCGCAATGCCAGCCTTGAAGACTTGCAGAAAGCGCCGGGGGTCTCCGCCGCCGTGGCGCAGACCGTGTATGATTTCTTCCATGCGGACGGATGATGTAGCCTTGCAGTTGTTCAGCAGCTGATTAGAATGGCGGGTAGGGGAGAATATCATGCCAAATATCCGCGCCAACAATATCGATATATATTATGAGGAAAACGGCCCAGCCGACGCACCTGTGATCCTGCTCGTCATGGGCCTTGGTGCGCAGATGATTGCGTGGCCCGACGAGTTCATTCACGGCCTTGTAAGCAAGGGCTACCGCGTCATCCATTATGACAATCGCGACGTTGGCCTTTCGCAGTGGATGGACGGGGCAAAGACTCCAAATCTGGTCTGGACCATGTTGAAGGCACGCTTCGGCTTGCCGGTGCGCGTTCCTTACACGCTGACCGATATGGCAGCAGACGGCATTGGGTTGCTCGATGCGCTGGGCATCGACAAAGCGCATGTGGCCGGCGCGTCGATGGGCGGGATGATCGTCCAGCTGATGGCGGCGAACCATCGTGAGCGCCTGCTGAGCATGACGTCGATCATGTCCTCCAGCGGTAAACCGGGCCTTCCGGGTGCGCGTGCAGATATCCAGAAGAGCTTCATGGTAAAGCGCCCGCCCGACGCGAGCCGTGAAGAAGCGGTGGCATTCGGCACCGAACTGGTGCGGTCGTTTTCCTATCCCGATCCCGCTCGCCCGGAAAATGCCCATGCCGAATTGACCGCCAAGGCTTTCGACCGTGGCTATTACCCCGTGGGGACAAGGCGGCAATTGCTCGCGATTATCGCCGATGGCAGCCGGGTCGAACGCTTGAAGACAATCACGACGCCGACTTTGGTCGTGCATGGCGGCGCTGACCCGCTTGTACCCAAAGAGGGTAGCGAGGATATCGCCCGTCACATTCCCGGCGCGCGTTTGGAGATCATCGAGGAGATGGCCCATGATCTGCCGCCCTCGCAAGTGGGCCGCATGGTGGATTTGATCGCCGGACACGCCAAGCAAGCGCATTGATAAAAATGCTGCACTGCACAATTTATGCTTGCACGCACCGGTTGGTTGGATAATCTAAGCCGATGTCGACCAACCAATTGCTGCTTGAGGCTATCGCGCTCAAAAAATGTGTGACCGCCACCTATAATAATGTGGCGATGAAGCTCGCGCCGCACGTGCTCTATTCCAAAAATAATGCGTTGTTTATCGACGCGATTACGCTCGAAAAGCATGGCGAGCCGCCACGTGAGAAAAAGCTGGGCGCGTTTCATTTGCTTGGCCTCAACGATTTGAAACTGACCGAGCAATTGTTCGAAATGGACCCGTTATTCCAAGCCGACGCCGAAAAATATGCAGGCGTGACGCTCTTCATGATCAGCGGCGAGCAGACCGACGCAGGATAGAGCTTCCCCTCATGCCGCAGTGTTGGCATGAGGGCGTATGGACATAACGGCTTCCGCGATCATTTGTGCAGTCCGTAATCACGGCGAAACCGGCGCTATCGTGCGCGCGTTTTCCGAAGATTACGGTATGCTTGCGGGCTATGTGCAAGGCGCGCGGGGGCGGCAATTGCGGCCTGTGCTGATCCCCGGCAATGTCATCACCGGCGAATGGCGCACGCGCATAACGGGGCAGTTGGCCCGCCTGACGCCGGAACCGCTGCACAGCCGCGCGCATTTGCTGGGCGAGCCGTTGGCGATTGCCGCGATTGACTGGGTCACCGCGCTGACCGCGGCAACGCTGGCGGAAGGCGTGCCCTATCCCCGCGTCTTCAGCGCGTTTGACGGGTTGCTGTCGGCGATTGAGCTGGCGCCTGCCGCACGCGTTTGGGCGGGTGCGATTGCGCAATATGAAACCTTGTTGCTGGCCGAGCTTGGCTATGCCGAAGATTATGACGCCGACAGCGCGCCGGTGGCGATGATGGCGCAAAACCGCAAGCGCTTGGTCGCGCATGTTCTGGGTGACCGCCGCGCCGATGTCATGGCCGCGCGCGAACGGTTGGTGGACCGCCTGAAAAGGGCAGTTGCATAACCGCGCCGCACTTGGCAGGGGAGGCATGAATTCAACACCGTAGCCCTGAGCCTGTCGAAGGGCGCTTAAAGGCATCGCCATATCGACAGGCGTGCTTCGACAGGCTCAGCACTACGGTTTCTTTTGAGGAATGCCGCCTTGTTAGTTGCCTTATTACCCGGGGACGGAATTGGTCCCGAAGTCATCACCCAAGCACGGCGCGTATTGGACGCGTTGGCGATTGACGGATTGACCTTCGAAGAAGCATTGGTTGGCGGTGCGGCCTATAAGGCAACCAGCCATCCGCTGCCCCCCGAAACGCTGGACCTTGCAAAGCGCGCTGACGCGATATTGTTTGGCGCGGTGGGCGACCCTGATTGCGATGCGTTGGAACGGCACTTGCGGCCTGAACAGGCGATATTGGGGCTGCGCAAGGAACTGTCCTTATTTGCCAATTTGCGGCCCGCCACCTTGTTTCCTGAACTGGCGGACGCCAGCGCGCTTCGTCCCGAAGTGGCCTCACAGATCGACATGGTCATCGTGCGCGAATTGAATGGCGATGTGTATTTCGGTGAAAAGGGCATGCGCAAAACCGCCGATGGCAAGCGTGAAGGCTATGACATCATGTCCTATAATGAGGATGAAGTGCGCCGCATTGCCCGCGTCGGCTTTGAAACCGCGATGGCGCGCGGCAAGAAATTATGCTCGGTGGACAAGGCCAATGTGCTCGAAACCTCGCAACTGTGGCGCGATGTGGTGATTGAAACCCACGCCGAATATCCGCAAGTCACGCTCAGCCATATGTATGTCGACAATTGCGCGATGCAGCTGGTGCGCAACCCCGGCCAGTTTGACGTGATCGTCACCGGCAATTTGTTCGGCGATATCTTGTCCGATCAAGCCAGCATGTGTGCCGGTTCGATTGGCATGCTGCCCAGCGCCTCGCTCGATAGCAACCAAAAGGGCCTGTATGAGCCCATCCACGGCAGTGCGCCCGATATTGCGGGGCAGGGCAAGGCGAACCCGCTGGCGACAATCTTGTCCGCCGCGATGATGCTGCGTTACTCGCTCAACTTGCCCGCGATGGCCGACCGCATTGACGCGGCGGTCGCCAAAGCACTTGCCGCCGGTGCCCGCTCGCCCGACCTTGGTGGGACGATGTCCACCAGCGAAATGGGCGACGCGGTGTTGGCTGCGCTATCATAATTACCGAAGCCCTGAGCCGACGGTGCGTAGCACCGGCGAAAAGTCGAAGGGCGGCTTTGCGTCGACACGCGCCCTTCGACGGACGCGCTCGCTGCGCAAGCGCTGCTCAGGGCTACGGAGTAACATCCATAGAATCTCCTTATTGACGCAACCCCTCTAGTCCCCGAAAAGCGAACTTATGAAGAAAACCACTGGCCAGAATCGCGAAATCACCCGGCATTGGCGTCCTGCCACACAGGCAGTGCGCGGTGGCACATGGCGTAGCGAACATGGCGAGACGTCGGAGGCTTTGTTCCTCTCGTCTGGCTTTACCTATGATGATGCGGAAACCGTAGCGGCCCGTTTTGCGGGTGAGCAGGACGGCATGACCTATTCGCGGTTGCAAAACCCGACGGTGCAAATGCTTGAGGAACGCATTGCGCTGATGGAAGGGGCCGAGGCGTGCCGCGCGCAAGCCACGGGCATGGCGGCGATGACGACGGCGTTGCTGTGCCAATTGTCGCAGGGGGACCATGTGGTCGCCGCGCGCGCGGCCTTTGGATCATGCCGTTGGTTGACGGACACGTTGCTGCCCAAATGGGGTATCAGCACGACCACCATCGACAGCCGCGACAATGATGCATGGAAAGCGGCGATTCAGCCGAATACCAAAGTGTTCTTCTTTGAAACGCCAGCGAACCCGACGATGGATATTGTCGACATGGCCTATGTCTGCGGCCTCGCCAAAGAACATTGCATCACCACTGTCGTCGACAACGCCTTTGCGACTAGCGTGCTGCAACGGCCCATGGATTATGGCGCCGATGTTGTCGCCTATAGCGCAACGAAGCTAATGGACGGGCAGGGCCGCGTGCTTGCTGGCGCCGTCTGTGGTTCGCAACAATGGATCGATGACGTGCTGTTGCCGTTTCAACGCAACACCGGACCCAATTTGTCGCCATTCAACGCGTGGGTAGTGCACAAGGGTTTGGAAACACTGGAACTGCGCGCGATGCGGCAGTCGGAAAACGCGATTACCGTCGGAAAATTCTTGGAAGGCCGCGTGCCGCATATCATGCACCCCGGCCTTGCCAGCCACCCGCAACATAATCTCGCCATGAGCCAGATGAAAGCCTGCGGACCCATATTCGCGTTTGAAGTTGATGGCGGCCGCAAGCAAGCGCACGCCTTGCTCAATGCGCTGCAGCTGATCGATATTTCGAACAATATCGGCGATGCACGCAGCCTCATGTGCCACCCTGCGTCGTCCACCCACCATGGCATGGGCCCAGAGGGCCGCGAAGCCATGGGCGTGCGTGAAGGCTTGATCCGCATCAACGTCGGGCTGGAAGACCCTGCCGATCTGATCGACGATCTGGATCGGGCGCTCAGGACCGCGGGATTGTGACGAGCATCCTCGATTCCTTTTTTGCGGTCAGTGCAACGACCGAGGGCGTGACCGTCCGCGTGTCGCCCAACTTTCTGCACGAGCAATCGGCTCCGGCGCAAGGCCGCTGGTTTTGGTCCTATCATATCCGCATCGAAAATGGCGGCGATGAACCCGTGCAATTGATGACGCGGCATTGGCGCATCACCGACGGTCGCGGTACAATCAACCATGTCGATGGCGATGGCGTGGTCGGCGAACAGCCCTTGCTGGAACCCGGCGAGAGCCATGATTATGTGTCGGGCTGCCCACTGCCGACATCCAGCGGCATGATGGAAGGGCAATATCGCTTCATCCGCGAAGATGGCACGACCTTCCTTGCCGAAATTCCACGCTTTACGCTGGTCGCCCCGGCCATAGCGCGTTGAGCATCCGATGAAGCGTACGCATCTGCCCCTTAATGGTTTGCGCGTGCTGGATGCTTCGGCGCGGCATTTAAGCTTTACCAAGGCGGCGGATGAACTTGCGGTAACACCCGCTGCCGTCGGTCAGCAGATCCGCGCGCTGGAAGATATGCTGGGCGTCGTTCTTTTCCGCCGCACGCCCAAGGGGCTTGAGCTCACGGACGAGGCGACAAATGGCCTTGATGCGCTGCGTGCGGGCTTTTTGCAGTTTGAAGAATCGGTCCGTGCGATGCAGGCGGGGCAATCGTCCAATTCGCTGACCATCGCTGCGCCGCGGGACTTTACCGCCAAATGGCTCGCCGCGCGGTTGGCCACATTCAGCAAGGCAAACCCCGACACCCGCTTCACTTTGG
>JAIXYC010000066.1 GCA_027490455.1 Sphingomonadales bacterium
GGTATTTCCCGGCCAGATCTATCCGCGTTCACATCGGGTGGCGGTGCATATGACAACACCAACAATCTGCGTGCCGGTGGGCTTTTGGCCACGGGTCCGTTGCTTGCCATCAACACGGGCAATCGTTTCCTGCGCCCAGTTGAGTCCATAAACTATGACCTTTCTGTCGAATGGTATTGGGCAGACATCGGTTCGTTGACGGTTTCCGGTTTTGTAAAGGACATCAGCAATATCGTGAACAGCGGCGCCATAGTGCGTCCCTTTGTCACGCCGAAGGGCGTCAACACCGATATTCTGTTCAACACACCGGTGAATAGCGATGGTGGAACATTGAAGGGTGTTGAAGTTGCTTATCAGCAAACGTACGATTTCCTGCCTGGCCTATTAAGCGGTTTGGGCGCCGGTCTGACATATACCTATGTTGATGCGGGCGACTTCAACAACGCTTCGCTCGGTTCTGAACAGAGCCCGCTTTCGGGCGGTCTGCCGTTGGCTGGCGTCTCGAAACATACGATCAATGCCGTCGGATTTTACGAAAAAGGTCCGTTGTCATTCCGCTTGGCGTATAACTGGCGGTCTGAATTTGTGCAGACACCGCGCGACGTCATCTTCCCGTTCTCGCCCATTTACGGCGAAGCAACAGGCCAGCTTGACGGATCAATCTTTGTTTCTGTGACCAAGCAATTGAAACTCGGCATTCAGGGCGTGAACTTGCTTGATGAAGTCACACAGACATCACAAGTGATCGATTTTGACGGCACCCGCGCAACGCGCTCGGCGTTCCGGAACGATCGACGCTTCACTTTCCTTGCTCGATTTGAATTCTAATAGGTAGCATCAGTGTTGCGGAAAAGCGGACCTTGGTCATATGACTTGGGTCCGTTTTTCTTTCAGCCCGCGTTTCAGGAGAAAGCTATGCCGCCTAGAATTGCCTTGCTCGGTGCTATGATCGGTTTGACGGCGTGCTGGACAACGGCGGTCACAGCACAAGCTTCAGACAAGGGCTGGACACTTGTGTGGGCCGACGAGTTTGATGGTAGCAAATTGGACCGCAAAAAATGGAAACCTGAAAAATCGTGCTGGGGCGGCGGCAATCAGGAACGGCAATGCTACACCGATAGGTCCAAAAACATTAGGGTCGCCGACGGAAATCTGCATCTAATTGCGCATAAAGAGACATTTACAGGTCCCGATCTGCCTCCCGAATTTTCGAATAAGCCCTATCCGCAAAAAACGCAGGAATATACCTCCGGCAAAATCCGGACGCTCGGTATTTCCAGCTGGATATACGGAAAGGTCGAATTTCGTGCGAAACCACCCAAGGGCCAAGGCACCTGGCCTGCCGTATGGATGATGCCGGCCAACAGCGTCTACGGCGGCTGGCCGCTTTCGGGCGAGATTGATATTTTGGAGGGTGTTAACCTCGGCGCCACTTGCGAAACATGCACGGGCGGTGTTGGCGAGAACCGGATGATCAGCGCGATCCATTTTGGCGATTACGCACCGAAAAACAAATTCCACGATACGCGCGTGGCGCTGCCATCGAACGCTTTGCCTTCGGATGAATTTCACATCTGGACGCTCGAATGGGGCGAAGGCGTGATGCGTTTCTATCTCGATGGCCGAAAATATTGGGAACGGACAAGTGCGGATTGGGAAACAGCTTCTCCATTGGCGAGATCAAATCCCGTTGCGCCTTTTGACCAGCCCTTCTACATCATGGCCAACCTCGCCATTGGGGGCGGCCTGTCAGAGACGAATAACGATAAAGGCGTTGCATCAAATGTAACACCAGCTGCGTTTTTGATCGACTGGATCCGCATCTACCAATGCAGCAGCGACAAGGAAAAGGGTCGGGCCTGCATGCAGGGCGACAAAGAAAGTAAGTAAGTTATGGCGAGACGCCGCCAAGCCGTCACTATCAAGCATGTCGCAGCCGATGCGGGGGTTTCCCTGCAAACGGTAAGCCGTGTTATCAATAATGAGCCTAACGTCCGGCCTGCCATGCAGGAACGGGTGCAGGCGTCTATTGATAAGCTTGGCTATGTCCCGTCCATCGCGGCGCAACGGATGAGCGGATCACGTTCGTACCTGATTCTGGCTATCAACGACCGGGAACGCACGATTGCGGATTGGCGGAACCGCCAAGGGTCTGACTGGGTAGACCAAATGCTATTGGGCGGCATGTTGAAATGTGCCGAACATGGATACCGGATGATCTTTGAACTGGTCGATACCCATAATGACCATGTCGAGCGTGAATTGGGTGCAGCCATTGCGGCGCTTCAGCCAGACGGCGTCATCCTGACGCCACCACACTCTGAAAATCGGCTCATCACCGGATTTCTTGCTAAACGCAAAATCCCCTTCGCCCGCATCGGATCGATCACCACGGGGCCCGGAATTGCGATGACGATGGATGACGAGGGCTCGGCCCGACGTGCAACCGAACATCTCATCGCGCTTGGCCATAGCAGGATCGGTTTGATTGCTGGCCCCAAGGAATATGACCTGTCCAACTGGCGTATCGATGGGTGGCGCGAGGCGATGACCAGCGCCGGGCTTTCCTGCGATGCGTTATGCGTCAGAGGTGATTTTGGATATGATAGCGGTGTGTTGGCGGCAAGCGCGCTGCTCGATTTGGAAAACCCACCCTCGGCGATCATCGGCAGCAATGACCAAATGACGCTTGCCGCTTTGGACGCGGCCAAGGCGCGTGGTTTACACATTCCCGGCGATCTATCCCTTATCAGTTTCGACAATACGCCCGTTGTGCGCTTTACGGTGCCCGAACTGACTGCGGTTGATCAGCCGATTGCCGCAACCTTTTCGAAGGCTGTGGAACTATTGATTACCAATGGTGACGCGCTTGTGCCGCATCAACCGGTTGTTATTGAAGGCAGCCTTATTGAGCGAAGCAGCACCGCACCACCGTCTGCACATGGTCGCGCCTAAATCCGCGGACAGCCGCCGGCAGTCGGCAACTTTCATGTATTTGTACGCGCTCGCCGTATCTGGCGGTGCTGTCGCCTATATGCCGTTTCTGACGATATTGCTGCCGCTGCGGGCGACAGAAATATCCGGCAATGGCGCCCTTGGCATGTTGGCGATAGCGGCCTTTCTGGGCGCAGTTGCCGCAAGCGTGGCCAATATCGTCTTTGGATGGGCCAGTGACAAAACAGGCGAACGCCGCCCATGGATATACGCCGGATTAGCCGTATCAACGGCTTTGCTGCTTACCACAGCTTATGCCAAGACCCCGGCGGCGATGATCGCCATCATCATGCTCTGGCAAATCGGCCTGAACATGATGCTCGCGCCGTTAAGCGCGTGGGCCGGTGACACCATTCCTGATTCCCAAAAGGGCTTCCTTGGCGGTCTATTGGCGCTAGCGCCCGGAATGGGCGCGCTTTCAGGCGCATTTGTAACGATGAACGCTGCTGTTCCATCGGAGCACCGTGAAATCATTATCGCGATGTTGGTGATAGCGATGGTCAGTCCGGTGCTGATTTTTGGCCGACCGATATCGGTGCCGGAGTTGAATACCGCGCCGACGGATCAAACAACCGATGGGGAACAGAGCGCCGTAACACGGCACGCCGCCGTTAAAATGTGGATTGCGCGCTTATTGGTACAAATTGCAGAAGCGTCATTATTTGCGTTTCTCCTTTTATGGTTCCGCAGCGTCGATCCTTATTTTGGCGAAAATGATGCCGCGAATATCTTTGCGCTTGTTCTGGGTATGGCTGTGTTTTTAACATTAGCTGCCGGCCGCTGGTCCGACCGTGCAAACCGCCCCATTCTGCCGCTCATATGTGGGGCAGCCGCAGCCTCGGCTGGATTGATCATCATGTCGGTTTCGTCATCTTTACCGGTCGCCATTGCCGGCTATGTGGTCTTTGGCTTGGCGAGCAGCCTCTTTCTGGCGTTGCACTCAAGCCAGACCTTAAGGGTGTTGCCCCGTCCACAAACGCGCGGACGGGATTTGGGCATTTTTAACCTCACGAACACCGTGCCATCGCTCATCATGCCATGGCTGACGCTGGCTTTGGTGCCCAGTTATGGCTTTGGCAGCCTGTTTCTATTGCTAGCGGGGCTGGCGGTCATTGCGTGCCTGTTATTGGCAACAATGCCGCGCCAACATGCGCGCGATTAGGCAGGCTTACGCGCGTAGATACCGAATGCCGCGATGATCGCATAGCAAAGCATCGGCAACGTGAACGCTATCGCCAGACTTCCGGTCACGTCAGCGATGATGCCTGTGAGCAGCGGAACAACAGCGCCACCGACGATGGCAACGTTGATGATGCCGGAACCGTCGGCCGCGCGTGACCCGAGCTTTTCACACGCCAGCGTGAAGATCGTCGGGAACATGATCGCATTGGTCAGGCCCACGGCCAACAAGGCATAGCCAGCAACTTCGCCCGTGCTTTGTGTGGAAAAAATCAGCAGTGCGATTGCGGCAACCGATACAGACGCCAGCACCTTACCCGGGCTAAGCACACGCAGCACCACAGAGCCGATGAACCGGCCCACCATGGCGCCGCCCCAATATAGACCAATAAGCTTTCCAGCATCCTGCTCGGGCAGAGCCATAACATGATCTTGCATCAAATAATTGACGATGAGCGAACCAATCGCGACTTCGGCGCCGACATATAGGAAAATGCACAAAGCACCGAAACCGAAACGAGGCCGCTTCAATAAGTCGAGGCCAGCCAAGCCCTCGCTCGCTTCATGCTTTTCGCCCTTCAGCGCATCGCGAAACAGCCATACCACTGCGGCGACAATCGCCAGTGCCACTGCAATACCCAAATAGCCGTTCACAATGGCTTGGCTTTCTGCAGTGCGATAGGCGTCAAGCTCCACACCGGATAGTTGGTCAGCGGTTACCGTCGCGAGGCTACCGAGGATAAGGATCGAACCAACGATAGGAAAAACCGTGGTGCCAAGCGAATTGAACGCTTGAGCAAAGGTCAGGCGGCTGTGCGCCGTGGCAGGTTTACCAAGCATGGAGATCAAAGGGTTGGAAACCACTTGGACAATGACCACGCCGCTTGCCAAAACAAACAATGCCAACAGGAACACGCCATAGGTCGCGGTCTGGCTCGCTGGAATGAACAACAGACAGCCAGCCATCATCGTCAAAAGGCCGGCAACCGCGCCGCGCATATAGCCGATTTTCTTAACGAGACGCGCGCCAGGAATGCCGATGACGGCATAAGCAGCAAAGAAACAGAACTGCACAAGCATCGCTTGCGTGTAATTCAGCGTAAACAGCTCTTTTAACTTCGGGATGATAACATCGTTGAGGCTTGTGATGCCGCCGAAGATGAAGAACAGCCCCATCACGAACAATTGCAATTGCGGTGCGTCGATATGGGTATCGCCATTATCTGCTGACGCAGATGCGCCGGGTGCCAATGCCATCTTCTCTCTCCCTTGTTTTTAGCGCGCTTTGCCGGGGCAGGACGTGCTTTTCTTTGTCGTTTCGATATGAACGTTGCGAATTGTCGCAACAAGGCCTTTCGCCGCCTGTATACGTATGGGGGAACCGACCGCGTCCAACTTCGCACCGGCTTCGGCAAAGCAACGCAGCGGAATGCGGGTTTGTGTGGGCGTTCCCGTTGGCAATGCGCGCATCGTGGTTTTTATATCAAGCGCAGCGCCACCAAAGGACAGCATGACTGGCCCGGTCGCGGGCTGATCAATGCGCCAGTCGATAAGCAGCGACCAGTCTTCCTTCAACGGTTTGCTCAAATCGACAGCAGGTCCGTTGACAACAAAAGCGCCATCGGCGTTCCACGTGAATTGGCGCGCATCTTCCTGCGCGGACATGTCGACAGCCCGCGCGCTAATCGAACCGTCCATCTGCAAATTCCAAGGTGCAGGCACCTTGCCCCGGACGAAATATTGCGTGGCGATGGTCAGCGATGTCAAATCGACGCGCGGGTCTTCGTTCACCGGAGCAAGCTTGTTCGATTGCGTGTAATCAAGGCCATAGCCGAGCGGGAAAAGCGGCGTATCAACCGGTGACCGCGCATCCGCTGGCCAACTGAAAGGCAGGCGTCCGGTGAAGTCGCGCATCGGCTTTCCGTTTGCGCCAGCGACCAACACATCGGCCACACCCCGGCCTTGCGTGCCCGGCAACCATGCAGCCGCAAAAGCGTCGGCTTGGTTGATAAGCTTGCCGGTAAACATCGGCCGTCCAGATAGGAACAGGACCACAACAGGAATATTCTGCGCCTTCAATCGCGCGATCATTTCCTCTTCGGCAGGCCGGGGCCGGAATGCGAGGTTTGGCACATCGCCTTCAAATTCAGCATAAGGTTTTTCACCGAGGACAATGATCGCCACATCGGGCTTCTTTTCAAACATGCCCGATGCCGAAATATTGGCCGCACCGCCGCCTGTTTTAACCGCTTCCGAAATCGCACGGCCAATCGTCTGGCCATTGGTGAAATCGGCGGCAGTGGTATCGGTGCCTTGCCAGCTAATCGTCCAGCCGCCGGCCTGCATCGCCATATTGTCCGCGCCGGAACCGGCGATCAGGACATTACTGCCATTGCGGATGGGCAGAACGCCGTCATCATTTTTGAGCAGCACCAGTGATTTTGATACCGCCTCACGCGCAAGATCGAGATGCTCTTGCTTGCCAACCAAAGATGTTTGCCCCCGCACAGTCGGCGCATCGCCCATCAGGCCAAGTTTGTATTTCACGCGTACGATTCGCCGCACTGCATCGTCTAACCGTGCGGCGGGGATCCGGCCATCCCGCGCCGCTGCCAGCGTTGACGCGAACAATCCCTTCCAGCTGTCAGGCGCCATGAACAGGTCAAGACCGGCATTAATGGCGGCAGCGCAATCGGTCGCGGAACAGCCCGCGACTTGGCCATGACCATTCCAATCGCCAACAACCAGCCCGGCAAAGCCCATCCGGTTCTTCAAGACATCGGTCAGCAGCGAGGCATTGCCATGATGCTTCACCCCGTTCCAGCTTGAGAAGCTCGCCATAACGGTCAGTGCGCCTGCGTTGATAGATGCGGGATAGCCCTGCGCATGTTTTGCGACCAGTTCGGTTTCGCTGATCTGAGCATCGCCTTGGTCGCGGCCGTCCATGGTGCCGCCGTCCGCAAGGAAATGTTTGGCAGTTGCGGCAACATGGGTGGCGTCCAGCGGCGCACCCGCGACCAGATTGCCTTGCAAGCCTATGGTCATCGCACCGGCATAGGCCGCAATCAGCCCAGGATCAGAGGAAAAGCCTTCATACGTTCTGCCCCAGCGCAAATCTTGCGGGACAGCCAGCGTTGGCGCAAAGGTCCATTCAATCCCGCTGCCTGAAATCTCGGCTGCAGTGGCTTTGCCAATGCGTTGGATTAAGTCGACATCGCGCGCCGCGCCAAGTCCGATATTATGCGGAAAGATGGTCGCCTGCGGCAGGTTTGAATGCCCATGCACCGCATCGACGCCAAATAATATGGGCACGCCAGCGCCTGATTTACGTGATGCATCCCGAAACGCACCCACCAGCTGCGCCCATTTTGCAGCGTCAGCGCGCTCGTCGCCATAAGGTCCGGAATTACCGCCCGCAAGGATGGAACCAAGCGGATATTGCTTTAGATCGTCAGGCGTGATTGCGCTGATGTCAGCCTGTATGATTTGACCGACCTTCTGCTCCAACGTCATTTTTGAAATCAACGCCGTTATCGCGTCTTCGGTTTTCTTATCGGTAATCGCCGCAGGACTTTGGGCCGCTGGCCAGTTGGCAATATTTGCAGTCGTCGCAGCAGAAGGCGCAGCCGGCGTCGCAGTCTGTGGGTACGTTACCGCCGAAACACATCCCGCCGACACGAAGGCCAGCAGTGCCATCGATCCCCTTAACCGCATCAAACCCACTCCAGAACTTAGTTGTGAACGTTATCAGGATTTGATGACAGCAACGGTGGGAGAAATCAAGCGTCATCATGGTGCCGCGGAGCCAAAACCGGACAGGCTGCTATCAGCCCAGAAGCTGCCCCAGGCGAGGGAGCATCTAAGTTCAGGGAAACCGTATGAGCTGATGCCTATATGATGCATAGAGCATCAAGCACTCAATGACCCCACAGCCATATTTTCTGCAAGTCATGGAAAAAGTGGCGCGCCGTGGAGAATGTAACGGATAACACTTATATTATTGATATTATTATGTAGTTTATTCAGGCAAGGCCAAAGCTGCATGATGACATAAGGCGGGCACGCGTGTTTAGTCCGGAAGAAAAAGGTCGAATGTGACCGTCGCGTTATCGTGCACCGAAAAAGATACCGAGCCGCCATGCGCCTCTGCCACTTTTTTTACGAGATATAGGCCGAGGCCCGAGCCACGGCCTTCGGCACCCGCCCCACGCTCACCACGGGCGAAGATCGTTTCGTCCGGAAAGTCAGTCCCAGCGAGTTGGCTTGTCACCGTGAACGAAGTGCCCAATAAATCTTCCCGCTGGACGATGCAAAATTGGATCGGGCTCTGTGGCGGCGAATATTTCAGGGCATTGTCCAGCACATGCCGTGGTTTAAAGGTGCATAAACGCGCGCGTATCAGAGCAGCTTCGTTTGAGGGTACAAATTATTCCAATGGTTTGCCTAGTGATAGGGCCCATGATAGAAAATCAAAAAGGAAGGACGCCGCTACACCGATCGGGATAAGGGAAATACAGAAAGACGATCTTGGCTATCGTGCTGTGAACGGGAATCAGGTTGTATTTGAACGCACAATTCCAGCCTGAGAGCGGTGCATAAGAGGCGCCAAAAGATTATAGGGAGGATGCAGGCTGATGCTAACGAAAGGCGACGAATATCCGATCCACCAGACAGCTGAGCCAATCGCATATTCCGGGACAGATCGGAACTTTTACGACCGGTATTTCTTTAACGGTTATCAGGCAGATGGCAGCGATTTTTTTGCGATCGCCTTTGGCGTTTATCCGCACCTGAACGTTGCCGATGCGCATTTTTCCTGCATCAGAGGCGATGTCCAACATTGCGTTCATGCCTCCCGCTTATTGGATATGGAACGGATGGATCTCACCGTCGGGCCCATCACCATTGAGATAGTCGAACCACTTAAATCGCTGCGCGTTATCGTCGACAACCATGAAGGAATATCCGCCAATCTGACCTTTGTTGGCCGGGCATTCCCGGTTGAAGAGCCGCGCTTCACCCGAAGGATCGGGCCGCGGACCTTTATGGACTATACCCGCATGACGCAAAACGGGCATTGGCAGGGCTGGATTGAGGTAGATGGCATTCGGCGGGATATCGACGGCGCTGTTGGTACGCGTGATCGCAGTTGGGGTATCCGTCCCATTGGCGCCAGCGACCCACAGCCCACCGTCCCGCAAACTATCCCCCAATTCTACTGGCTGTGGAGCCCGGTTAACTTTCACGATGGTGCACTCTATTTTCATGTGAATGATGATGCGCAGGGCCGACACTGGAATATCCGCGCGGTATGGTGCCCGGACGGCGCAGCTGCGCATGAAATGTTGGAAAGCGACGCGTGCGAAATGGCGGTCACGCTTAAGCCCGGCTGGCGTCACGCGGAACAGGCCGTGCTTACAGCAGAATTCCCAGATGGGCGACATGTCACGGCCGTCTTTGAACCGGGTACGGCTTTTCTTATGCGCGGCATCGGCTACGGCCACCCGGAATGGCCACATGGTGGCTGGAAAGGTGCTTTAACACTAGCGCGTGAAGATATCGACTTGACGACCGTTGAGGCAGGCCGCGCCGATCATCTCCACATACAGGCCGTCTCTCGCGTTACCATGACGCTCGGCAGCGAAAGTCACATAGGTATAGGCATTCTCGAACAGTTGATCCTTGGTGCTTATGAACCGCTGGGTCTGAAGAGCATTTTCAATGATTGATGCAATCCCCGGTCTGGCCGATATGACCCCCGCTTGGTTGACGGAGCAGCTGCATAATCATGGCTATAATGCCAAGGTCATATCCGTTGAATCGCACGCCATAGGCACAGGGCAGGTTGGCGCGACGTACCGCCTCAAACTGACCTATGATGGCCAAGCGAACGGCGCGCCTCCGACGCTTGTTGCAAAATTGCCATCCAATGATCCAGTCAGCAAAGCTGCCGGTAGATCCTATATGACATATATGCGCGAAAGCCGTTTTTATGCGCTTTTTGCGGGTAAGAAACCGATGGCGATACCCAATCATCTCTTTATCGCGTTTGATGACGACAGCCATGAATTTGCTTTGTTGATGCACGATCTTCCATCACATGCACCGGGCAATCAATTGTTGGTTCCAACACGGGCAGAAGCCGAACTGGCAATGGATGCGGCGGCTGGCATTCACGCTGCTTGGTGGGGTGACCCATCGCTCGACACGCTTGACTGGCTCAGCGGCACGAAAGCTGTTCCGCCCCAGATAGACAGCGAAACGTTATATGCGATGCTTTGGCCCGCATTTTGTGACCGATATGGCGACCGGATCACCAAAGAGATCAAAATCGTTGGGGAGCGTTATTTGGGCAATATCCAACGATGGTTAGACTCACGTTCCGGTCCACGCTGTCTCACGCACAATGATTTTCGTCCAGATAATATGCTGTACTGCGCCGACGACGAGGACAAGCCTATCGTCATCGTCGACTGGCAAACGGTTGGTGTCGGCGAAGGTGCAAGCGACATAGCCTATTACCTCGGCACATCGATGGACCCCGCTACCCGTAAAGCAGAAGAGCACAGTCTTCTCGCGCGTTATCGAACGGAATTAGATCGGCACAATATACCCTTCGCAGACCTTGCCCACCAGTGGGATGCCTATCGGCTTGCGTCTTTTTCGGGAATGCTCATGGGTGTAACGGCGTCCATGGTCGTGGAACAGACCGACCGGGGCGACGCAATGTTTCTGGCTATGTCAGAGCGGTCGGCTTTGATGGCGATAGACCATGCCGAGATTGCCCTTGATTTCTAGCCCTGCAGGAACGCTGCGACCAAATCACTGCCCTAACGGGATCAGGGTGATTTCAGTTTGGCGTCCATCGATAAAACGTAAAGTCTTGCCATCAAAAAAAGCATTCTCTTCGCTGCGGAAATCCACGCGTTGTCCGCCCCATTCGGGAACGGCGGCATAGGTTGTAAGCTCGATGGACCATGCTGTGTTGGCGTTTATCACCCCACTTCCACGCGGGTCGGCGTTTTGATTATCCCAAAAGCCAATGGACGGCCCGGCGCCATGACCATGCAAGCCAATCGGGTGCGTGTAAATCGACGGATCAAGACCCGCTGCCACGGCTTCTGCCCGCGCCGATGCCAAGGCGGCATTTCCGCTGCGTCCAACCGCAAACTGGCGTCTCAGGATATCCTGCACCCGGTTGCTGTTCGCTAGCCCCTGTCTAAGACCAGCGGGCGCATCGCGCTCGCCGGGTTTCAGGACATAGGCAAGATGCTGCGTATCGGTGCTGAGCCGCAGATAATTGATGCCGAAATCTGTCCACAGCAGGTCGCCTGGCTGAATGACTTCGTCGCCTTCCAACATACCCTTTGCGCCAGCCCGCTGGATCGCGACCGAAGGATGGAACCATGGTTCGAGGCCCAGCTGAAGCAGGCGATCACGGTACCACCATTGCACCTGCTCCGCCGTTGTCACCCCCGGGGTGATCACGGCACGCGAAAACGCTTCGGCAATGATCGCATGGGCAGTGCGCAGGACGCTGGGGTAAATTTCCATCTCGGCCGGCGTCCGCGTCTCAAGCCACCGGATCGCGAGCGTTTCGCCGCTGACGATCCGCGACCGCAACGCAGCGGGCAACGCGCCCGTCAATTTTTCATATTGGCTCAGCGTCATGCCGTCGGCGAATTGATACAGGTCCGACGTGTTGACCGCAATTTTGGCCGGATCGCGCGCGGCGATTAAGTCTGCGACTGCTTGCCACTGATCAGGCTGCTTGCTTGGATCCCAAGCCGGCGCGAACAGACCGCCCAGTCCATAGCGGCTAACCGTCAGACGCTCGATCGGCTTTCCATGACCCGGATCGTGGAAAATCAAGATTGTACGGCGCCGTGCGTGCATATTCTCTGCATCGAGCATCGACGCGACCACGGGCTCTTCAAAATATTCCCGCGCCACCATCAGCCACAAATCAATGCCCTGTTCACGCATGATGGCAGGAATGATCGTATCAAGCCGCGCGGCTAAAATGCGGTTTTCGGTCGCCGCTCTTTCGCGTGCGTTCAATATAGGCGGCAGCGCGGGTGCCTGTGCCTCAGTTTCGTTCATGACGATGGGCGCCGACATTGCTCCAGTGGCTGGCCCAAACATGGCCGCAAGCATAGCCAGTCCAGATATCACGCGCTTTGCCATCATGCTTCCTCCAATCATATTCCGCACCCACATTGGCTGGCCGCGATGCAAGGATCAAGTCCGACATGTCTTTCGATGCGAAAGCAGGCGATATCAGGGATAGGCTTGGGTATGAAGGAAGCCGGGATATTCCCTTATGAAATGTTCCCCCACGGCATGTTGAACCTGTATATTGACGCGACGCACGTCCGCTAAGCGCTTGACGGCAGGCGGGTTTTCCCGCCATGCGGATGCTCATGCGTTTCTTCTCTGACAATGCCGCCCCGGTGCACCCAGCTGTCATGCAAGCCATGGCCGATGCCAACCATATCGACACCGCATATGATGGTGACCAATGGAGCGCGCAACTCGATGCCGCATTCTCCGCTGTGTTCGGCCGCGATGTCGCGGTGCTGTGGGTGGCAACTGGCACAAGTGCCAACTGCCTCGCGCTTGCGTCGCTTGTTCAACCGCATCAGGGCGTCATTTGCCACCGTGAAGCCCATATTGAGGTTGATGAATGCGGCGCGCCGGGTTTCTACACCGCTGGTGCGAAGCTGATGCTGGTCGAAGGAGAAGGTGCCAAGGTGACGCCTGAAACGGTCGAGGCTTGTCTGAACGGCATTCGCAACGATGTGCATCAGGTGCAGGCTGCAGCATTGTCGATTACCAACGCAACCGAATATGGCATGGTCTACAGCCCTACCGAAGTCGCGGCACTTGGTGCATTATGCCATGATCGCGGCCTGGGCCTGCATATGGATGGCGCACGCTTTGCCAATGCAGTGGCAACATTGGGCTGTGCACCAGCCGACGTGACGGTGAACGCCGGCGTTGACGTGTTGAGTTTCGGCTTCGTCAAAAATGGCGGGATGGGCGCAGAGGCGTTGGTCTATTTCGACCCGGCGATGGCCGACGCTGCGCGCTATCGGCGCAAGCGCGCTGGGCATTTGCAGTCAAAGGGCCGCTTCCTTGCAGCGCAATTGTTGGCGATGCTGGAAAATGATATGTGGTTGTCCAATGCGCGTTCCGCCAACGCAGCTGCACAAATCATTGCGGACGCGGCTGCCGGGCGATTGCTTTATCCAGTGCAAGCCAATGAGATATTTTTGCGCCTGACGCCCGCTGAAGCGGCGGCATTGCGGGCGCAAGGTTTTGACTTTTACGACTGGGGTGTTGTCGACGACGACTGGGGCGCGGCGCGTCTCGTCACCAGTTGGCAACATACCGAGGCGGACGTCACCCCGCTGGCCCGTGCAATCGCTGCATTATGAGCACGACCGGGGGGCAGAGCGTCGTAGAACCTGGATTTCTGGCGCCACGGGTATGGATACCCTTTATGGTGACGTCGCTCATCTGGGGATCTACTTGGCTGGTCATCCGCGATCAATTGGGCACAGTGCCGCCGACCTGGTCTGTGACCTATCGCATGATTGTGGCCGCCATCGCTATGTTCATCCTAGTCATCGTGATGCGCCAGCCAGTGAAGATAGATCGGCCAATGGTCGGTTGGACAATCCTGCTTGGCGTGATGCAATTCGGGATGAACTACAATTTTGTCTATGCCGCTGAACATTATATCACGTCGGGGTTGGTCGCAGTGGTATTCGCGCTGTTGATTGTGCCCAATGCGGTGCTCGCCAAATATTGGCTTGGACGACCAATCGGCAGAGCGTTCATATTAGGCTCAGCGATTGCCTGCGTCGGGGTCGGGTTGTTGATGCTACAGGAATACCGTGCGGCCCCTATGGGCGGGGCCGATGCACTGCTCGGGCTATTGCTGGTGATGTGTGCCGTCGCTACGGCATCGGTCTCCAATGTGCTTCAGGTGACGCCAAAGTTTGCGCGATACCCAACGATCACGATTTTGGCGTGGTCAATGTTCTGGGCCAGCTTGGTCAATGCTGCTTTTGCGTTCGTCGTGGATGGTCCGCCCGTCATCGACATGCGTCCCGGATATATCGGCGGTGTGCTGTATCTGAGCATCATCGGCTCGGTCGTAACCTTCCCACTTTATTTTCGCCTCATCCGTGACATTGGCCCCGGCAAGGCTGCTTATACAGGCGTGGTCATTCCGGTCTTTGCGATGATCCTATCGACGATATTCGAAGGCTATGTCTGGTCGACATTGGCGATGGCTGGTGGAGCGCTGGTGATGGTTGGCCTCGTCGTCGCAATGCAGACGCGCAAGGCTTAGGGCCCTGACGTTTTCAGGCAATGCAAACCAGTCCCGCACTTTTCTGCTATTGCTGGCGTGCGGCCAATAATGCGCTGAGGCCCTGCCGGTAATCGGCATATTTCGGCGTCCATCCGAGCAGCCGTTTCGCCCTAATATTTGAAACACGCCGGTTTTCGGCATAAAATCCGCGCGCCATAGGCGACAGTCCTGCCCCGTCCAAAGTCATCAGTGGCGGCCATTCCTGCCCCAAAAGATCGCACGCATATTCGATGACATCATTTTGCGACGCGGGAACATCGTCTGCAATATTATACACGCCAGCGGGCCCATCAAATGCGGCAATGACTGCGCTAACAATGTCATCAACATGCACACGGCTGAAAATTTGCGCGGGCATATCGATACGGTGCGCCTTGCCATCTTCGACCCGTTCCAACGCAGATCGACCCGGGCCGTAAATACCGGGCAAGCGAAAGACCGCTACGTCCTGGCGTAAGGCCTGCCACGCAAGGTCGGCGTCGGCGCGCGCAGTTCGGCGTCCTTCGCCAATAGCACCGCTCTCGTCGACCCATGCACCGCCCGTGTCGCCATATACGCCGGTTGAGGACAAATAGCCGAGCCAAGCAACGTCACTACGTGCAATTCTATCGTCATATTTCAAAAGCACCGGGTCGCCGCCCTCGCCCATAGGTGGAACGCTCGACACGATATGTGTGGCGTTTTCGATTGCAGCACAGACGGCAGCTTCATCGTCAAAGGCAATCGCGTCGCCGCCACTCATCCGCCGCGTTCCGGTGACGTGCCAGCCGCTTTCACGAAGGCTGTCGGCGAGACGCGAGGCGGTGTACCCCATTCCAAATATGAGCATGTGACGGTGCATCGGCATGGGTTCGCAATCTAATGGCTTGCCGTCAAGCGCCGCAGTTGCAATTAAGCGCATAAGGGAGAAACCAAGCCACGTGACCGTCGAAGTTATCAAGTCAAAATTACTGGGTGACATTGCGCACGGGTTCCTTGGCCGCGTGGGCGGTGTTTCAACAGGTATTTATGCGGGGTTGAACTGCAGCCTTGGTTCGGACGATGTGCGCGACGACGTCATCGAAAACCGGCGGCGCGCGGTTGCGGCCGTTATGCCCGGGGCTTCACTTGCGCGGGTTTACCAAATCCATTCGCCTGATGTGGTCACCGTCACTGGCCCGATTGACCAAGACGACCCGCCCAAGGCCGATGCGCTGGTGACGGATAGGCCGAATATCCTGCTTGCGGTCCAAACCGCCGATTGCGTGCCGGTGTTGTTTGCGGACAAGCAAGCCGGTGTCGTTGGTGCAGCGCATTCAGGATGGAAGGGCGCATTCACAGGCGTCAATGAAAACACGATATTGGCGATGGAGGCGCTGGGTGCACAGCGTGAGCGGATAGCCTGCGCGATCGGCCCGTGCATCGCACAAAAAAGCTATGAGGTTGATTCAGGTTTCTTTGAACGTTTTGCCGACGCCAATCCCGAAAATGCACGGTTCTTCCGCGATGGCAAAGCGGGTCATTATCAGTTTGATATCGAAGGCTATGTTGCGGCGCGTCTTGCCGCCGCCGGCATCACAACGGTCGAGTGCATGGGGCAGGATACCTACAGTCAGCAAGACCGGTTTTTTAGCTATCGGCGCAGCTGCCACCGCAGTGAACAGGGCTATGGCGGACAAATGTCGTTGATTGGAATATGGAGCAATGATGGTGGCTGAATCGGGCATAACGCGGCAACGCTTTAAATCGATAATGGGCGGTTCCGCGGGGAATCTGGTCGAA
>JAIXYC010000163.1 GCA_027490455.1 Sphingomonadales bacterium
GAGCACCACCGTTTTACCGGAACCCGATGGCCCAATAAGCGTGAAATTGCCTAAATCACCGCTGTGCAAGTTAAAGAAATAGGGTGTGCTTGATGTGGTTTCGAGGACCGTGATGGGCTCGCCCCATGGGCCGCCGGCAGGCACGCCGATTGGAAAGCCATGGAGCGAAATGAGGCCGGACAAATTGGCGGTCGATACCAAAGCCTTGCGCGCAATAAAATCTGCGTTGCCCGGAAACTGACCCCAAAAGGCGCTTTCCAGATTGAGATCCTCACGCACGGCAACCGCGCCAATATCGGCAAGCGATGCTTGCACATCGGCAACGGCAGCATCCAGCGCGGCCAAGGTCATCGCGCGGACATGCACCGTCAGATGGTGCTCACCATAAGCTGCAGCGCCGCCGGTGAGGTCATCCTTTGCACCCAAAAGGCCTTGGCGCAGGGTGGTTGTTTCGTCCGACGCCGCCCGCAACCGGCGCAGCGCAAGCCCGATGCGTTCATCCGCAATCTGCCGGTCGATGAAAGCAAAGCTCTCCGTCATCGTCAGCTCATGCGGCAGACGCAGCAGATTATCGAGCATGCCGGGCGCCGTATATGCAGGATAATCCTTGATGGAAACGATAGCGCCAAAACGCGACGTGTTGGCGCTTGCGCCTTTCAATTCCAGAGCATCAAGGCCAAAGCTGATCCGCTTATAGGGCAGATATTGGCCAGCGTCGCCGGTGGATTCAAGCACGGGCTGCATTTCGCCATTGTACAGCGCCGACAATATCTCCAGCGGTTCGGAACAAGTGCCATTTGCGTCGTGATAACGGCCGAGCAGGCGCGGGCCATAGCGGCTAAGGGCGGAGAGCAGATTGGTGCGTGCCGCATCCAATTCGCGCAGTTCCCGCGTTTGGTCAGCCAGCCGTTCGGCGCTGTTGCGTGTTCCGTTGCCCCATTTGGTCAGGCGGTCAAAAAAACCAATCTTTCCCTGGGCTGGCCGACGAACCAGCATCAGCACCATGTCATTGATATAGAGCTTTTTGCCGCGCAGTTGCTGCTGCCACGCATCGTCAAGGTCGCGGACAAAACCGTCGGGTTGCGCGCCTGTTAATTCGGCGGTCACCTGACGACGAATGACGTGGCAGTATAACATCAGGCTGGAGTTCGCGATGCCGCGCATCACAACATCACGCACCGCCGCCATATGGTTGAGCGTTTCGCTATCGGCCGTTTCAAAGGCGACACCATCGACCTGAATCATCTGGATCAGGTCGCCGCCGCGGGTCATAACCGTATGGTCATCCAAATGCCCGGCATAAGGCAGACGGTCCCCGGCACTTGGGTCCAAAGCTGCTGTTTTTTGGGCGGCCGTTTTCATGGATTAAGGCCGGTAACTGTTGCAACGCCAAAGATCATGCGTGCGCGTGCGGCCGCAACGGCTGACTTTGGTAATCCAGAGATCGAAAATCCGGGGCTCCCGCAAACAGGCGATATAGCCAATAGCATGGATGACGGCGGCCGCCGGAATGGCCCAGAATGACCGTGTGATCAGGAAAATCTCGGTCGTGACGACAAGATTGATGACAAAATAGCTATATGTGACGCCAGCAAACATCTGCGGCTGTGTTAATGCCCGGAATATCGGCGTGCGGTTCAGTGGGGTCATGCCTTAACCGCCAACTGCGGCGACACGAATACCCGAGACGATCGCTGTGGCGCCAAAGAGAATGAAGCAGCCGATAATGACAGTCGCACCAAAGCGCCAGTTCATGCGTCCGGTCAGCATCATCAGGCCCACAACCGCAACGGCGATGACGGCTGCTGTCGTCGCTACATTGCCAAGCAGTGTGCCCTGTATCCAGCTAAGCGCGTTGACGATTGGCCCCGAACCCTGCGGATCGACATTCGCCACCTGCGCCATCGCGTTTTTTGGAATAGCCAAAGCGAGCGCAGCACATGCAAAAAAGCGTTTGAATCTATATGTCATCATGAACCTCAATATCCTGCGCGATAGGCCGACGTTGCCGACAAGCGTTGCATTATTTGGCGGACGTAATCTTGTGTTTCCCGGTACGGCGGAATGCCACCATATTTTATCACCGCCCCTGGTCCAGCATTATATGCAGCCAAAGCCAGCGGCACGTTATTGCCAAAACGTTCCAGCTGCTGGCGCAGATAAGCGGTCCCACCAACCACATTCTGTTCCACATCGTGCGGGTTACGTACGCCCAGCTGCCGTGCAGTCCCCGGCATGAGTTGCATCACGCCCATGGCCCCCGCCGTGGAAAGGGCGCGGGGATTATATCGCGACTCCTGCCAAGCAACGGCGTCGACCAGATTGTGGTCAATGCCGAAGCGTGTTGCCGCAACCTGAATATGCTGCCGCACGGCATTTTGTGATTGGGAAGAATTGGATGCGGGATCTGCCGTGGGACTATATCGACGTTCAACAGCCGGCGACGCGTCCGCCCGCCATGCAGGCTGCGATATTTCGACGAGATTGCCATTTTGTTTGCGTTCAAAAACATTTGCGTGCGCGCCCGAACAAAATCCGGCGAGAGGAAGAATTGCAAAAATAGGGAAAGTGAAGCGCCTGTTGACCATAATCCGAGCCTAAATCACGCTTGTTACCATGCCGCTGACTAATCTCCTACCCCACCCATCGCAACAAAAAAATTCATTGTTGAAAATTGGAAACAGTATAAAGAAGTCGGACCACTCGTCGGCGTTACATAATTACACAATTGTGGCAACGGCGGTGGGAACCATGGCCTTTCTGTACCTTGGAATTGGCCCTATGGTGGGGGGGATGGTGTGATGACGCAAGCTGAATGCGCGGCTCTCGAAGAGGCAGTCGAAGCGGATAGCTTCCCAGATACATTCGCTGCGCCGCAGGGAACGGCGGGAGAAAAATCGTCCGCTCATTTTGCAATTCCCGCCGCCTCATTGGTGCTGGCCGCATGTGGCGGTGGAGGAACAGACGACAATCCAATAAGCTCTGTTTTGGCGCCAACTGTGCAAGTCGCAAAGCCTGCGACAGATGGCGAAGCGGCCCGTTTCATTTTGAAGGCCAGCCTTGCGGCGACGGAACCCGAAATCGCAGATATTCGATCTGTGGGTTTCGTGGCCTGGCTCGATAAACAGATGGACATTCCGATTAGCCAAACAGGCGTCGCCTGGCTGTCATCGCGCGGTTACGATAAAGTGACCGTCGACGAGTATTATAATCAAAACCAGTTCGCGGATTACATGGTTTGGAACCAGTTGATTGCCAGCCCCGACCCCGTTCGTAAAAGATTGGCGTACGCGCTTTCCCAGTTTTTTGTCGTGTCGACCAACGGTATCGAAATCCAATGGCAGTCAAATGCTGTGGCGGCTTATTGGGATGTTCTCAACCGCAATGCTTTGGGTAATTTCCGTCAGTTACTGGAAGACGTAACACTCAACCCCGCAATGGGCGTTTACCTCAGCACGCTCGATAACAGGAAAGAAGATACGCGGACTGGTCGCGTACCCGACGAAAATTATGCGCGTGAAGTTATGCAGCTTTTCACCATTGGTTTGAATGAGCTAAATAATGACGGCACCAAAAAAATCGGAACCACTGGCCAGCCTATCGAAACATATACCAATTCCGATGTATCCAACCTTGCGCGTGTATTTACCGGTTATAGTTACGACTATGCGAACTTGGTCAGAACGCCTTCTGTCCGTTTTCCATCACAATCGGTCGCACCGGTAGAATCTGTAATCAGGCCGATGACAAGCGATACGACCAGATGGTCAAGGCCACAGACCACCAGCGAACATTCCATGCTGGAAAAAACATTTCTGGGCACCACTATTCCGGCCAACACCGATGCTCCAACATCCATGAAACTGGCGCTGGACGCACTTTTCAACCATCCCAATGTGGGCCCATTCTTTTCAAAGCAGATGATCCAGCGTTTGGTAACGAGTAACCCTAGCGCTGGCTATGTTGACCGTGTTGCCAAGATATTTAACAATAATGGTTCGGGCGTTCGTGGCGATCTGCGCGCTGTGTTTAAGGCTATTTTACTTGATGACGAAGCGACAAATGCTGCCGGGCTAACGTCGCCGACCTTTGGCAAAGTTCGTGAGCCGGTATTGCGCTTTACACAATGGGCCAGAAATTTCGGTGCCACATCGCGAACAGGTAATTGGACCATCGCAAACCTGTCCAATCCCGGCACCAGCCTGGGTCAAAGCCCCTTGCGTGCGCCGTCTGTGTTTAATTTTTACCGCCCGGGTTATGTCCCTGCCAATACCGCAATCGCAACCAACGCGCTGGTCGCACCTGAATTCCAAATCGTTACCGAAGTGAGTGTTGCCGGCTATATCAACTTCATGGCGTCAGCCATCGGATCAGTCAACGGCGTGAACAACGACGTCAAAGCGGCATATACGGGTGAGCTCGCTATCGTTTCCGACACTACGGCCCTACTGAACAGGCTGTCCTTGTTACTGTCCGGAAACCAGCTCTCCGACACCACCAAAGCGACTATCAAAACTGCCCTCGACGCGACGACCGTCACGGACACCAGTGCCTTGGCAGACAAGGAACGACGCGTATATCTGGCGACACTTCTTGTGTTTGC
>JAIXYC010000041.1 GCA_027490455.1 Sphingomonadales bacterium
AATCGACCGGCCTTTTGCGCGTAAGGATGAAAAGATAAGCCCGCGTCTTGGGCTGATTTTCAAACCGCAGGAAAGCATGTCGTTGTACGGCAGCTATAGCCAATCATTCCTACCGCGGTCGGGTGACCAGTTCCTGGCGTTGACGGTTACGCAGCAAAACTTGGCTCCGGAGAAATTCACCAACTTTGAAATCGGCGCGAAATGGGATGTTCAGCCAAATTTAAACCTGACCCTTGCAGTGTTTCAGCTTGATCGCAGCAATGCGACGACGCCGGACCCCGCCAATCCACTTTCCAGCATCAATATCGGCAAAACGCGGACCCAAGGGGTTGAGCTGGCTGCGACCGGACGCGTGACGTCGCAATGGCAAGTACATGGCGGCTACAGCTATCAGGACGCCATTCTGGCGGGCAATGATGCTGTCCGGCTGGCGCAAGTGCCAAAGCATCAGGCAAGTCTATGGAACCGGTATGAATTATCTGACGCGTTTGCGGCCGGTGTCGGCATCATCCATCAGTCGAGCCAATATGCGGCCATCCGTACATCCGCGACGACCACCAAATTGCCTGCATTCACACGCGTCGACGCGGCTTTATATTATGATGTGAGTGACAGGTTTCAGCTTCAACTGAATGTCGAAAACCTGTTCGACACCGCATATTATTCGGACGCGCACAACAATAACAACATCTCGACCGGCGCGCCGATCAATGGTCGCTTTACGGTTAGGGCGAAGTTTTAGGTCCTGACCCTAAGCTTCGGCCGTCGCAGCAGCATGAAGCTTGGCGTTGGTGACATAATGCGCAACGCCGATCCGCATCCCCATAACGGCCGCATCGTCGAGATCGCGAACAAAACGTGCTGGCGACCCTGCCCATAATTGCCGCGCTGCAATGCGTTTGCCTTGGGTCAGCATTGCCCCTGCCGCGAGCATGGCATCGCCCTCAATCACGGCACCGTTCATGACCGTTGACGACAACCCGACAAACGCACGGTCGTGAAGGATACAACCGTGCAGCATGACATTGTGGCCAACGAGTACATCATCGCCAATAATGGTCGGAAAGCCATCTTCAACGCCGGGCATTGGGCCGTCGCAGTGCACGATACTGCCGTCTTGAATATTTGTTCGGGCGCCAATCACCACACGGTTCACTTCAGCGCGAATGACGCAATTGTACCAGATGCTGGCCTCCGGCCCGACGGTGACATCACCGATGATGCGACAGCCCGGCGCAATGAATGCGCTGTCGTGGATCTGTGGGGTCTTGCCATTGACAGTGACAATGCTGATGTCGGTACGGTTATTGATCATCGAATTTTCCATAGTGAAAGATGCGGCAACACCGATGCATAATCATCGGTCCACGCGCGTGTGTCGCTGGATGCGTCAGCGCCGTTCATGTTTTACCCGTTCAGCAAACGCGCGGCTAGTGAGGCGTGATATGTCAGAATGCCTGAGCAACCCGCGCGTTTGAATGCCATGAGCGTTTCCAGCACCAACGCGTCGCGGTCACCCGCTCCGGCGGCAGCGGCGGCCTCAATCATCGCATATTCGCCCGACACTTGGTACGCGAACACGGGCACATCGAATTGGTCACGCACGCGGCGGACAATATCGAGATAGGGCAGACCGGGTTTGACCATGACGCTGTCGGCACCTTCGGCAATGTCCATAGCGACTTCGCGCATGGCTTCATCGCTGTTCGCTGGATCCATCTGATAAGTTTTCTTGTTACCTTTCAGCAGGCCGCTTGAGCCAACGGCGTCACGGAACGGGCCATAGAACGCGCTGGCATATTTTGCGGCGTAGGACATTATCTGGACGTTGGTATGGCCATTCATTTCGAGCGCCTTGCGAATGGCGCCAATGCGTCCGTCCATCATGTCGCTTGGCGCAATGATATCCGCGCCGGCATTGGCCTGATTTATCGCCTGATCGACAAGCACGGCAACCGTTTCGTCGTTCAACACATAACCGGCATCGTCGATCAAACCGTCCTGTCCATGCGATGTGTATGGGTCGAGCGCGACATCGGTCAAAACGCCGATTGCGTCACCATGTGCCTGTTTGATGGCGCGGATCGCGCGGCACATCAGATTGTCGGGGTTAAGCGCCTCTTCACCGTCCTCGCTGCGCCGCTCTGGCTGCGTATTGGGGAACAATGCGATGCAGGGGATGCCAAGATCGATAGCTTCCGCGGCGCGCACAACGATCTGGTCAACGGACCAGCGCGATACGCCGGGCAGCGATAAAATCGGTTCTTCGACGGCCTCTCCCTCGGTGACGAACAATGGCCAGATAAGATCTGCAGGCGACAGCATGGTCTCACGGACCATGGCTCTGCTCCATTGGGTGGCGCGCGTGCGGCGCTGACGGGTGTTCGGGAAAAAGGATGTGTTGCTCATGAAGAACAGGTAGCGGTGTTATGCCGCATCCTCAATGGCTTATCCGTTGGTCCGCGACCGGTCGACTTGAAGCGTCAGTCGGTCGATTTCGCGTTTGGGTTTGTCCGTGCTTGTCGGCTGCGCGCGCAATGGCGCAAGAGCTGCACCGGCCTTGACCGATTTTAGGCGCTGAAGCGTGCCTTTAAAGCGCGCAAGGTCACTGCCCCCAAGTTGCGCACGCTGGGTAAACTTGATCGAATTCGGGTTCACCGCACGTCCGTTGCGATATAATTCATAGTGCAAATGCGGACCCGTCGATAAACCCGTTGATCCCACATAACCGATGATTTGACCGCGCCGCACGCGGCTTCCGGGACGTGCGGCTATGCGGCTCATATGACCATAGCCACTGGCAAGGCCGCCGCCATGGTTCAGCTGAACAAAGTTGCCGTAACCGCCCTTGCGCCCGGCATAGGCAACGACACCATCGGTCACGGCGAAAATCGGCTGGCCATAACTTGCTTTAAAATCGAGGCCGCTATGCATGCGCATATAGCCTAAAATCGGGTGGCGTCTGCCGCCAAAGCCCGATGTGACAGCGCCATTAACCGGGCGGCTGAGTGCGCCTTTTGATTCACCGACGCCGGAGGCTTCGAACCATTGGCTGCTGTCGCCATTGGTCCATTTGAGCATCTGAACTCGCGATTTTCCGTCGCGGTCGACGCCGGCATATAAAAGACTACCAACCTTAACTTCACCGGTTTCAGCGCGTTTATAATCAACGATGATATCAAATTCATCGGTCGCGCGGATTGCTGACAAGGACGTGCGACCCGAGATGACTTTTAGATAATCCTGAATGGCGCTGGCAGGTGCACCCGCTGCGCGCGCCGACCGGTAAATGCCCTGGCTGCCGACTGTGCCGCGGATGCGCAACGGCGTGTCATCGACGATAATCGGTTCGCGGCTTAACCGGAGCGCGCCAGCTTCGCGGTTGATAGCGAGATTGAGGTCAAATCGTGCGCGAAAGGCAACGGATTCCAAAGGCCGGGGCTGATTTTGCGCAGAACGTTTACCGAGTACGATATTGATGGGGGTGCCGGGTTCAATATCCGACAGCGACGTGACGCCTGAAACCATGTTGGCGACATCACTGGCTTCGTTTCCACCCACGCCAGCGCGCTGTAGGACCCGTGCAAAGCTATCACCGCGGCCCAAGGCTGCTGTCAGTTCGATGCGGGGGCGCTCCGGGCTTCCGGCAAGGGCAATAACCGCGTCGGTGGCCGCCATGCGTTTGCCGCTGTCACTGCCATAGGCAATGGGCATGATCATTTGCGCGCGCGCTTCTTCGAATTCCGCTTCAGTCGCAATGGACGGTTGTGGGCCGTAAATAGGTCCAAAATCGGGAAGAAGGGCCAGTGCGGATACGCTCAATAATGTTAGCGTTCCGAGGCCGCGAAACCAGCGGACGGAACCAATGTCTTCGCCAAGGTCGGGGACGAGGTCGAGTTGGGCAATGCGTTCGCGCCAAGTTGCTTCGGTGGTCTGGCGCAGGGGTGCGACCATGGTATCGGCAAGCATCACGCTTCCGTTCCCGGCTGCCGCGGCAAAGTGTGTATCTTTGCCTTCAAACATTCAGAACCATATCCACGACCCTGCCCTTATCCACCCGGACATTCTTCTATCCCCACACCCCTGTGACGGCATATGGTTAAAGTCAATTTAAGACAGCAGACGATTGGTCCGTGATGCGGCGAATGGTGTATATTCACCGACCAGTCCGGGAAGATAATGACAAGTGGCAATCGGGCATTTAATCGCTTCATTAAATGTTCGGCAATGCTAAAGCAGGATGCAATATCGGGAGGGTCGAATGCACAGCGATCGGGTTGAATTTTTCTACGATCTTTCAAGTCCATGGACCTATTTGGCGTTCACGAACATTATGGGCGTGCTCGACCGCACGGGGGCGACAATGACGTTGCGGCCTATATTGGTCGGCGGCGTGTTCAACGCGGTCAACCCGTCGGTCTATGCGGCTCGTGAAGCCTCGGACAATCCAAAGCTGCTGCACAGTTGGAGAACGCTGCGTGATTGGGCAGCGTTAGCCGGCGTCGCGCTGAACTTCCCAAGCCAATATCACCCCGCCAAGAGCGTTAACGCAATGCGCATGGCCTGCGGCCTTGCCGATGATCCAGCGGCACTGCACGCGTTTACCAAAGCAGCGTTCGAAAGCTATTTTGGTGCGCAGGAAAATCTTGATGATCCCGACGTGCTTGTTGCGGTGGCCAATAGCGTCGGTCTGGATGGTGACGCCTTGCGCACGCGTGCGCAATCAGACGACGTAAAGGCATTGCTGCGTGCAAATACCGATGAAGTCATTGCGCGCGGTGGCTATGGCTCGCCCACGATTTTTGTCGACAAAACATATATGTATTTTGGTAATGACCAACTGCCTTTGGTAGAATTTGCGTTGAATAGGAGCGCCGCATGAACGACCGTGTTAGCATAACCGTTGAAAACCACGTGGCCGATGTGCGGCTTACCCGCGCCGACAAAATGAACGCGCTCGACCCGGCCATGTTTCAGGGCATCATATCCGCCGGAGAAGAGCTTGCCGCGATGAAGGGCGTGCGCGCCGTGGTATTGTCGGGTGAAGGACGCAGCTTTTGTGCAGGGCTCGATATGGCCAGCATGGCGAGCGGCGGTGCAAGCGCGAACAGCGGCATGGGCAGCCTCACGGACCGTACGCACGGCAATGCCAACACATTTCAGCAAGTCGCGATGCTCTGGCGTAAGCTGCCTATGCCCGTCATTGCCGCAGTCCACGGCGTGTGCTTTGGCGGCGGTCTGCAAATTGCCAGCGGTGCGGACATCCGCGTGATTGCGCCTGATGCCCGGCTTGCTGTGATGGAAATGAAGTGGGGGCTCATCCCCGACATGGGCGGCTATGCCTTATGGCGCGGTATGGTGCGTGAAGATATGCTGCGCGAGTTGACCTACACCAACCGCGAGTTTTCAGGGGCAGAGGCGCTGGGCTTGGGCTTTGCGACGTTCGTGGATGAAAACCCCCATGCCCGCGCTATGGCCATTGCCCGCGAAATCGCGGACCGCAATCCGGGCGCGATGCGCGAGGCCAAGGCGCTGTTTAACGAATATGTCGATATGGACGAAGACGCGATCTTGATGGCCGAAAGCGTCCGCCAAGCGCGCGTGATCCGAACACCCAACCAGATTGAAGCGGTCATGGCCGGCATGCAGAAGCGTGCAGCTACGTTTGTTGATTAAGCTGCGTTAACGCGCAGCCGTTCAAACTCGTCTCTGAGGTCATCAGGAATAGGTGCTGACCCATCGGCATTGGTTAGCACGATGGTCGTGATGCAGGTGGCCTTGCATTCGCCGCCTTGAAAGGCCGCGGATGCGATATCCCAGCTGCTGTTACCAATCCGCGATATGCCGCAAGCGACGTCGACATGCTCGGGGAAATGCGCCTCGGCAATATAGTCCAGATTGACGCTGGCGATCAGCCATCTTTGGCCCGGCGCACGGCGCTGGACCTCAATGGCGTGGTTGAACATGCCACGGCCATGTTCGAACAGCCCCGCCATGGCCACATTGTTGATGTGGCCAAGAACATCCATGTCTGCAAACCGCGTTTCGGTGCGATGGCTGAACGGATAGCTGGCAGGGTTAAGCTGCCAAGCCTGAGGTTTGGGCATGAGGTGGTTCCATATTCTACGCTCGTCATGCTGAACTTGTTTCAGCATCTTACTGCCCACAGCAGGGATATTAAGACCCTGAAACAAGTTCAGGGTGACGAGTCTGGCTTATTAGCTAGGCCTTACAGCCCTCGGCCGATGAGTTCTTTCATGATCTCGTTGGTACCGCCGAAAATGCGCGTCACGCGTGCGGCGCGCCACATGCGGGCGATGGGATATTCATTCATATATCCAGCGCCGCCATGGAGTTGCAGACAGGCATCGACAACTTCCCACTGCAGGTCGGTGTGCCACAGCTTTGCAGCAGCGCCTTCCTCGGCGGTCAGCTCTTTCTTGTAATGGCGGTTCAAAGCCCAATCGAGATGCGCCCAGCCAATTTGCAGCTTTGCCTTGATATCGGCCAGCACAAAACGGGTGTTTTGGAAATCCAGCAATGGCTTGCCGAATACAATACGCTCGCGGCAGAACGCGACGGTTTCATCAAAAGCCTTCTGCGTGCTGGCCATCGACGATACCGCAATCGAGAGACGCTCCTGCGGCAGTTCGCTCATCAGATAGATGAAGCCCTTGCCTTCTTCGCCCAAGCAGTTGGTCATTGGCACGCGGACATCTTCGAAGAACAGTTCCGAAGTGTCGGCTTCATCCATGCCGATTTTGTCAAGGTTGCGGCCACGCTTGAAGCCATCACGATCCGCCTCAACGAGGACAATCGACATGCCCTTATACGCTGGCTGGATCTCTGTGTCGGTTTTGACGCAGACCAAGATCAGGTCAGCATTCTGGCCGTTGGTGATGTAGGTTTTGCTGCCGTTGATGACATAATGGTTGCCGTCTTTACGGGCGGTTGTCTTCATACCCTGAAGATCGCTTCCGGTGCCGGGCTCCGTCATGGCGATGGCGGTGATGACCTCGCCCGAGATCATCTTGGGCAACCAATGCTTCTTCTGCTCTTCGCTGCCGTAGCTAGTGATATAGTTTACGACGATATCGGACTGAAGCGAGAAGCCAGTGGCGACGCCGCCATAATAAGCCGATTCTTCGTCGACGATCGCGTTGTAGCCAAAGTCGAGGCCAAGGCCGCCATATTCAACAGGTGCGGTGGGGCAGAGCATGCCGACTGCGCCAGCCTTGGGCCAGATCGACTTTGGCACGATGCCATCTTCCTGCCACTGCTTTGCGTGGGGCGCGACTTCCTTTTGCAGGAACTGGCGTACCGACTGGCGGAACGCTTCATGGTCTTCATTATAGGCGGTGCGTGGAATGGTATCGAGCGACATGGTGAATCCCCTGCGAGAAGTTACTGCAAAATATACAGCATCAATGGCAGCAAGTTGACGCGGACGTCAAGCCGAATTTAATCGTTTGATTAAACTGGTTCACCTGCGTCACGAGCGCGCTCAACGATGGTACGTTCCGCCTTGGGCACGGTGCGATAGGCTGCCATCAGCAAGCCCAACGCGATTGGCGCGACGGCGATCAGCGAGAGGATGCCAACGCGTAAGTTGCCGACCAGCTTCCCATCGACCATTGTTCCGGCAAGATCGGAAATCTGACCGACCATATAAGGCCCAAAGGACAGCCCGACGAGCGTGGTGCCCAAGAAGAACGCGGCCGTTGCCGTGCCGCGCATACGAGGCAGTACCAGGTCCTGCGTGGTTGCTGCTGCCGCGCCAAGCGCTGTCGCGCCCAGCATTCCGGCAAGGAAGTTCATCACGTAAAACAATGCCGCATTATCGGTGGTGTAGCCGATGCCGATGGGAACGATTGGTCCCAAAACGCCGAGGATCACGACCAGGATGCGGCCTGCAGGATTCTTGGTGCGCAAATAATCTGCAACGCGGCCGCCAATGATGACACCTAAAAATCCGCTGACTGCGCCATTTGCGCCAAGAATGAATGCGAGCTCTTTCTTCGGCAGACCAAGGACTGTTTCAGCATAAGGGGCTGACCAGAATGCGAGTGCATAGGCCGCCAGCGCGACCAAGCCATAGCCAATGGTGGTGCAGATGAACGCAGGCGTTCCCCAGATGAGCTTAAATGTCGCCGGATCCTTCGCCCGCAAGGTCGATGCCCATGAGAAGACGGCATAATAGCCAAAGCCAACCGCCGACCATTGCGGGAAATTGCCGGTCAGTTGGATCATCGTATAAGCAAACGCCGCGATAGCGGCCGCCGTGACTATGTTTATCACCAGCGCCACTGGGCCACGTTGCCATGCACCCCACAACGTAAATGGTGGGACGATCATGGAAAGATCACTGGCAAATGCACGGAAAGGGGCAGGGTGCGCAGGCGTAACCAACCCATCCATCGCGCCGCGGACCGGTTCACGCAATGTTGCAACCCACAAACCGACAAGTACACCCGGAATACCGACGGCAACAAATGCCGCATGCCAGCCGACCAGGCCTAGCGGGCCGCCTTGTGGGTAAGCTGCGTCCCAGCTTTGCACAATGAGTGCGCCCAAAAACAACGAAACGCCGCCGCCAATATACAGACCGGACGAGTATATCGCGAGCGCGGTTGCGCGCTGCCGCTTCGGGAAATAATCGGAAATCAGTGAATAAGCCGTGGGGCTGGCGGTCGCTTCGCCAACACCAACGCCCATGCGCGCCAAGGTCAGTTCCACCTGATTGCGCGCAAAGCCCGACAAGGCGGTCATGATCGACCATAAGGCAAGGCCAATAGATAGAAGCTTTACGCGGCTCCAATTATCGGCAAGTCGCCCAAGCGGAATACCGAATAAAGCGTAAAACACCGCGAACGCTGCGCCACCCAAAAAGCCCATGTCGGCATCGGTCAGGCCAAGGTCTGCTTTGATATCGACAGCCAAAATGCTGAGGATTTGGCGATCGATGAAGTTGAGTATGTAGACGATTACAAGGACAAAGAGGACATACCAGCTGTAGCTGCTGGCCTCAGGCGATTTAACCTCTGCTTGCGGGGAAATAGCGCCGTTGTTCTCACCTTCGACCGTCACACTCACCTTGCTCTCCCTCAATCGCGGTTGTCGCCTTCTGCTGCTATGGCTAGCACAACAGGCAGTCTGCGCAACGATAATTGCCTTTCAATGCGTCGAACAGCATGCGCGGACCTAGTTTGGCGAAAGTGTGCGGGGAACCAGACGGCATTCCTCAAAGCCATTGCCGAGCAGCAGTAAAAAATCAGAATGCCACTTGTCGTGTTTCGCTTGAATCTGGAACGAATTCCTCCAATATACTGTTCCAGCGGCTATGTTGCCGTGGTTTGAGGAGAATTAAGTCATGGCACAGTGGTCCGATCCACGGGTAACCGGGACCCAGTCAAGTCTTGCAGGTACGCGCGCAGGCGACGTTGCTGTCGACGCTGGTCTGCGTTCGCATATGCTCAAGGTTTATAATTACATGGCGTCAGGCGTCTTGTTGACAGGCATCGTTGCGATGCTGTTTGCGGAAACCGAACTGGCACGAAATCTTATGGTGAACCCAAGCCTGATGAGCTGGGTAATCATTTTATCGCCACTGGTCGTCGTAATGGTGATGAGCTTTGGCCAAGGAAAGTTTTCCGCTGCCACGCTTCAGGCGATGTTCTGGGGGTTTGCGGTGTTGATGGGCCTATCGCTGGCACGCATCTTCATGATGTTCACCGGTGAATCCATCGCGCAGACTTTCTTTGCAACGTCAGCGGCTTTCGCTGGATTGAGCCTGTGGGCTTACACAACCAAGAAAGACATCAGTGGTTGGGGAAGCTTTCTGGTGATGGGTATGGTCGGTTTGATTGTTGCGTCGATCGTCAACATCTTCCTCGGCTCCGACACTTTGGGTTGGGTTATCAGCTGTGCAGGTGTGCTCATCTTCGCTGGTCTGACAGCTTATGATACGCAACGTATCAAAAGCGAGTATTTTTACCTTCAGGGTACAGAAATGATTGGCAAGGCTGCAGTCATGGGCGCACTGACGCTGTATCTGGACTTCATCAACATGTTCCAGTTTTTGCTGAGCTTCCTCGGTAATCGCGAATAAGCCATCGGCCATTCAGCTTGAACGACACAATATGGCCCGGTGGGAAACCACTGGGCCATTTTCTTTGGGATTTGGTCGAACAGGGCTTTTCATTCGAACGAAAATCCTGTTGGAATCAGGAATAGCAAATCGGAGAGAGCAAATGCGTCGGGGCATAAAAAATCTAGCTGCCATCATCATGGTGACTGCGGTTGCAGCCTGCGCCCCAGCGCCAGTAAAAGTCGTACCTACACCCATTCCACTTCCTGCGCCGCCTCCACCCGCAATGCCTTTGCCACCGGGTGGCGCGGCGTTGTCGATGACGATCCCGCCTGTCGGGCTCGATGGCGTTCGCGTCACGCCCAACCGTGGTTTAAGCCGTGATGAACAAATCTGGCATTTTCGGTCGGCTTTGAACGTGGCGGCATTAAATTGCCAAGGGCCAATATGGGGTCAGATCGCGACCGAGTATAACAAGTTCATCGTCATTCATAAGGCGATCTTGTCGAAAACCAGCAAAGCGGTCGACCGCGAATATGTCGCCCGCTACCCCGGACAAAATGGGTTGCGGGTGCGCGATACGCGTATGACCGATTTGTATAATTATTTCGCCCTGCCGCCCGTCCGCGCCCAATATTGCGACATGGCGCTGCGCAAAGTGACTGAGGCCAATACCGTGCCCACAGATGCATTGCCGGAATATGCCATTGGCGGCCTCGCCGACATTGATGGCGTGTTTGTCAGTTTTTACGATGCATATGTGAAATATGAACGCGATTTGGCCGACTGGAATATGAAGTACGCGCCGAAACCCGCTTATGCCCCAATTCCGGCAGGACCATCGACATCGCCTGCCAATCCCGGCTAAATTTTCCGATTAAACGGCGGATTCAGGCTGCGGCTCGCTCAATAGATTGTCAGGCCATGCTGATATAATCGCGCATTGCCGCGGCTTCGGCCTCAATTTTGTCGATGCGGTGCTTCACCAAATCGCCAATGGAGACAAAACCGATAAGGTCATCGCCGTGGATTACCGGAAGGTGGCGAATGCGCCGTTTTGTCATCAGCGACAACGCTGACAGGATCGCTGTATCGGGCGCAACAGTGATGGCCGGTGCCGTCATCGTGTCCGCCACTGTCTTGGTCAGGAAAGCCGAACCATGACGCGCGACTCCGTAGACAATGTCGCGTTCGGAAAAAATGCCGACAACGGCTTTGCCATCGACAACGGGCAGGGCACCAATCCGGTTTTCGGCAAGCCGCGAGACCACATCACCGACACTTTCGTCCGGCGCAGCCGTGAACACATTGCCTTGATGGTTGGCCAATATCGCAGAAATCGTCATCGACTCTCTCCCTATGTCCTTGCCCCTGATGGAACTTATAGCATAAGGCGACCTTATCAAGCTATGACTCGTCCTTCCCGCCTCGATGATCCTGAATATGCCAACTTCGCATGGCGCCGCTATTGGCGGCTCATGCGGTGGATGTTTGGCGTGACATTGATTGTGACCGTGGGTGCCCTCGGAACATTCTGGTGGCAGAACGGGATGGTCTCCATCCACTTCTTCATCGCCACGGCCGGTGCAATAACTGGCGCAATCATGCTGACCGCCGCATTGATGGGGCTTGTTTTCCTATCCAGCGGGTCTGGTCATGATGAATCCATTGATGACCCTTTTGAAGACGAAGCCGACCGGTGACCGAGGCTGTTCGTAACCTTCCAAAACGGAATGACCCGGTTTTGCGGGTTGTTCCGGGCCCTGCCGATATCAATGCCAATGGCCATATCTTTGGCGGTTGGGTATTGGGAATGATGGATCAGGCCGGTGGTATCTTGGCCGGACGGATTGCCCAAGGCGCGTGTGCGACGGTGGCCATTGAGAAGATGGAATTCATCGCGCCGATATTGTTGCGCGACATTATCTCTGTCTACGCAACGCTAGAACGGCGTGGCCGCACATCCATGGGCATCCGCGTTGAAGTTATCGCGACCCGTGCGCGTGGCCAACAAGAGGTTAAAGTGACCGAAGGACTGTTTACCTTTGTTGCCCTAGATGACGATCACAAGCCACGGGCACTGCCCGAAAGCTAACCATTTAGCGACTATCGTAAGTGATTAACGGCGGAGCGTTGGATTATTCCGCCGCTGTCGCGACTTCATCATCACCGGCTGGCTTAACGCGGCGGGCGCGTGGTTTGCGTGCTGGCTGTTCCATATCCGCGTCACTTTCGATTGACGACATGGCGATGGACGGCGGCAATACGGCGAGATCAAGACCTGCGGGTGCATCGTCTTGTTCTTCGCTGTGGTGACGGCGGGGGCCGCGATTTGCGGACCGGCTATTGTCGGAACGATCATTACGGTCGCCCCGTTCCGGACGACGTGGACGGCTTTCCCGCTGTTGCTCACGTGGCGCGCGCTCTTCGGTATCGCCATCATCTTGCGAAACGGAATCGGCGTCCATTCCATCGGAAGAACCTTGTTCGTCATAATTTTGCGAACGATCATCATTCTGCCAATCGTCGCGGTCTTCGCGATTGTCCTCGCGGGGACGACGCTCGCCTTGCTGTTCCTGACGCGCTTCTTGGCGGCCCCGGAAATCGGCGAGTACGCGGAAATAATGGTCGGCAAATTGCAGGTGATATTCGGCGTTTACACGGTCACCGTTAAATTGGGCGTCTTGCGCTAGCTTTTTGTACTTTTCCAGCATCTGCGCTGCGTTTCCGCGCGCACGATTGTCGATCTGGTTCTGATAGTCGAAACCGCTGCGGTTGTTATTTTGCTGGCGATTATTGTTGTTGCGACCGCGGCGACGATTGTTGTTCTGCTGCTGCCTGTTGTTGATATTCATCAGGGCTGACCCGTCCTCTTTTAGCATTTTAACATTGCAGGAAGCCCCAAAACCCAGTCTTTGGGTTACGCCAAGGTCGACCGAGACCTTGAAAAAATTTCCAACTGCGCTGGGGGCGGCTTCGCGCT
>JAIXYC010000006.1 GCA_027490455.1 Sphingomonadales bacterium
CGGCCTCATTATAGACAGGTATGACAATTGACCAACGCACAAGCTACCCCCGGATAATTCGAGTAGCCATTGCATTCATTTGCCAAAGTGTAGTTTCAAAACTGTGTCAGATTCATGATGGAAATATATATCTACTGTCACAAATGTCTCGTGCGCCCTCTTCCTAACTCCGCACAGTAAAGTGCTCAATTTTACACTGATCCGATGTCGTGGTCGTGATGTTCTTGTAGCCAGTCGAGTTCGGAACATAGACACGAACCTGCCAGACCGGATCTTTGAGGTTATCCCGATTGTCGAAGATGGCCCGCCCTTCAATCCGAGTATCACGGTCATACACCGCATGCCCCCGACTCTCTCAGCCTAATCAGGAAGTTGGCGGATTAACACAGAAATTTGTGCACGATTTGTGCATAGCTAAAAAGCGCTATTTAAGCCGCAACTGGCACATCGCTGCGTTTAAATATTGTTATATATCAATGATTTAAATGGCGCACCCAAGAGGATTCGAACCTCTGGCCTCTGCCTTCGGAGGGCAGCGCTCTATCCAGCTGAGCTATGGGTGCAGTGGCGGTCGGTTAGCAGGCGGAGCGGCATCGCGCCAAGTTTTTTTTGGGCAGCTTCGCTTTTTTGGCAGGGGGCGCCGTTCCACGGCGGATAGAAGCCATCATTGTACCCTTGGATTTGCCCGGTGACGCGATATGTGCGTAGTCTGAAGCTAATGGCTGGATAACTCAAAAACCCGATGCTACGGCAACGCCATGCAAAACCAATTTGAATTAACGGACGATCAGATCGCCATCCAAGACATGGCGCGCAAATTCACCGCGGACGCGATTACGCCATTTGCTGCCGAATGGGATGAAAAGTCGCATTATCCGGTCGATGTCTGGAAAGCGGCGGGTGAACTCGGCTTTGGCGCCATTTACGTGTCCGAAGAATCGGGCGGCACTGGCCTTGGACGGTTGGAAGCAGCGCTGATCATGGAAGCGATGGCCTATGGCTGCCCCGCCACAAGTGCGTTCATTTCCATCCATAATATGGCTGCGTGGATGATCGATTGCTTTGGTAGCGCGGAGCTTAAAGCGCGTTATTTGCCTGACCTTGTATCGATGGAGAAAATCGCCAGCTACTGCCTGACCGAACCCGGCAGCGGGTCGGACGCGGCAGCGCTGAAGACAAGCGCGCGGCGCGATGGTGAATACTATGTCCTAAATGGCACGAAGCAGTTTATCTCGGGCGCGGGTTATAATGACGTTTATGTTGTCATGGTCCGGACAGGCGAAGAAAAGACCAAGGGCGTCACATGCCTTGTTGTTGACAAGGACACGCCGGGATTGAGCTTCGGCGCACCCGAGAAAAAGCTGGGTTGGAACGCTTCACCCACCGCGCAAGTCATCTTCGAAGATTGCCGCGTTCCGGTGGCCAATCGCGTGGGTGCAGAGGGTGATGGTTTCCGCTTTGCGATGATGGGCTTGGACGGCGGGCGCTTGAATATCGGCGCATGCTCGTTGGGCGGAGCGCAGCGCTGCCTAGACGAAACCATTGCCTACACCAAAGAGCGTCAGCAATTTGGTCAACCCGTCGCCGATTTTCAGAATACGCAATTCATGCTCGCCGACATGGCCACCGATTTGGAAGCCGCGCGTGCGTTGCTCTACATCGCTGCCGCCAAGGTCACTGCGAACGCACCGGACAAGTCCCGTTTTTCCGCGATGGCGAAGCGGCTATCGACCGACAGCGGAAGCGAGATAGTTAACAAAGCGCTGCAGCTTTTCGGCGGCTATGGTTATTTACGCGATTACCCCATTGAGCGCTTCTGGCGCGACTTGCGGGTGCATTCGATTTTGGAAGGCACCAATCAAGTCATGCGTATGATTATTGGCCGGGATTTGTTGCGCCAATGACCGACGATATTTTACTTAAAGTCGAGGGTCATGCGGGTTTCATCAGCTTGAACCGGCCATCGGCGCTCCACGCGCTGACATTGCCGATGGTGCATGCGATGACGCAGGCATTGCTGGCATGGCGGGATGATCCTGCGGTGAAGTGCGTGGTTATTGATCATGCCGACGGCCGCGGTTTTTGCGCAGGCGGCGACATCGCCTTTTTGCGTAATTCGGCCATGAATGATGGCGGCGTGTCGGGCCTGAAATTCTTCCACGACGAATATCAGCTCAACCATTTGCTGATTACCTATCCCAAGCCGGTTGTGGCGTTCATGGACGGCATTACGATGGGTGGCGGCGTTGGCATCAGCCAACCTGCGCGTTTCCGTGTAGCGACCGAGAACACAAAGTTTGCCATGCCTGAAACCGGCATCGGCTTGTTTCCCGATGTCGGCGGTGGATGGTATCTTTCGCGGCTTGAGGGGCGCGTTGGTCAGTTTCTGGCGCTTACCGGCGCGCGTATCGCAGGTGCAGGCTGTCTCGCGCTTGGGCTGGCTACACATTATCTAACGAGCAATCTTCTGGCCGAGGCGAAGTCGCGGATCGCGACCGAGGATGTCGAACGGATTGACGGCATATTGGGAACCTTGTCGGTCACGCCGCCAGATTCCAAAATCGTCGAGACAATAGTCCAGATCAACCGCCATTTTGCGTCTGATAGGCTGGAGGATATTCTCGCAAGCTTGGAAGGCGATGAAAGCGATTGGGCGATGAAAGAGCTGGCGACTTTGCGGAGCAAAAGCCCGCAAACCTGCAAAGTTGCATTGCGCCAATTGGCGGAGAGCCTGAAGCTCACCGACTTTGCCGATAATATGGCGATGGAATATCGTATCGCCAGCCGCGTGCTTGTGCGCCCCGACTTCGCGGAAGGCGTGCGGGCTGTGATCGTGGATAAAGACAACAGCCCCAAATGGGACCCCGCGACAGCCGAAGGCGTGACTGACGCGCTTATCGATGCGATCTTTGCCCCATTACCCGCACAAGAAGAATGGAAGCCTCTATGAGCTACGAAACGATATTGGTCGAACAACGCGGTGCGGTGACGCTCATCACGCTCAACCGTCCGCAAGCGTTGAACGCGCTGAATAGCCAAGTGTTGGCGGACCTCATTGCGGCATTTGCGGCTTTCGATGCCGATGACACCCAACGTTGTGCCGTGCTGACCGGCAGCGAAAAGGCATTTGCCGCAGGCGCGGACATTAAGGAAATGCAAAGCCAGTCCTTTGCGAACATGTATGGCAACAACTTTTTCGCAGGCTATGACCGCGTGACCGCGACCCGCAAGCCATGGATTGCGGCGGTGAACGGCTTTGCGCTTGGTGGTGGCTGCGAACTTGCCATGATGGCCGACTTCATCATTGCCGGCGACAATGCAAAATTCGGGCAACCTGAAATCAAACTTGCGGTCACCCCCGGCATGGGCGGTTCGCAACGGCTAACGCGCGCGATTGGCAAGGCCAAGGCGATGGAAATGTGCCTGACGGGCCGCATGATGGACGCACATGAGGCCGAACGTTCTGGATTGGTTGCGAAGGTTGTTCCTGCGGCAGAGCTGGTGGATGAAGCCATCAAAACTGCGACCGCCATCGCGGGCATGGCGCCATTGGCTGCGCTGGCATGCAAGGAAATGGTCAACGCGGCGTTCGAAACAACATTGCAGCAAGGTGTCGTGTTTGAACGCCGCTTGTTCCATGGACTGTTCGGTACGGAAGATCAGAAAGAGGGCATGGCCGCGTTTGTCGAAAAGCGTCCCGGCAATTGGACAGGGAAGTAGGGCTAAAGGCGTTTGAGAACCTTTAGGGCCACGTCATCCTGAACTTGTTTCAGGATCTTAATAACGACCCAACGATGAAGTAAGATCCTGAAACAAGTTCAGGATGACGAACGGCGAGAGTCTCGCTTCTCCTCGACGGTGTGCCGGACGTTAGCCGCTATTTGCCGCTAACCTTCTCAATCTGCTGAAACTTGCCGAGCCCACATCCTGCGCCTTCATACAGTCGGCCGCCTTGGTCATGCAAAACATGCACAATATCGACGCTGCACAATTGGTTGATCGACGTGCGGTAGGAAAAACGCTCCTCGAATTTCAAACCGGGGCAGCTTTGCGGCAGGGTGTTGCGATAGGTCTTGCCGCCTGCCATGCGAAAATCGATATTGCGGCTATCGATGACTTTCGTTGACCGTATCTGCGATATCGAGACGCAGCTTTTTGGTTCGCCCACCACTCTGACGGATTCGGGCGCTTTATCGCGGGAAAGTGCAATCGCGCCGCCGCCCGAAAGCAAAGCAACGGCAGGAATGATTAGCAGCATTTTACGCATAATTGCTCTCCAATATCACGCGGCCGGTTTAACGGGGTCAGTCTGAACTGTAGCTGACTTGATTTTGGGCGGCGCTGTTTTTGGCTTGAAGCGGCATAAGTCCGCGACCGGACAGCGCCAACACTCCGGCGTGCGCGCCTTGCAGATATATCGACCATGCAGGATCAGCCAATGATGCGCGCCAACGCGAAACGGTTGTGGCGTCTTTTTATCGAGCGCCTTTTCAACGGCGAGCACGGTTTTGCCCGGCGCGATTCCGGTCCGGTTGCCGACACGGAAGATATGCGTATCGACGGCAAAGGTCTCTGCGCCGAAAGCAGTATTCATCACGACATTTGCGGTCTTGCGTCCAACGCCGGGCAATGCCTCAAGCGCGTCGCGGTCGGCAGGGACTTCGCCTGCATGGTCGCGGACCAAAATCTCGGACAGGGCAATCACGTTTTTGGCTTTGTTGTTAAACAGGCCAATGGTTTTGATATGCGCCTTTAGCCCATCAAGTCCCAACGCCACCATCTGCGCGGGCGTTTTGACCTCCGCAAACAATGCCTTGGTGGCCTTGTTCACGCCGACATCGGTCGATTGGGCGGAGCAGGTGACAGCAACAAGCAATTGGTACGCATTGCCATAGGCCAGCTCGGTTTCAGGCGCAGGGTTCGCCTCCGCCAGTCTTCGGTAAAATTCGAAGATATCTGCCTTTTTCAAAGACCAAGCACTTCCTGCATAGTGAACCGGCCTGCTTTTTGGCGCGTCAGCCATGTTGCGGCTTTTACCGCGCCGCGCGCGAATATTGCGCGGGTTTCGGCACGATGGACCAATTCGATCCGTTCATGTTCGGAAGCGAAAATGACATGATGGTCCCCTGCGACGCTGCCGCCGCGTAAGGATGCAAAGCCAATGTCGCCCGCTTTGCGCGCGCCGGTAATCCCGTCGCGGCCACGGTCGCTATGTTGCTTGAGATCGATGCCGCGTCCGCTGGCTGCGGCTTCGCCCAGCAGCAGGGCGGTGCCGGATGGCGCATCCACCTTATGCCGGTGGTGCATCTCCAATATCTCGATGTCCCAATCGTCGCCCAGTTGGCGTGCGGCCTGCTGCACAAGCGCGGCCAGCATGGTTACGCCCAAGGATGTGTTACCTGTCTGCAAGACCGGAATGTCGCGCGCTGCGTCATCAATTAGGAAATGGTGGCGTTCCTCCAGTCCGGTGGTGCCAATGACGATTGGCTTGCCCGCAGCAACGCATGCATCAAGGTTCGCCTCAATCGCATGGGGGCTCGAAAAATCGACGAGCACATCAGATGACGCGACCAAAGCGGCAAGATCATCGCCTTTGTCGACGCCGCCGGCATATGCCTGACCATCTGCTGCAATTGCGTCCACGAGAGCCTGCCCCATGCGGCCCGCGCTGCCAATGATTCCTATTTTCATAACCGTCATCCTGATTTTGTTTCAGGGTCTTACTATATTAAGGAGCCGAAACAAGTTGTGCTGTGTTCGACGTTGGCCGCAGCGGGTCGGTGAAGGAATGAATGTGAA
>JAIXYC010000143.1 GCA_027490455.1 Sphingomonadales bacterium
ATTTGCATTGCCCGTGTCACCTGGCCCCGAAAACATTGCTATGCGATCAAGGACATACAGCTTGCCCATGAAAGCGGCATGTCCTGAGCCTTGTGAATGACCTGCAACGGTTATGACCGACCAGTTCGGAGCCCCGCCTACAAGATATTGGCCCCAGCCTTCATTTGGATAGTTGCTATGCATATATGTCAGCAATGCAACGAGGCGGCCTGTGATTGAATTTAACTGGGAAACTGACACCAGCGGACTTGTATCAATACCCGTGATAATCTCACGGCGTACCTCGCCTGCGCAATCAGTTCGCGGCGAAAATGCACAGATTGTCCCAACTGCCTCATCATTTGGATAGGTCAACCCTATGCTGTGAAAGCCACGCGCCGCTCCTGCCCTGACGATTAAGCGATAGAAGCGCGGGATCGCAGTAGTGCCAGGCAACATCACGAAAAGGCGATTTCGCATGGATGCCGATGTTGGGTTAATTGCAAAATGGGCTGACAAATTGTCGGTAAGCGCGGCGTTGGTTAGCGCTGGTGCAATATCCCGTTCAGTGGATATCATGCCCGAAGGCGGAGGGGCAGGTGGCGGAGTCGGTGCAGTCGGAGGCGTAGGAGCTATAGTCACTGGCGGTGCTCCGCTGCTCTGAGCAGTATCGCCGCCGCACGCACTTAAGGAGAACACTATACCAAGCGCGAACAAACTGACTTTCGGCTTTCCCATGCTTCACCTCTTACGTGCCGACCAATTGCGCCTACATAACTCTTGGCTAGTGTCTGGGAAAATTATCGACACAATGCAACTGAATGCATACGTCCCCCAACCTGATACCCGCACAATGAGCTTTTGAACGAACGCGCGTTAGGTCGTCGTGTGGCCCTTGTCGGGCAACAGGACCCACACCTCAGTTTTGCACTTTCCTGATTGGGCGCGTTAGCCCCATATCTGAGAGCAAAGCATCCAACTCACCCGCGTTGATAGCGGCAATGATCTTGTCGATTGTCGGGACAAGCGTAGCTTTTAAACAGCACCCCGTCGCAAACGCATTTCGTCATTATTTGCGCCCGTGCGTTACGCGCCTTGATAAGGGCATGTATCCCCATGACAGGGCATGGTTCGCGATGGAAAGAAGCGTTCCGATACAACACGCGCACCGCCGCTCAGATTGCATCTGATGGCTTCATCTATTGAAATGAAGAGAAAAAATGGTGCCGCCTATAGGATTCGAACCTACGACCCCCGCATTACGAATGCGATGCTCTACCAACTGAGCTAAGGCGGCGCTGGCCTGTTGGCCGTGGGGAGCGCATAGCCAAGTGCGTCTGTGAGTTCAAGTGACCTTGTGCCAAATAGCCGGACCGCGTGGAATGCACGGGCTAAATAGCTTGTCCTTATTCTCCGGACAGGACCCAGCCGACGCTGATTTCTTTGGCAGCCAGCGGAACGTCGAGCCGTGCCTCGCTAAAATCGACCTTTTCTCCGGGGCCAAGGGCGCGTGTCTTTGCTTTCATTTTCCAGCTGTAAACGGGTCGGCCGCTCGCATCCTTCAGCGTGACCAGCATTTCAGGCACATTTTGCTCCACCGCTGTCGGATTAACGATGCTGCCGCTCGCGATGAAATAAGGCGTGCCATCCTCGCGTTCGTTGAGTTCGAGATTGTCGTTCAACACGATGGTCAGATCGGGCTCCGCCGCCGCGCTTGAAAGGCCGATAACGGGCATTCCAAAATAGGATATCGCGCCGCCAATGGCCGCGACCACAATGGCAAGGGCGACAGCCGCGATCATCCACATCTTGACCGGTTTTCGGCGGGCCTTGAACGGTGGCTCATGGGCAAAATGGCTCTGCGCAGGCGCATCGTCCAATAATCCGCCGCGCGGCACAGAGGGTTCCGCATAGGCTGTAGCTGGGTCAGGCTGAACCGCGCGCGTTTCGGCAAAAGTTGGAAATGCAGGTTCCTGCGCACCGGCATCATTTCCGCGTTCTGCGTCCAACGCACTTGGCGCAACGGACGTCGCTGGCGCAGATTGCGGAACGGGTGCAGGCGCTGGTTCGCCCACGGGTGTAGCCGGTGGTACCGCCTGCGTTGGCGGCGTTGCCTCGGCGGATGGCGCGCTATGCGCGTCCACGGGTGCAACAACCGCGGGTGCCGACGCTACCGCGGGCACGGCCGCTGCCTGAAACCAGCTATGTTTGCAGTTGGCACAGCGTACTTGGCGGCCGTCAACCCCAACGGCATTGTCAGGGACAGCATAACGTGTGCGGCAGGAAGGACAGACGAGCAGCATCTCTGCGCATAAACAGCAGCAGCCGGTGACTTGCAACCCTGCTATCGCAAAATGCTGTGGACGGTGACGATTCATCGGCCGCTGGTCGCATGAATAGCCTTTGCCCCGTCACGCCGTTTGTGGCATTTGTCGCATTGATGCAGAGCGTGGTGGAATTCGACAATGTCGGGCTAAGATACGGAGCGGGAGTGGAAACACTCACCGACATCAGCTTTACTTTGTACCCCGGAAGCTTCCATTTCCTGACCGGCGCATCGGGTGCCGGCAAGACATCATTGCTGAAATTATTATATCTGGCGCATCGCCCAAGCCGGGGTGCAATGCGCATGTTCGGGCATGACACCATCACCTTGCCGCGCGATCGCTTGCCGGGGTTTCGACGCAGGATTGGTGTCGTTTTCCAAGACTTCCGTTTGGTTGTGCATTTGTCGACCTTCGACAACATCGCCCTGCCGCTGCGCATTGCGGGCGTTCAAGAAAAGGATTTGCGCGGCCCAGTCACCGAAATGTTGGCGTGGATTGGCCTTACGGAACGGGCAGATGCCCGGCCAGCGACGCTATCGGGCGGTGAACAGCAACGGGGAGCTATTGCCCGTGCGGTCATTGGCCGCCCTGAATTACTTGTGGCCGACGAGCCGACGGGAAATGTCGATCCGGAAATGGCCCGCCGGTTGCTTCAGCTATTTGCTGCGCTGAACAAGTTGGGGACGACAGTTGTGGTCGCAACACACGATATCCATTTGCTTCAAGAGATTGAAGGCGCGCAGATGATGCGCCTCGACAAGGGTCGCTTGTCTGATCCCACCGGATCTTTGCGTCACCCGCCACGGCCGTTGGTTTTGGACAACTGATGCTGCTGGATTTCGCCCTTCCTGAGCATGACCGCAAGCTTATCCCCGAAGGTCGTTTATCGGGGCCGATGCCATGGGTGATTGCCATCATGTTGTTTCTGACATTGCTGGTGGCGGCAGCTGGGCTGACGCTTGCTGAGGCCGCGCGCCAAGGGGGTCAGGACCTCGCGCGGCACGTTACTGTCCAAATCATCGAGGCAGACCCTGCACAGCGCGCGGCGCAACGTGCCGCGGTCACCCGCGCACTGCGCAAGTTGGACAGCATTGCAGAAGTGAAGCCTGTGCCCGACGCCGATGTACGTGCTTTGCTCGAACCATGGCTGGGCACGGGCGTGATTGACGCAGATGTGCCCGTCCCGGCGCTCGTCGATGTGCGCTTTGGTTCCGTCCCCACTGCCGAAACGATCACCCGGTTACAGTCAACGCTGCGTTCGGTTGCGCCCAATATACGGGTGGATTCGCACAGCAGCTGGATGGCACCATTTTTCGAACTCATGCGCGCGCTATTATGGCTGGCGGCGGCTATGTTCCTATTACTGCTCGTCGCCACGTCAGCTGTCGTGATTTTGGCGGTTCGAAGCACGCTGAATACCCATCGAGAAACGATAGAGATTATGCACATGATGGGCGGCACCGATGTTCAGGCCGCCCGCCTGTTCCAGCGCCGCGTAGCCTTGGATGCGTTGCTCGGCGGCATCGTGGGCTTCATTGTTGCAGCGGTCGTGATTATGACCGTGGGTGACAGGTTCGCGGCGGTTGAACCCGGGCTTTTGTCTGGCGCGCACTTCCCCTATTATGGCTGGGCGATCCTCGCGTTCATTCCGCTTGCCGTCATGGCGCTTGCTATGCTTATGGCGCGTATGACGGTGATTTCGGCGTTGAAGAGAATCATATGATCAGACGGTCCATTGCATTTGTCTTGCTTGTCTGGATGCTTGGCTTCGCCTGGTTTGCATTGCTTTTGCCGCAACCCGCCGCAATCACGCCCACCGACGCTGTCGTTGTCCTGACGGGCGGGCCGAACCGGATTGACCGTGGACTTGAGATATTGGCATCTGGCAAGTCGCGAAAAATGCTGATTTCCGGGGTCGACCGCGATGTCAAACCGCGTGAACTTGCCGCGCAATATCCGGGCTCGTCCAAATATTTCAAATGCTGCATCGATCTGGGTTTCCAATCTGTCGACACAAGATCGAACGCATTGGAAACAGCAGCATGGGCCAAGCGGAACAAAGTGACCAGTTTACGGCTTATCACGCATGATTGGCATATGCGACGCGCACGCTTTGAACTTGACCGGGAATTGTCCGGCAATGTGACTGTCACCAATGATGCCGTATCGACCCACCCGTCGCTGGGCGGGCTGTTCAAAGAATATAATAAATATTGGTTGCGGGCTGTCGCGTCTCTGCTGGGTATGTAACCGATGATCGCGTTGATCCGATCTGCCCTATACATTGCCATTTTCTACACGGGATCGGTGTTTTTCGTGGCCATAGCGTTTTTCGCGCAGTGGTTTTCCATTCCGCTGATGCAGTGGGCGGTGCGCGGTTGGTCGCGCTGGCAATATGCCTGCTACCGCCGGATTTTGGGCATCACAATTAAAATTGAGGGCCACTTGCCGCACAAGCCCGTGCTCTATGCGATCAAGCATGAAAGCATGTTTGAGACGATCGACATGCCCCGTATGTTTAACAAGCCCGCCGTGGTCACCAAAAAAGAACTGTTCGACATACCCTTTTGGGGGCCCGCAGCGCGCGCTTATGGCATGATACCCGTTGACCGCAATGGCGGCGCGTCCGCATTGCGCGCTATGCTCGGTTTGGCCAAAAAGATGATTGCGGACGGGCGGCCCATTGTGATTTTCCCGGAAGGGACGCGCGTCGCGCCGGGTAGCCGGCCGCCACTGCAATCGGGATTTGCCGGACTGTATAAGCTCATCAACCTGCCCGTCGTGCCAATCGCGGTCAACAGCGGCACGTTAAGCCCGCGCAAGACCGGTATCTGGAAATCGGGAACCATTACGTACAAGGTCGGCGAAGAACTTCCAACCGGCCTGCCGCGCGAGGAAATCGAGGCGCGGGTGCATGCGGCGATTAACGCGCTGAATTAATGCTTGCGTCCAAAGTCGGGCGCGTCGTCATCTTGACCCTGTTCGACAATCGACCGCCGGATGTCGCGCGTGCGGCTGAACAACGCCTCCAACTCTTCGCCTTTGTCGTAGCGGATGGCGCGTTGCAGGGCGCTTAAATCTTCCGAAAAACGCTGCAGCATTTCAAGGACGGCGTCCTTGTTCGACAAGAACACGTCACGCCACATCACGGGATCGGACGCTGCAATGCGGGTAAAATCGCGGAAACCACCGGCGGAATATTTGATAACTTCGCTTTGCGTCACGCCTTCAAGATCATCGGCGGTTCCGACAATCGTATAAGCGATAAGATGCGGCAGATGGCTGGTGACTGCCAACACCATATCATGGTGGCGCGCATCCATGATTTCGACATCCGCGCCAAGGCGCTGCCAAAAACTGCGCAAGCGTTCGACAGCCGCCTCTGGCGCATTTTCGGGCGGCGTCAATATGCACCAGCGACCTTTGAACAGGGTTGCAAAACCTGCATCCGGGCCGCTTTTTTCCGTACCCGCAACAGGATGGGCGGGAATGATCATCGCGTTGGGCAGAACAGCCGCAAGCGCCTCCGCGACGCTTTGCTTGCATGAGCCGACGTCACTGACAATCGCATCCGCAGGCAGGTCGGACGCGAAGTCCGCCGCCACTGCCCCCATCGCGCCTACCGGTACGCATAATATGACAAGGTCCGCGTCCATGACGGACGCGCCAGCGGTATCGGTAACATCGTCGCATATGCCCAGTTCGACCGCACGTGCACGGACAAAAGGATCGGCATCATGGCCGGTAATCCGCACCGAAGGCATCTGCGCCTTTACGGCGCGCGC
>JAIXYC010000131.1 GCA_027490455.1 Sphingomonadales bacterium
GCCGACCACATTCGATAGACCAACGCCAAAGCCCGGATTGCTCGCGGTGATGCGATACACCGGATCGTCAAAAGTCCCGGTCATGGCGACGGCCACGGGCCCATATTGGTTCGAATAGCCAAGCCCGTTAAATAGTACGCGGCCATCTTGGGCAGCGTAAGTTCCGGTACCGCTGTTCAACCGGAACAAGGGCGAAACGAGGGTCGCACGGGTGATCTGCAATATGCCGTTGCTGCCGTATCGAATGCCGGCATCGACAAACATCTGCCCGCCCAGAAACTTTTGCGCGCCCGCACTGAACAATCGCGTGGAACGTCCCTTTAATGTGCCGACCAGCGCATAATCTTTGCCGAGGGTGGTTTCGAGATCAACGTCGGCGACCACGTTAAACAGCCCGACCGAGTTCACTTCGAAGCCGTCGACTTTCCCGTCCAACGCGGTTGTGTAAAAGCCCTTGTTGATATCGCCGACCAGCAAGGCGGTGGCGTTGATACGGTCTGAACTGATCTTCAGATTATCCGAAAACAGACGCCCCTTTGCGATCGCCAAATCACCGTTCAGGCGCAGTTTGGTCAGCAAGCCACCGGCGACCTGATTGATACCGCTGACGCGCCGCGCGCGGGCGGTTACCGGAATAAGGAAGCGGTCAGCCGCGCCTTGCGCCTCGCCACTGAGCGTCACGTCCTCAAAGGTCGTAAGGCCGAATGCCAAGCGCTTGGCTGTCGCGGAATAGGCCACGCTGGCCTCAGCAAATGCCCCGTTCAACAACGCCGTACCGCGCACATTTGTCCCGCTGACGTTCGATCCGATGATGCCGGGCCGAAGCAACCTTATGTCCAGGGCAAGGTCACGGAAACGCGCTTCGCCCAAGTCGGCAATGCCATCGGCGCGCATCTCCATCGCGGCCGACCGCAATGTCCCGCTGATTTTCGCAGATCGTTCGGCAAAGCTTGCCGCCATGTTGATATTCGCCACGGGCGATAATGCGCGCACCAACAGGCTGTTCGCCATCAATTTGGCAGGCGCGGCGGTGCCCTTTGCAGTGAAGGTGCCTTCGCGCGCAGTCAGGGCGATGTCCGCAATGTCTTCCGCACCCATTTGCGCGGACAAAGCGCCGTCCCATTTGCGCCAGCTGCCACGGCCAGCGAGGGTCATCGTCATCGGCACGTCACGCCCCAGTAGCCCGGCAACAACGCCCTTTGCCGGTGCGTCGAGGTTTAGGTCGACATCGAAACGATTGTCCTCCGGCACGGCATCCAGTTTCAGGACGATGCGATCGTCACGCAGGCTGCCCGCCGTCGCGGTAACGATTGCGCGGCGATCGGCAATCTGGACTTTACCCGACAGCGAGGCGACCTGTTCCGCACCCGTGATGCCTTTTGCAAAGACAATGCGGTCAATTTGCAGCTGGCCAATGTTGATATCCAAATCGGGCAGCAAAGGGTCGCCCCGGTCGGGCACTATGCGGAATGCCGGCATCCGCGCCACGTTGAGCGTGGGCGCGCGCAGCGACCTAATGTTTACGCCGCTGGAGAAATAAGACAGCGGGTTCCAATCAAGCCGGATTTCCGGCGCACGGGCAAAGCCGCCCTTGGGATCGCGGAACTGGACATCGCGCAGGATGGCATCGCCGTAAATCGAACCCTCAATTTTCCCGATACGGATGTTGAGGCCATTTTCCATTTCCACCGCCGCAATCTGCCGCGCGACAAAATTTCGTCCGGACTGGGTATCCAGCCACAGATAGCCGCCGGCGATAACCAGCAACAGCAATGCCGCGATTGCCCCGGCCCCTATGGCAATGCGGCGCCACATCATCAAAACGCCTGTCCAATCGACACATAGACGCTGACACGCGATTCACCCGGCCGCCGGTTGATGGGCGTTGCGACATCCAGACGGATTGGGCCGAAATTGGTGTAAAAGCGCCCGCCAACCCCGACGCCCATGCGCCAGTCGTTGAACTTTGGAATGCTCGATTCATATGCCTGTCCGGCATCAACAAAGCCGACAAGCCCGTAATTGCCGAAACGAGTGCGGCCTTCCAGCGAAAATTCGTTCATGCTCCGGCCGCCCACCGGATCATTATTCGGATCTTTCGGGCCAAGCTGTTGATAGCCAAAGCCACGAACCGATCCGCCGCCGCCGCCATAAAAGCGCCGCGAAGGGGCAAGGTTATCGCGTGCGATGCCGGATATCGTCCCTGCCCGCGCGCGCGCGGCCACAACGATATTGTCTTTCACCGGATAATAATAAGACGCGTCAAGAATGGCCCGCGCATACATCTGCTTGCCGGTCCCAAGCGATGTCTCTGGCGACACGCGCACATTGACGCGATAACCCTTGGTTGGGTCCAATAGATTGTCCGACCGGTCAAAGCCCACTTGCCCGGGAAGTGCCGCAACATAAAAGAACTGCCGGTCGCGAAGCCCGCGCGCGAAATCGAACTGGTCTTCTGATGTCGCCAATATTTCAGCGCCAATCGACCATGTGAATTTCTTTTGCCATATTGGCGTCGATACGAACGACATTGTTCCTGCCAGACGCCCGGTATAGGCTTCAAAAGCGTCGTAATTGCTGTGCAAAGCAGACAGCGATATGTCGATATTGCGGTCGCGCCGTCCGGCATTCGCACGCGCGACAGATATGCTCACCGCTTGCTCTTTTGTCCCCACCACGCCCGCTGCGGTTAGCGAACCTTCCGGGGGAAACAGATTGCGATGTGTCCAGCTTGCGTCGGCACGCAGGCCCTGTCCCGTGCCATAGCCTGCGCTGCCCGCAATGGTGCGCGGCGGTGCCGCTTCCTGCCGAACAAGCAAGTCGGCATAGGGCGTTCCATCTGGCGCGCTGCCCTCGCCCGGGACAGGTTCAACAGATACCGTCGACAGCAAGCCCGTGGCGATGAGCGCCGCGCGCAAATCGTCAACTTTCCGGCTGTCATACAGGTCGCCGGTCGCAAAACGCCGCAATATCGCGACATGGTCGGCGTCAAAAGCCGTGGTGCCTTCGGTCCGCAATTGCCCAAAATAGCTGCGTGCGCCCGTTTCCACAGGCAAGCTGTAGTCGCCAATGCCCGCGTCGCCATCCAGCAATATGTCCCGCTCGCCAACCTTCGCAAAAGGATAGCCGTTTTCGGGTAACTTGACCGAGATATTCGCCTCGGCAGCCAAGATGATATCCGCGACAATCGGATCGCCGCTTTTGGGAACAAAGCTGCTGCTGATGAGATCTGCCGGTTGAACAGCGGGCGCGGCAAAGGCGATCTGCCCGAGAAAATAACGCCGTCCGGGCACAACCGTCAGGATGACGTTCAATGGCTCGCCTTCGACAACAGAAGGCTGAACCGCGACACGCACGTCAGCGTCAAAAAAGCCCTGACCATTTAGGACATCCAACAGCAACTGACGGTCGGCGCGTGCGCGTTGGCTTATTTCTGCGCGGTTTTCTCCCGAACCATCACCATCGTTGAGCACCGATAGGCTATCAAATCTTCCGCGCACGTCACGCCAGACGGCGGCTTCCACCGCGACCCCGTCGGCATCTTTGGCAATATCGGTTGTCTTTGTGGCATCCAGCCCATCGATGCGCACAACATAGCGCAACGCCCGCGCCTCGCGTTCGGCAGCCTGTATGGGTTCAGGCGGTGGTTCCGCATCAAAGCCATCAATTGGCGGAAGCGGATCGTCCAGCATCGGGTCGATGACGGGCGGGTCGGGCAGGATTTCCAAGGCATCGCCATCTTGCACGGCTGCGATACCGGGATCGGCAGCGGTTTGGGCTGTCTGCTGCTGCGCCGTGCCGCCCTCTTCACGCGCCTCTTGTTCGGCCTGCCATGCGCCGATGCTCTCCAAAGGCGCGTCGTCCAACGACGGGATGGCAGCGTCGAACTCCGCGTCCCCGATGATTGGCGTTTGCGGATCAGCGGGTGCGGGGCTCAAAACTTTCGCAGGCACGGTGGATGGCCCCTGCACGGGCGCAACGGCACCGGCAGCCGGATTTTGCGCGAGCAAAGGTGCGGCCGCACAACCAAGATACAAAAAGGCAGTTAATCGGATCAAACGGACATTCTCTCGAGCCTTACGCCTCTCTATGCACAGGGTTCAATAAAGGCACAGCAAATTCCGTTACCCAGAAGATAATAGGATGCCAATGATAAGGCATAGGGTGAACCAATTATCTGCAAGCGGGCGCAGGTCGGCCTTGAAAGCTTTCGGGCGGTGGTGCAAAGCGCCAACCAATTCTCACGCTGCATGACGGAGCATTTATGCAAGGCAAGTTGGTAACGATTTTTGGCGGCAGCGGTTTTCTGGGCCGCTATGTGGCGCAGGCGCTGTTGAACGAAGGCGCACGTATTCGCGTGGCCTGCCGCAACGTCGGCGGCGCCAATCATATCAAGCCGCTCGGCAATGTCGGTCAGGTTCAATTGATGGCCGCTGATGTGCGCAAGCCCGATAGTGTTGCACGCGCCGTGATGGACGCGGATGCGGTCATCAATCTGGTCGGCAGCTTCGATAATATGGACGCTGTGCAAAATGTCGGCGCAGGTATCGTTGCGCGGGCCGCAGCCGCCGCTGGTGTCAAAGCGCTCGTGCATGTGTCGGCCATTGGTGCAGATACGCACAGCGAAGCGGTATATGGGCAAAGCAAAGCAGGCGGCGAGGCTGCGGTTCGCGCGGCATTCCCCTCGGCGGTTATCCTTCGGCCATCCATTGTCTTTGGCCGCGAAGACCAGTTCATCAACCGCTTTGCCGGAATGATCCGGTCGTTTCCGGTCATTCCCGTCATTGGTGCAGGCACCAAGTTCCAGCCGGTATTTGTGGGCGATGTCGCCAAGGCTGTCGCCAAGGCCGTGGCCCATCAGGACGGAAGCACGCTTGAGCTGGGTGGCCCCGAAACATTCTCGATGATGGAGCTGAACCGCTGGATCGCCAAAGCCATCGGGCGCGATCCGATGTTTGTGGAAGTCCCCGACATCGCGGCAAAGCTGCTCGCCAAAGGCACGGGTTGGTTGCCGGGCGCCCCGATTACCGAAGATCAGTATAAGATGCTGGGCAAGGACAATGTCGTGACCGGCACGGATGGGCTTGCGGCTTACGGCATCGTGCCGACACCGCTTGATACAATTGGCGCTGACTGGTTGAACATCTATCGCCGGCATGGGCGCTTTGGTGGCGGTCAGTGAGCGATTGGCTGATCGCCGTGCTCCTCGGTATAATCGAGGGGCTTACGGAGTTTCTGCCCGTATCATCGACCGGACATCTCATACTAGCCGGTGAACTGGTCGGATTTACCGACAACAGTTCCATCGCGTTCAAAATTGCCATCCAGCTGGGCGCAATATTGGCGGTGTTGCTGGTATATTGGCAACGTTTCTGGGCCGTCGGCACCGGCTTATTGAAACAGCAGCCCGGTCCAATCGCGTTCACGCGCAATATCTTGCTCGGTTTTGTGCCAGCGCTTCTTATCGGCGTTGTCGCGTACGACGCTATTCGGGCCGCCATGCAAACACCCGAAATTGTGGCCATCGCGCTGATCGTCGGCGGCATCATCATATTATTGCTTGAGCGGATCGTGAAAAATGTCCGCTTCCATTCGGTTGAGGACATACCGTTCGGCACGGCTTTATCTATTGGCCTCATTCAGTGCACCGCCATGCTGCCCGGGGTGAGCCGGTCCGGCGCGACGATCATGGGCGGGCTGATGATGGGCGTCGAACGCAAGACGGCGGCCGAATTTTCGTTTTTCCTCGCCGTGCCCACGATGATGGCCGCGACGGTTTACGCGCTATGGAAAGACCGCGCACTTTTGAGCGCCGATGATCTCGACATGATTGCCATTGGGTTCACCGCCGCATTTGTCGTTGCCGTGATCGTGGTGAAAGCATTCGTGGCACTGGTGGGCAGATATGGCTTCGCGCCATTTGCCTATTACCGAATCATTGTGGGTTCAGCCGCTTTGCTCTGGCTGGCTATGCGGTAAGGTCCGAAACGGTCATAAATATATGAAATAATATTGCGTGAGACCCTCATTTAAGCACAAAATATACAGCATATGACAGTTTAGCTGTCCTATTATGCGGTTTTATAGGTGACATCCGCTGTTTGCGGCGGTAGTCGCGGCGCATAATCAAGGAGTGTGCGCTGTGGCCAAAGACCCGATGCTGAAATTTATCTCAAAACCGCAGGCCTACCCTGAAAAGCGGGCCGCGCAGCTTCGTGCAGAGGATTTTGCCGAAATCGCCGAGCGCTATGCGTCCGACGACGCCGCGGATCAGGCATCGCGTTGTTCGCAATGCGGCGTGCCATATTGTTCGGTGCATTGCCCATTGCACAACCATATTCCGGATTGGTTGCGCCTGACCGCCGAAGGGCGTTTGCGTGAGGCATATGAGCTGTCCAATCTGAC
>JAIXYC010000102.1 GCA_027490455.1 Sphingomonadales bacterium
AAACCCCGCCGTTCCATTCGGACGGCGGGGTTTTTAAATGGTGGGCGTAGCAAGGTTTGAACTTGCGACCCCTGCAATGTCAATGCAGTGCTCTACCGCTGAGCTATACGCCCATTATGTCGCAGCCTCTAGCGGGGCTTTTGCTATCATTCAAGCCTATTTCAGCTCGCCAAAACTTTCCTTGGCAAACAGCCGTTCGACTTCAAGGACAAGGTCCTTCAGATGGAAGGGTTTGGACAGTATTTTGGCGCTTGGCATGGACGCGCTCGCGCGCAGTGCGACGCCCGAGAAGCCGGTGATAAACATGACCTCCGTGCCTGGTGACACGCGGTTACAGTGGCGTGCGAGTTCAATGCCATCCATTTCGGGCATCACGATATCGGTCAACAGCAGATCGAAATGTTCTTGTTCCAGCAAGGGCGCTGCCGCGGTACCCCGGTCAACGGCGATAACTTCATAGCCCGACCGTTCCAGCGCGCGCGAGAGATATTCGCGCATGGCCTGATCATCTTCGGCGAGCAGAATTCGGGTCATAACAAATCCTTAAACAACTTTGGGGCGCTAAAGTGCGGCGCTGGCGGTATCTATAATTGCAGAGGCTTAATTTTTTTGCACCATTTTGCGCAAAACCTGCCAACAACATATTTTTTGCCAATGAAGAGGGCGCGTTGGATATATCGGCATCCGGATTTGCAATGTGGGGAACGGAGAATATGTCCGTGCCTGTGCTGCTGTCTGTGCCGCATGCGGGACGCGATTATCCCGCAGCTGTCTTTGACGCGCTACGCGTGCCGCCGGCATCTCTTGTCCGGCTTGAGGATCGCTATGCCGATTTATTGGTGCGCCGTTCGGTGCAGTTTGGCCATCCGGTTATCCTTGCCCACCGTGCACGCGCCTGGATCGATCTGAACCGCGATGAAAAGGATATTGATGTTGAGATGGTCCAAGGCGCCCACCGCGCGGATTATCCCGCGCCCGGCGTGAAGCAGCGCGGCGGCCTTGGCCTTGTGCCGCGCCGATTGTCGGGCGAAGGCGATTTGTGGAAACGGCAGTTCACTTTAGACGATATCAATGACCGCATCGCAACGTTCCACCGTCCTTATCATCAGGCGGTATCCGATGTGCTTGAAAATATGCGGAGAAAGTTCGGGGTCGCGATCCTGCTTGATGTGCACAGCATGCCCCCGCTCCACAATCCGGCCACAGGCGCGGGACCGCAATTTGTGATTGGCGACCGGTTCGGCAAAAGTGCAGCCTCGCAATATGCCGAACTGCTGATGTCCCGTTTGCAGGGGCACGGGTTTACGGCTGCGCTCAACCATCCCTATGCCGGGGACTATATCCTGCGCCGCCATGCCAAGCCGCGGGCCAATATCCATGCGATCCAATTGGAAGTCGACCGGTCGCTCTACCTTGATGCTGATTTGCGACAGCCTGGGGCTGGCGTTGAACCCCTGAAGTTGTTGATAGCCGGACTATTGGAGGCATTGGCGGACGAGGCGCTTGGTTCGCCTGCGTTGATTGCCGCGGAATAAAACGGCCTGATTCGCACAAAAAAACCACCCCGGACTGCTCCGGGGTGGCCGAGGTTCAGGGAGCTGATGCCGGTTAGGGCATCAACGGACAGAAACGGGAGGGGAAGTTTCTGTCCAGACTCAAGAATGGGGCCTGAGCATTGCAGTTTCAAGTCAGAGCAAAAAACATTCTGCCCCAATTTGGTTGAATACAGCTATTGACGCGGGCAGTCGTTGAGCTGGCTATATTGACCCCGTTGACGGGGGCTTATGGCCACATCCGTTGCACAAAAGGCATCTTGTCGATGAACTGATGCTTCAAAGCGCCCAAAATATGCAAGCCGATGAGTACGAAAAGCGGCGTGACCAATATCTCATGCCCCTCATGCCCGATGTCCGCGAGCATCGCGTTTTTGCCAACCGCCATATCGATGGTGAACAGGCCAAAGAAATCAACGGGCGCAGCGTTGCCCTTGGCGCCGATCATCAGCCAGCCGGTCAGCGGCATGGCGATCATCAGAACGTAGAATAAAATATGGACGCTATGGCCGGCTTTGGCCTGCCAACCCGCGACCTTGTTTGGCAGCGCAGGCGGGCGGTTGGCAATGCGCCACAAAATGCGGCCCACGGTCAGCAGAAGAATGGAAATGCCAATGGCCTTATGTGGGCTCATATAGGCAGCGCGCGCGGCGCGGGGCAGATCCTCGCCCAAATTTGCCAACAATATGTTGGCACCGATCAATATGGCAATCAGCCAGTGAAAAAGGATCGCGATTTTACTATATTTTGCCATGCCGTCACTTCCCTTCATGGACAGTGACGGCATAAAACATTTGGCCTGATTAGGTCGAAGGCAGTTCCGTCACCTGCGGTACCTTACCTTGTGCAACCTGAACTGCAAATATTTCCCGCATCAGCTGCAACGAGAACAGATGTGCGTGGATGAGTGCAAGGATACCGTTCTGGTTCAGCTTGCGGACGGTGTCGCCACGCAATTCGCGCAGTTTCGCTTCGTCGATCATTTTGAAACCACGGTAGATGAATGGCTGTTCCTGACCTTCTTGTTGGATTGCCACTTCGCCGTCCATTAACAGGTCAAGCTTTTGCAGCTCTTCAACAAACGCATGCGTTTGCGAACCGGCATTTTCGAATTCTTCACAGAACTTCAAAATAGCCTGCGTGTTTTCGCTTGGCTTGCCATCTTCGAACAAGGGCGTGCCTTCTTCAAATTCACCAACGGCGCCCGATGTGGGGTCAAAGCACAAGGACAGCTCTTCGGTGTCGGGACGCAGCTTGGCCAACAGGAATGGATAGCGGCGGACATAGGCAGGAACGTAAACGGGGCGCTCGAAAAAGCCTTCCTCGTTCATGAACGTGTTTACGCCTTCATTCATGCCCATCAGGACCAGCGGAACAGGATTGTCTGTTGCGGAAAAAATGATGGGGTAGGTGCGCGATGCAGGGACGAACTCTTCGATCGTCAACGGGATCGCATGCTGCCCTTCAAGGAACTTTGCATTCTCCAACAGGCGCGATTTCCACGTGACGTGATCATTGCTGTTGAGCGGGATGAGGTCTTTGTACAGAAGCGGCAAGTTTGCGGCTTGGGGCGCTGTGGCCATGTGAAACTCCAGTGCTTGTTATTGGGCAAAAATTTAATGCGGCGCTTTAGTCGGGCAGCAGCCTTTACGCAAGTGGAACAAGCTTGCCGGGGTTCATAATGCCAAGCGGGTCGAACGCGCTTTTAATGGCCCGCAATGCCGAAAGCCGGGCAGGCTCGGCAAGCCGCGCGAATTCGTCGATTTTGGATTGGCCAATGCCATGTTCCGCCGACAATGAACCGCCATAAGCGCGCACGCGATCATAGACGTGCGACGTGATCGCTTTGCCATCTGAGGCGTACCAAGTCGTGACATCGACGCCGTCGGGGGCCTTTACGTGGAAATGGATGTTGCCATCGCCCAAATGTCCGAACGCAACGGTCTTGGTGCCGGGGTAGTCCGCTTCAATACGTGGCGCTTCTTCCTCAATGAAGCGCGCCATGGCCGCGACCGGAACGCTGATATCATGTTGCAGCGCGGCGCCCGCGGCACGTTCGGCCTCCGCAATCGAATCGCGAATTTTCCAAAAAGCTTCTGCTTGCACGTCGCTGCTCGCGATGGTCGCGTTTTCGAGTAAATTATGGGCGATGGCATCCTCTAGCAAATGCATGGCCAGCTCTCCGGGGCTGGATTGGGCTGGGTCGTCCTGCACAAATTCCATCAGCGCATGCCAGCGGTGCGTGGTGTCGAGCGGGGGGCGTGTGCCGGGAATATGCGTGAGCACGGCGTTGAGTGCGCGCTGGGGAAGGATTTCAAAGCCCTCCAAACGATCGCGCCCATGTTTCTGCATGAACAGCAACAGTTCATATGCCTGTTGCGGGCTATCGATGCCTGCCCACACGACGCAACGGTCAATAAGCGCGGGGACGGTTTGCAGCACGGCCTTGGTCACCACGCCGATCGTGCCTTCACCGCCAATCAGCAGTTGTTTCAGGTCATAGCCGCGATTGTCTTTTTTCAATGGCGCCATGGCGTCATAAATCGATCCGTCGGGCAGAACGGCCTCAAGACCCGCAACGAGCGAACGCATTGTGCCGTGCCGCAACACTTGCGTGCCGCCCGCGTTGGTTGAAATCAGGCCGCCAATGGTTGCCGATCCCTTGCCGCCAAGCGTAAGCGGAAAGCGCCGTCCGGACTGTGCGGCGGCTTCATGCAGGTTCTGCAAGATGACACCCGCCTCACAGCTTATCAGGCCGGCATCTGCATCGATCGCGATGATATTGTTCATCCGCCGCATTGAAAGGATCAGTTGTTCGCCGCTGCTATTGGGTGTGGCCCCGGCGACCATCCCACTATTGCCGCCCTGTGGAACCAGTGACAGCCGATACTTCGCGGCAACCCGAACAATCGCGGCAACCTCTTCGGTGGTGGCGGGTGAAAGCAATGCGGCGGCGGCACCCGTAAATCGGCCACGCCAGTCGGTCAGCCATGGGGATATGACGTCCTGATCATCCGAATAGCCCTTTGGTCCCAAAATAGAGCGAAGTTCGGATAAGGCGTTTACATCTGGCACGGCAATTCCCATTATGTGCGAAGGTTCAGGGCATTTAATTCATGATACGTTCAACCCTATCGAGTAAAGTCGGCAGAACTTCAACTTCATACCGGAATGTTTCTTGCGCATAATTTTTGCCATAATCCTGCTTGCGGCTGGCCTGACGACCGTGTCGCAAAAGGCTTGGGCCGACTTTAACGTCGGTATGGCGCACAATCCGTTCACGCCGTTCCTCCGTTTGCAGACAGAATTTAACCAAGTGCGCGTGGACCAACGCATCATCATTCGTTTGCCAAGCCCTGCGTCGGCACCGGCGGCCGTGGGCGCACAGCGGCAATCGGTCGCGAAGCTGCAATATAAAGAGAAGAAAATCGGCAAATGCCTGTGGGTCGACAGACTGGGCGGCTCGCGCCCCGGACCCGACCGCACGCTCGACCTGTTGACGCGCGATGGCATCCTTATCCGCGCCTATTTGGGTGAGGGTTGTCTGGCGCGGGAGTTTTATGCGGGCGCTTATATGGAGCGGTCATTTGACGGCAAATTATGCGTGGATCGGGATGTGTTGCACGCCCGCACCGGGGCAAAATGCGAGATCGATAAATTCCGATTGCTGATACCGCGATAGCGCCGGGCGCATTCGGCCAATTACCTTGACATTTCTGCCCGCAGAGACCATTGGCGACCCTCGTCGCTATGGCTTTGGCACCGGTGGCACTGCATCTTTTTTCCGGAACAACATATGCGTTTTGCCGATATCGGCCTGTCTGATGAATTATTGAGAGCCTTAAGCGAGGCTGGCTATGACGAGCCAACCCCAATTCAGGCCGCTGCTATCCCGCAGGTCCAGATGATGCGTGACATCATCGCAATCGCGCAGACGGGTACGGGTAAAACCGCGAGCTTCGTCCTTCCGATGATCGATGTGCTTGCCAATGGCCGCGCGCGTGCGCGCATGCCGCGCAGCCTCATTCTCGAACCGACGCGCGAACTTGCGGCGCAGGTTGCGGAGAATTTCGAAAAATACGGCAAATATCACAAGCTATCGATGGCGCTGCTTATCGGTGGTGTTCAAATGGGCGACCAGGTGAAGGCGCTTGAAAAGGGCGTTGATGTTTTGATCGCGACGCCCGGACGGCTGATGGATTTGTTCGAGCGCGGTAAGATTTTGCTGACGGGCTGCGAAATGCTGGTCATCGACGAAGCGGACCGTATGTTGGACATGGGCTTCATTCCCGACATCGAACATATCTGCACCAAATTGCCGGCGACGCGTCAGACATTGCTGTTTTCGGCAACGATGCCGCCGCCGATCAAGAAGCTGGCGGACAAGTTTCTGTCGAACCCGAAATATATCGAAGTCGCGCGCCCCGCGACTGCCAATGTCAACATCGAGCAGTTTTTGGTGAATGTATCACCGATGAAAAAGCGCGATGTGTTGCGCGATCTTTTGCGCACCGAAGATGTGTCCAACGCGATTATCTTCTGCAACCGCAAGACCACGGTGCGCGAATTGAACACCAGCCTGCAGCGCCATGGCATGCGTTCGGGCGAAATTCACGGCGACATTGATCAGGCGTCACGCCAGAAGCAATTGGAAGCGTTCAAGAACGGCGACATCAATCTGCTCGTCGCATCCGACGTGGCCGCGCGTGGCCTCGACGTTAAGGGCGTCAGCCATGTGTTCAACTTTGACGCGCCATGGCACCCCGATGATTATGTCCACCGCATTGGCCGCACAGGCCGCGCGGGTGCCAAGGGCAAGGCATTTACCTTTGTCACCAAGGCTGACGAAGAAGCCATTGAAAACATCGAAAAGCTGATTGGCACCAAGATCGAGCGTCTTGGCGAGGTCGAAGCGCCATCGGGTGATGCCGAAGAGCGTGCACCCGCAAAGCGCGGCCGCAAGCCAGCGGAGCCAAAAGCCAAGGCTGCACCCGCAGAAGCGGCGGCACCAGCGGAACCAAAGCCCGCACGCGAAAAAGCCGCGGCCAAGCCCGCCCGTGAAAAGGCAGCGCCAATGGTTGAAGCTGAACCAGCGCAAAGGCCAAACGCAGCGCCAGCCGGCGATGATGGATGGAATGGCCCCATGCCAGGCTTCCTGGGCGTTGGGTTTGGGACGACTTAAAGGCGAAGTTATCTCTAATTGCGTCACCCTGAAACAAGTTCAGGGTGACGGTGCTGTTACGCACCGCCCATACACATAATGTGTTCCAACCCACCCAACGAAAAAGGGCCCGCATCGCTGCAGGCCCTTTTTCGTTTAGGTTCGTGACGTTCTTAGAACTTACCGCGCAATGTGATGCCATATGTCCGTGGCTCGGCAAGGAAGTGCGACATCAGCTGGCGACCACCGGGATATTGCCCATCCACAAATGGCGCCGAGGTTGCACCCGCTTGGAATGGCGAGTTGAACGCGACCTGCGCATAATCCTGATTGAAGATGTTCTGACCCCAAAGCTCAATGCTCCAGGCTTCGTCAGGACCGCGAAGGCCGACACGCGCGTTAAATACGGCGAAACTATTCTGCTCTTTCTGCGGGAACAGGTCGGAACCGGTGTTGTAATCGCTGGTCATACGACCGTCGATATACACCAGACCGCTCATGCCATTGCTGCCGATATCCGGCGTCCATGTGACGCTTGACGTGGCAACCAGCTCTGGTGCGTTGGACAGATTGTCACCTGGCAATTTGCGCAATGCGGGGTCAAGTGGTGCACCGGTTTTGCTGCCGACCAGATTTTCACGATAGCTGGTGTTTGCATATGTCAGACCTGCCGACACGCGGAAGTTGCGTGCTGGCACCAAGGATGCTTCCAGCTCGACACCTTCTGCGCGCACGCCATAGCCCACGTCGCTTGCCGCACAGGCACCGGTTGTTGCTGCTGCTGCGTTGAAGTTGGATCCTGCGGATGACAAGCTTTGGTCACGGTCGGCACCGGCCAAATCCGCGCTACAGCCGTTGATCGACTGCACAAGGAACACGGTGCCATTGAACGTATTCAGCTGGAAATTGCTGAAGTCCGAACGGAATGCAGAAACGCTCAGGCTGAGTGGGCCATTTGAGAATTTTGCGCCGATTTCATAGCTGTCGACCAGCTCGGGGTCGAATTGCAATCTGCCCGTCAACGCCTGCGCGCCGCCAGATGCTGCAAATGTGCCGATTGGTGACTTCAGCGCGGAACGGTCAAGGTTGAAACCACCCGCCTTATAGCCGCGGGCGAAGCTGCTGTAGAGCAACAGGTCGTCGGTTGCTTTCCACGACAGGATTGCGGTGCCGGTGAATTCATCTTCACTGCGCTTGTCGTTGATAGACACGCCGTTCAATTCCGCTGTCGAGTTGCCCTGACAAGACAGGCCAATCAACGAACCCGCAAGTGCACGCGCCGTTGCCGTTGTCTGCGGGTTCACCAAGTCGTCGGTTACAAGGCCTTGGACCGCCGTACAAACGGTGTTGTCATTGCCGAAGGTGGCGTCGAACTTCTTCTTGTCGCTGGTGTAGCGAAGCCCAAGCGTCAGATCGAGCGCATCGGTGATGTGCACGATGTTGTGCGTGAACGCCGCGAAGTTTGTGCCGTTCTGGAAATAACGGTCGTTGGTGGTGCCCAGATTATTCAGGTTATCAAGCGCCGTGAACGCCGCCAGAATATCCGGAGCGGATGGACCCGATGCGCCACCGATGGTTGCGGTGCCGACGCCAGGGATGACGCATGATGGGCTGGTGGGCGAATATAGCCCAGCCAAACCGCCACCCGAAATGATGCGGCATGTTGCAAAGCGGCCATATTGGTTGCCGAAACGCAGATTGTCCCGGACGGTCAGCTTTTCATTGGAGAAAAATCCGCCGACGAGCCAATCCAGCTTTCCGCCGAACGCTTCACCTTGCAGGCGCAGTTCCTGCGTAAAGGTGTGGAACTGACGATAGGCATCGTCGCTGGGTGCACGGTACAGAATGTCGACCTCACCATAATCGGTGTCGGACGCCTGACCGGAACGATATTGGCGATAGGCCGTAATCGACGTCAAAGTTGCGCCGCCGAAATCATAGTCAATTTGACCGGAGAAGCCATAATCCTTGGTCTCGCCGGAAAAGACGCGGTTGGCGCTGACCGAGATATTACGGCCATAACCTTGGTTGAACGCAGCCAATGGCTGGCCAAGGTCACGCAATACGTTGATGATGTTGTTCGATGTCGCTGTTGACGCCACGCCGGTCGTGCTTGGGTTGTTCAGGTCGCCAATGAATGGATTGACGGAACCGTCGACATAGGTCGCTGCGCAGCATTCTTCCTTACGCGAGGTATAGTCTGCAATCAGACGCACCGTCAGCGCATCGGTTGGTTGGAGCAATAATTGACCACGCAGGAAGTAACGGTCACGATTGTTGACGTCGCGGCCATTTTGGTCGTCGCGGTAGAAACCGTCACGTTTTACATACACGCCATCAACGCGGAACGCGACCTGGTCTGAGAGTGGGCCCGTGACACTGGTTGCCGCGCGCATGAAGTCATAATTGCCGTAGGTCAGCTCGCCATTGACACCAAAGGTGAAGCTTGGCTTTTTGGAATAGATGCTGATGAGGCCTGCCGACGAGTTACGTCCGCCCAATGTACCCTGCGGTCCACGCTGTACTTCAACGCGGTCGATCTCGCCGAGTTCGTTCAGACCAATGCCCGAACGCGAACGGTATACGCCGTCGATGAAAACAGGGACCGAGCTTTCGAGGCCGGGATTGTCACCAACCGTACCGATACCGCGAATACGGGCCGAGCCGTTGGCTTCCGAACCCGTCGAAGATACGAGCAACGAAGGTGCAACCTGGTTCAGCTGACGAATGTCGTTCGCGCCGCTATTTTGAAGTGTTTCGGCATTAACTGCGGAAATCGCGACCGGCACGTCAGACAATAGCTGGCTGCGGCCTTGCGCGGTTACAACGATTTCTTCTTCCGCTGTATCGTCGCCTTGAGGGGCTTCCTGCGCAAATGCAAGGCTTGGCACCGAAAGCGCAAGGCAAGCGGCCGATAGTCGCAATGCATGGCTGAGGGATTTGTCACGACGTAACATATGCTTCTCTCCTGTGTTGAAATCATTTTGTCACAATCTAAAGAAAGGAAATGGCAATGTCACCGCCGTTAACGGCGGTTTTCCTGAAATTCATTCTATGCGTCAATATTGCCACATTGACATTTATGACGTTACGGAAAGCCTATTCAGTTTGAACACACTTTTCCGTAACATATCAACCAATGCTGCGCAGCAAACTGCTTATAGTTTTACAAGCATCTTGCCGGTGTTTTCGCCGCTGAACAGGCCAAGAAACGCTTCCGGTGTTTTCTCCAGCCCGTCTTTAACCGTTTCACGGCCCTTAACTGCGCCGGACTGGATCAGACCCGCCATATCGGCGTTGAATTCCGGAACCTGTGCGTAGAAGTCGGGGTAGAGGAAGCCCTTGATCATGATGCGCTTGCCGATGGTCATCGGAAGATACTGCATCGGTTGGGCTTTGAAGTCGTTATATACGTCAATCATGCCGCAAATCGCAAAGCGCGCCCATTCGTTGGATGTGGCAAGTGCCGCATCAAAATGCTCACCGCCGACATTGTCAAAATAGACATCAATGCCGCTTTCGCCCATATCTTTCAGCGCGGCCATCAACTGCGGCAGCACCTTGGCGGATTTATAGTCGATCACGGCATCTGCGCCGAGTTCTTTAACCCACGCACATTTTTCGGCGCCACCGGCTGAACCAATGACTTTCATGCCCTTGGCTTTGGCAATTTGCGTAACGGTCGAACCAACCGCGCCAGCGGCGGCGGATACGAAAATGACTTCGCCAGCCTTCGCCTCGGCAACCTTAAGCAAGCCGAACCATGCGGTGCCACCGGGCATGCCGATGATGCTGAGCCAATGTTGATCGGGAACGCCCAGATCAGGCAGTTTAACCGGCGGCATGCCAGCAGGTGGCGTCTTGCCGCCGCCGAATACGGCGCTGTCGCGCCAGCCAGCCATATGGAGAACCTTAGAGCCCACGGGGAAATCGGCATTGTTGCTTTCGGTCACAACGCCGACTGCACCGCCGGTCATGGGTTCGCCCAGCGCGAATGGATCGGAGTAGCTTTTCGCATCGTTCATTCGGCCGCGCATATAGGGGTCAACGGACAACCAGCTGTTCGCAACGCGAAACTCGTCCGCGCCCAATGGCGCATCGGGTGTTTCCACCATTGCAAAGTTGCTGTCATTGGGAAGCCCGGCAGGGCGGCTCGCTAAGGTCCATGCACGCATTATCTTGTCTCTCCATTGGTGTTTTTGTCCGCAGCATGTGCTGCAGCATTTTTATATACGGGCCGACCGCCGACCCATGTTTCTTTAACTATGGCATTACGCAGTTCGCGCGGGCTTGCAAGCAACGGATCGACGTCAATCAATATGAAGTCGGCATAATGCCCGGGGGTTAATGAACCAAATTTGCCTTCTGCAAAGGCCGCGTAAGCAGCGCCGGTGGTGAAGCCGGCCAGCGCCTGTTCGCGCGAGACGCGATCTTCGGGGCGCCATCCGCCAAAGGGCTGGCCTTCGACATCTTCGCGCGTCATGGCCGCGGCCAATCCGGCGAAGGGATCGGCGGACTCAACGGGCACGTCTGAACCGAACGCCAGCTTGCCACCAGCGCGCGCGATGGACTGCCACGCATAAGCGCCTTTCAAACGCTCTTGGCCCAGTCGCGCTTCTGCCATCAACCGGTCGGATGTCTGGTGCACCGGCTGCATCGACGATATGATGCCATGCTTGCCCAGCTTTTGCAGATCGGCGGGGTCGACAATTTGCACATGTTCAATCCGCCAGCGCATATCGCCTGTATAGGTTTCGGACAGTTCCTCAATCGCGCCGATAACTTCGGCATTTGCCGCATCGCCGATTGCGTGCACGGCGGTCTGAAACCCGTCCATCGACGCCCGCACCATCAGGTTGCGGATTTCCGCGCTGGCCAAAAACTGAAGCCCAGTCTGTCCCGGCGCGTCGGCATAAGGTTTTTTGAGCCACGCACCCCGACTGCCCAAGGCGCCATCAAGATACAGCTTCACACCGCCCAGCCGCAATTTGTCGTTATACAGCCAAGGGCTTGGCGCCGGGCCCGCAATCGCGACCATATTGTTAATGCCACCGGCATAGGCAAATATCCGGACTGTCAGCCATCCGGCATCGCCCGCGCGGCGATAGCTTTGCCAATCGTCCATCGACGTGCCCATGTCGGCAATCGATGTGATACCCAGACTGTGCAGTTTCTTTTGCGCTTCGCCCAAGGCAATGTCGCGTTCCAGCGGCTTTGGTGCGGGCACGAATTTGCCAACCAGATCGGCAGCGGAGTCAACAAAGATACCGCTCGGTTTTCCGCCAGCCAGTTCAATGCGCCCGCCCGGCGGTGATTTGGATGCAGCGGTGACGCCGGCGATTTCCATGGCTTTGCTGTTGGCCCATCCGGCGTGCCCGTCAACGCGCTCAAGCCATACAGGCCGATCGCCAACGGCGGCGTCTAAATCTTGCGCGGTCGGGAAACGGCCGAGGCCCCATTTTTCTTGATTCCATCCACGACCAATAATCCAGCGGCGTTCGGGATATTTCGCGGCATAGGCCTGTATCGCGGCTTGCGCCTCAGCAAGGCTATTGGTTCCGGACAAATCGAGCGTCAGCAATTGAAAGCCAAGGCCCATGACATGGCCGTGCGCATCGATCAGTCCGGGCAACAAGGTTGCGCCGCGTCCATCAAGGCGGAAATCGAGTTGCTTAGGAAGCTTATCTTTCTTGGTCAGCAGCTCGGTGACTTTGCCATCTGTGCCCACCAGCATGGCGTTGAACCGGATGACCTTGCCGTCCTGATCAAGCGTGATGCCATTTACATTCTCGACCAGTCCGTCGGCACATGCAGGTGCGGCAAGCGCGAGCAGGGCTAACGCGAAAAACGTCTTCATCCCTTGGGCAGCCTTTTCACAATCGCACTGGTGTCCAGACGGCCGCCGCCCATATGCTGCACATCGGCATAAAATTGATCGATGATCGCGGTAATTGGCAAGGTCGCGCCAACGGCACGCGCCTCTTCGAACGCGAGGCCCAAATCCTTGCGCATCCAGTCAACGGCAAAGCCAAAGTCGAACTTGTCCTCGGCCATCGTGGCCCAGCGATTGTCCATCTGCCAGCTTTGCGCCGCGCCGCCCGAAATCGCCTCATAAACTTTTTCAACATCGAGTTCTGCCGACTGCGCGAAACGCATCGCTTCGGACAGCGACTGGATGACACCCGCAAAGGCGATTTGGTTGCACATTTTGGTGATCTGACCAGTGCCGGGGCCGCCCACATGGACAACGCGCTTGGCATAAGGCGCCATGATCGGCCGCGCGGCCTCAACCGCCGCTTCGCTGCCGCCACACATGATGGACAGGGTTCCGTTTTCGGCGCCGGCCTGTCCGCCGGTCACGGGCGCATCGACGACCAACAGGCCGCGTGACTTGGCCTCTACGCCAAGCTGACGGGCTATCCGTGCGGAGACGGTCGTATGGTCGATATACAGGCTGCCCTTCGCCATCGCGGCAAATGCACCATCGCGGCCAAGCGTGACGCCAGCCAAGTCATCGTCGGTGCCGACACAGCTAATGACGACCTCTGCATCCTTGGCGGCATCCGCAGGCGACAGCGCCAGCGTTCCGCCATAGGTCGCAACCCAGTTTTCGGCCTTGGCCCGCGAACGGTTGTACACCGTCAGGTCATGTCCTGCCTGTTTAAGATGCCGTGCCATTGGGCCGCCCATGACGCCCAGTCCGATAAAAGCTATTCTAGTCATAGCATGGTCTTAATGTTTGTTTTCACTTAACGCCAGATACGTTAGGGCCGCTTTCTATGTCTGACCAACTGACCCTTGAACATATCCGCGCGGCGCACGCGCGGATCCGTGACTCCATCGTGGCGACGCCGACGCTGCACAGCCAGACTTTGTCCAAGCTGACCGGGGCAAATATTTATCTGAAGTTCGAAAACCATCAGTTCACGGCGGCGTACAAGGAACGCGGTGCGCTGAATGCCATCCTGCTGCTCACCGAAGAACAGCGCAGCAAGGGCGTGATCGCGGCATCGGCCGGAAACCATGCGCAAGGTTTAAGCTATCATGGCACGCGTCTGGGCATTCCTGTCACCATTGTCATGCCCGTCCCGACGCCGACGGTGAAGGTGATGCAGACCGAAAGCGTTGGCGGCAAAGTTGTGCTGCATGGCGAGACCTTTGATGATGCCTACAAACATGCGCGCTTGCTGGAGGCCGAGCAGGGCCTGACATTCGTACATCCGTTTGATGATCCTGATGTTGCTGCCGGACAGGGCACCGTTGCGCTGGAAATGCTGGAGAGTGTCCCGTCGCTCGATATGCTGGTCGTGCCCATTGGTGGCGGTGGCTTGCTGTCGGGTATGGGCACGGCGGCGCGTGCACTGAAGCCGGACATCGGCCTTATCGGTGTGCAGGCGGAGCTTTATCCGTCGATGTACGCGTTGCTCAATGATATGCAGATGCCATGCGAAGGTGACACGCTGGCCGAAGGCATTGCGGTGAAAATCCCCGGATCGTTCACCAGTGAAGTCATTCGCGGCTTGGTCGACGAAATCGTCTTGGTCAGCGAAGCGGATCTTGAAACCGCCGTCAGCTTGCTGCTGCAGATTGAAAAAACTGTCGTTGAAGGTGCTGGCGCGGCCGGGCTTGCGGCCGTCATGGCCCATCCGGAGATATTCAAGGGCAAGAATGTCGGCATCGTATTGTGTGGCGGTAATATCGACACGCGCCTGCTGGCGAACGTTCTGTTGCGTGACCTTGCCCGCTCCGGACGCCTTGCGCGCTTGCGCCTGACGCTTCAGGACCGCCCGGGCGCGTTGTTCAAAGTCATGCGCTTGTTCAACGAGCATAATGTCAACATCATCGAAATTTATCACCAGCGTATTTTTACGACGCTACCCGCCAAGGGCCTGATTACCGACATCGAATGCGAAGCCCGCGATGCGGAGCAATTGCAGGGTCTTGTCGATGGCCTAGACGCCGCCGGTTACAAGGTTGAGCGGGTCGAGCTCAACAAATAGTCCGGAACGAACGGATCATGGTTAATTCGCTTTTCAGCGACTGGGGACCTGTGCATAAAAGGTAAAGAACGTCTTAACAGTCCCAGCACAAGAGCGGAGAGAATATGAGCGCACCAGTCCGTTTTCCCCGGTTTTTTGTGACCAGCCCGGGGCCTTGTCCCTATTTGCCCGGCAAGACCGAGCGGAAGGTATTTACGGAGCTGAACGGCAATTACGCAGACGAATTGAACGAAGCGCTTGGCCGCATCGGGTTTCGCCGCAGCCAAAATGTTGCCTACCGCCCCAGCTGCCTTGATTGTAAGGCCTGTGTGTCGGTTCGCGTCCGCACCGATGAATTCCAGCCCAACGCAACGCAGCGCAAAATATTGCGGCGCAATTCCGATCTGGTGGTCAGCGCATGCCGTCCATGGTCGACATCCGAACAATATGATCTGCTCCGCCGCTATCTGACAACACGCCATCCCGAAGGCGGCATGGCGAATATGGATGATATGGATTATGCCGACATGGTCGAACAATCGCCGGTTCAAAGCCATGTGGTGGAATATCGCACACCCACAACTTTTGGTCGGCTGGGCGAATTGGTGGGTGCGTGCCTGACCGATCAGCAAAGCGACGGCGTGTCGATGATCTACAGCTTTTACAATCCCGACATTGAAGAACGCGGCGGCCTTGGCAACTTCATCATCATGGACCACATTCTGCGCGCAAAGGCGGCTGGCCTGCCTTATGTGTATCTGGGCTATTGGGTAAATGGCGCCGCACGGATGCAGTATAAAACACGCTACCAGCCATTGGAACGGCTTGGTCCGGATGGTTGGGAATTGTTTGATCCGGACGTGGAAGGCTGAAAATACTCACCGAAGGCTAGATAGTGCCTCACTTGCTGCAGCCACGGTCCGTGCGACGTCGTCGGCGCTCGTATTCCAGCCACATACGCTAATCCGCATAACACGTTCGCCGTCCCAGCTGCCACCGCTCAGAAAAGCTTCGCCACTGGCATTGATCGCGGCGATCACCGCGTCGCTGATGTTCGATCCGTCTTTTGCGTCGAACCGTATCAGGCCCTGGTTCATTGTCGGACGCGCGATACCTGTGGCACCTTGTAAGCCCACGATCCCGTCAAAGATGGCGGCGGCATGGTCGCAGCATCGTTCGATCATCTCCGCAAGGCCGTTACGGCCGAGCTCCATCAAAGCGGCCAGCGCTGGCAAAGCCCGGGCGCGACGCGACCATTCCGGTGTGAAGTCCATTGGATCGCGTACGTCGCCGCCACTGGTCAGATAGGCCGCCGTCATGCGCATCGCCGCACTGTGCGCAGTTGGATGGCGCGTAATTGCCATGCCGCAATCATAGGGTGTGTTCAGCCATTTATGACCATCGGTGGCCCAACTATCCGCCATCTCCACCCCGGATACGAGCGGGGCCAGACGCGGGCTGGCATTGGCCCAAAGACCAAAGGCGCCGTCGACATGAACCCAAGCTCCTGCGGCTTGCGCGATGGGGCATAAAGTTGCGAAATCATCGCACGCACCAATGTTGAGATCACCCGCATTGAGAACCACGATCGTTGGTGCATCAGGTGCTTGTGCGAGCGCCGCGCGCAGAACCTCTGGCGACACCAGACCGGGCTTGTCTCCGCCCAATGGCACGATACAGTCGCTGCCCAAGCCGAGCAGACGCAACGCCCGGGTAACCGAAGAATGGTGATGGCTGTTCGCCAGCACGCGGATAACAGGCGCGCCCTGAAACCCCTGCGCCTCAACATCCCAACCCTTTTGCGCGAGCACGGCATGACGCGCGGCAGCCAGCGCCGTCGTATGCGCCATCTGGCATCCGGTAACAAAGGCGTAGCTGGCATCGGCGGGCAGGCGCAGAGCGTCTAGCAGAAATCGGCCCGCCACCTCCTCAAGAACCGCACCGGCCGGACTGGTCGATGCAAGCACCGCATTTTGATCCCATGCAGAACACATGATGTCCGTCGCAAGCGCGGCCGGCAGCGCGCCGCCTTTCACCCATGCGAAGAAGCGTCCGCCGGCATTGCCTGTTAACCCGGGGTCCGCTGCGGCCGCAATTGCGCGGACGACATCATTCGCTGGGATACCGCGCTCAGGGAACCAAGCTGGCAGAGGCTGCCGCATGTCATCAGGCGTTCCACGCGACGACACTGGTCGCGTATCGAGAGAGGCCAAATAACGGCGGGCTTCAGCAAAGGCGATGTCGAGTGTGTCCATGCCGATCTCGTAAAATATCCTTCAGATCGAGTCTATGTTGTTATCCATTAAGGTTTGAGACGCGACCATTTTGGCGACCCCGTTCCCATCGTTGCCGTTGAATGAGGGAACGCGTTTAAATGCGGTCTGCAATAACGGCGACGAGCGATTCTATCCCCAGCGCATCATCATCGTCGAACCGGCCGCGCGACGGGCTATCCAGATCAACCACGGCGATCACGTGGCCATCGCGTATCACGGGCACGACAAGTTCGGACGCGCTGTTGGCGTCGCATGCGATATGGCCGGGAAAGGCGTGCACATCTTCAACCAATTGCGTCTCGCCGGTTTGCGCCGCAGCGCCGCATACGCCGCGGCCAAAGGGAATGCGGATGCAGGCTGCCTTGCCCTGAAACGGGCCAAGAACGAGCTCTCCGTCCACGACGCGGTAAAAGCCGGTCCAATTCACATCGGGCAGGAACTCCCAAAGCAGAGCGGCGATATTCGACATGTTGGCAACGCCGTCACTCTCTCCACGGGTCAAGGCATCAGCGGACTTAACCAGTTCGCGGTACATGTCCGATTTCGGGGCGTTTGTATCAATGGAAAATTCGTACATGCATGCACCCTATCAGTCGAAGCTAACCTTGCCACGGTTTTTCTTGACCGTTGATCGGCCCTTTTTGGCGTCCACGCGCCGTGCCTTGGCGGCCTTGCTGGGTTTCGTCGCGACGCGCCGTGCCTGACGGATGTGCGCGCGGTCGATGAGCTCGATCACGCGGGCGCGGGCATCTGCACGATTGGCTTCGCGCGTTCGGTGGCTGCGGGCGGTGACGATCAACTCACCGTTCATCGTCATCTTGCTACCCGCAAGAACCTTCAACTGCCGGAATGCATAAGGCTGCAAAACGAGCGCAAAGACATCAACCCGCAACTGACACGCAGTGGCGACTTTGTTGACATTCTGCCCGCCCGGCCCGGTTGAGGCCAAGAAGGTTTCTTCAAGCAAGTCTTCGGGAAGGTCAAAGGCCATGATGCGCCCATAGCGCGTGAGGCT
>JAIXYC010000138.1 GCA_027490455.1 Sphingomonadales bacterium
CCACCATTTGCTGGCCGATTTTGATGCGCTTGAGAATGTCGTCCTTCCCCAACTGATTGCCGATGCAACGCCCGAAGATGCCATCGAACGCGCGACCCATTTGCTCACGCAGCTCGGGCTTTCTGAGCGGCTTCACCACCGGCCATCGAAATTGTCTGGCGGAGAGCAACAACGGGTTGCCGTTGCGCGGGCGCTTGCGAACCGGCCAAAACTGGTACTGGCGGACGAACCGACCGGTAACCTCGACGAACACACCGCCGACATTGTGCTGGGTGAGTTCATGGCATTGGTCCGCGAGCAAGGCTCATCCGCAATTGTCGCAACACATAATGAGCGCCTTGCCGCGAAGATGGACCGCGTCGTGCGGCTGCAGGACGGAAGATTAGCTTAAGCTAAGGGGATAGATGATGTCAGTGTACGATTTTTCGGTCAAAATGCCTGGCGGCGCAAGTGAAGCCATGGCGGCGCATGCGGGTAAGGTCTTGCTGATCGTCAATACCGCGTCGAAATGTGGCTTTACACCGCAATATAAGGGGCTGGAGGCGCTGTATCGGCAGTATAAGGATCAGGGACTGGCGATATTGGCCTTCCCGTGCAATCAGTTCGGTGCGCAGGAACCGGGCGACGAGGAAGAGATAAAGAATTTCTGTTCCTTGACCTATGATGTGTCATTTCCGTTAGCCTCCAAAATTGACGTCAATGGCGACAATGAAGACCCGCTTTGGCATTATCTTAAGCAGCAGCAAGCTGGTCTGTTGGGATCAAGCGGGATCAAATGGAACTTCACCAAATTTCTGGTTGATCGTAAGGGCAATGTGGTTGCCCGCCATGGCCCGCAAGTTAAACCCGAAGCGCTTGCCAAGGACATTGAAAAGCTTCTTGCGCAACCTGCCTGATTGTCCACAGATTAGCCGAAATGGTGGATTGTCGAATCCCGCGAGTCATCTAACATAGATTTATGTCCTATGTGCCCTTTGTCCCTTTGCGCGTGTTTTCCGCTTACACCATGTTGGAAGGCGCAATCGAACCCAAGGCGATTGGCGAAGCGGCAAAAAAGCTAGCTTTCCCCGCGATTGCGATTTGCGACCGCAATGGTCTCTATGGTGTGATGCCATTTCAGGATGGCGCGAAGTCAAACGGCGTACAGCCTATCATTGGCGCGCTCCTTGGCGTCCGGCGGCCGACAAGCGATGGCAAGTTCATCCGCGACTGGCTGCCATTATTTGCGCAGGACGAAAGCGGATATGATAATCTGTGCCGTCTGGTTTCCATGGCGCATCTTGATCGTCCCGAAGATTTGGACGCGCATGTTACGCTCGAACAACTTGCGCCATTTTCCGATGGCCTGATTGCGCTAACAGGCGGCGCTGAAGGCGCCGTAACGCAACTGCTAAGTGATGGCCAAAACAATGCCGCGGGTGAATATCTGTCGCGCTTGCAGGCCTTGTTTCCTGACCGGTTGTATATCGAGCTAAGCCGGCGCAACGATAGCCGCGAAGAAACCGCGGAAGAGGCTTTGATTGATCTGGCTTATACCCGCGATATTCCATTGGTCGCCACGAACCCCGCATTTTTTGCCGAACCGGATTTCTTCGATGCGCATGACGCAATGCTGTGCATTTCCGATGGCGAATATGTCGAAAGCCAAGACCGTCGGCGGAGCAGCCGTGACACCTGGATCAAGACCGGTAAGCAAATGGGCGCTTTGTTCGCCGATGTGCCTGAGGCTTTGGCCAACACGCTTGTCATTGCCCAGCGCTGCGTTGCGCTGGCGCCATATCGAAACCCAATCCTGCCAAGCCTTGCGGGTGATCGCACAGCGGAGGATGCGCAATTGCGCGAGGATGCCCGTTTGGGGCTGTTGCAGCGCCTTGAGACCGCAGGCATTACCGATGAAGCAACGCGCCAAGTCTATTTCGACAGACTGACGTTCGAAGCGGACGTCATTTGCTCCATGGGCTTTTCCGGATATTTCTTGATCGTTGCCGACTTCATCAAATGGGCAAAGGAACAGGACATTGCCGTGGGCCCCGGCCGCGGGTCAGGCGCGGGTTCGCTGGTGGCGTGGGTGCTGACCATTACGGACCTTGATCCTATCAAGCTTGGTTTGCTGTTTGAACGCTTCTTGAACCCCGACCGTGTTTCGATGCCGGATTTCGATATCGACTTCTGCGAAACGCGGCGCGGAGAGGTGATCCGTTATGTGCAGAAAAAATATGGCACACGCCAAGTCGCGCAGATCATCACCTTTGGTAAGCTGAAAGCCCGCGCTGTTCTGCGCGACACCGGGCGCGTTCTGCAAATGAGTTACGGTCAAGTGGACCGGCTGTGCAAGCAGGTGCCAAATCTTCCCGCTGATCCGTGGGATTTGAAGCGCGCATTGGCAGGTGTCGCTGAATTGCGTGAGGAATATCGCCGCGACGCGCAAGTGAAGCGCTTGTTTGACCTTGCCATGAAGCTTGAGGGCTTGCCGCGCCACAGTTCAACGCACGCCGCTGGTGTTGTTATCGGCGACCGAGAGTTGTCCGAATTGGCACCACTTTATCGCGACCCGCGTTCGGACATGCCGGTCACGCAATTCGACATGAAATATGTCGAAAGTGCAGGCCTTGTTAAGTTCGACTTTCTGGGTCTGAAGACACTTTCCGTTTTGCAAAAAGCGACACAGATGTTGGCGAAGCGCGGGGTCGAAATTGACCTTGGGCTTTTGCCGCATGACGACCCGGCCGTGTATGAATTGCTGCAGCGCGGCGACACCGTCGGTGTGTTCCAGCTGGAATCCGAAGGGATGCGACGGACGCTTGCTGCGGTTAAGCCAACCAATTTCGGCGATATTATCGCGCTCGTGTCGCTCTATCGCCCAGGCCCAATGGACAACATCCCGATGTTCGGCCGACGCAAGAATGGCGAAGAAAGCATCGAATATCCGCACCTGCTGCTCGAGCCGGTATTGAACGAAACATACGGTATCTTCGTCTATCAGGAACAGGTTATGCAGGCCGCCCAGATTTTGGCGGGTTACAGCCTTGGTGAAGCAGATTTGCTC
>JAIXYC010000164.1 GCA_027490455.1 Sphingomonadales bacterium
GCTGCTGCCGAGGCGAAGGTTCCACGATAATGGTAGCCGGTACCCAATACCGACGTCGATTGGCTGCGGGCATATGAACCGCCAGCGCGATAATCCCAGCCATCCCACAATGGACCTTCAGCGCCCAAACCGGCGCGCAAGGTTTTTGTGTTGGTTTCATATTCACGCACGTCGCATGACGTACAACGCCAGCGATACGAAATCGGCTTGCCATAATTGACGGCGATCTGTGGGAAAACGGCGACCAGCTTGCTATACACATCATTATACGTCGACGCCGTCGTGCTGTTCAGCGGATAATATAACGGCAAGGTTGTGGCGTTGCCCGAATATTGGTTGTTCGAGAAACGCTTCGAAGAATCGGCGTCTGAACCTGTGATTTCCGCGTAAAATTGATGGTCGCCAAGTTTCGCTGTTGCGCGTCCATAATAAGTCAGCGTTTCCAATGGCTGCTGAAGAACAGCTGCGCGGCCGGTATCCCACGCACAGGCAAAACGTGCCGAGGTATTTGCCCACAATTGGTCATCATATGCCATGCCACCATCCATGGATGCGCAACCTGCACCGCCGGGAAGATCGAGGATGTTGATACCACCCGTGGCCGGAACAGTCGCCCCAGTCTCAAGCAAAGTAACGCCGCTTAAAAGCGAACCGGTCGGGGCAAAGAGCGCATTTGAACCGGTGGCGAACGCGGTCGCAATCGGCGTTCCACGCGTATCGACCGAAAGGCCGCGATTGGGCTGGTTGCCGTTGACAAAGCTGCGATCCGAACCGTTCAGGGCTTTATTGACGCTTCTGCTAACGGTCGCCAAGATGTTGAAACCATCTTCGTCTAGGTCGCCATAACCACCCGTCGCGGACAGACGATAAATCGCACCGCCGCCTGCTTCGGCGAGGTCCGTGAAGGCGTTAAGCGCAAGGCCCTGGAAATTTGTTTTGGTGATGAAGTTGATAACACCGCCGATTGCATCGGTTCCGTAAATCGCCGACGCGCCGTCTTTCAGGACTTCCACGCGCTCAAGCGCGGCCATCGGAATTTGGTTCACATCGACAGCGGAACCCGTCAGGCCGTGTGCCGCGACGCGGCGTCCATTGAGCAACACCAATGTCGATGCCGAACCCTGCCCGCGCAAGTTGGCCGCCGACAGGCCGTTGGTGCCGCGCTGCGCACCTGATGTTACGTCCGCATTGGACGCAAGGTTGTCCGCACCATTGCCGTTGGTCGACAGGTAAGAGATGAGCTGTTCTGGGCTGTTAATGCCTTCGCGCGTCAGATCGTCGGTGCTGATGACCTGCAACGGCAGCGCGCTCTTGGCCGGATCCTGCTTAATGCGCGAACCCGTCACGATAATCGCGGCGCCTTCATCCACCGTTTCAGCGGCAGCTGGCGGTGCTGCATCCTGTGCAAAGGCAGGCGCGGTCAGGCACGTCGCCAACAAAAGAATAGCGGTTTTTGAATGTTTCATATTATCCCCTGTCATTTTAGCTCACCCCTGAGCTTTATTTACCATAACACGCTATGCCGACGTTTCATGCAATGCAACAGCATTTGAACGCAGATTGAACAGAATTTCGGTACGAAATTCAAACTATTGTTACTTTGTCTACTTGCTGGGTTGAAAAAACAGGCCATCCGGCGCAAAAGCCATCCATGCTGTCCCAGAAAACCCGCTACGCCATCCGCGCCATGCAGCATCTTGCGGACCATTTCGGCAACGGGCCAGTGCAACTCGCCGATATTGCCGAAGCACAAAAGATTCCGCCGAAATTCCTGACCGTGATTTTGTCCGAACTGACACGTTCGGGGCTCGTCGCGTCGCAACGCGGCAAGGACGGCGGATATTGGCTGGGCGTTGCACCCATCGACATAAGCTATGGCGATCTCATCCGCATCATGCGCGGTTCTTTGGCTTTGGTGCCCTGTGCCAGCCGGTACGCGCATGAGACATGCAAAAACTGCGTCGAGGAAGAAAATTGCCGCACCCGCGCACTCATGCTTCAAGTGCGCGACAAGACCGCTGACCTGTTGGACGGCATCAATCTGTGTGACGTCGTTGACGCTGAAGCATTCGCACAAGCTGCGGAATAAACCACTTACCCCGCTAAACACATTCTTGGGTGCTCCAAACAAATTCGTGAGATACAAAGCGGTGGCTAAAGAAGCGACTCCCGATTATGCATCCGACATTCCACCGCAAAGGGCGAGACTTGGATGATTGACTATATTGCCAATATCGATTGGTTTTCCGTCGCGCCTTATGTCGCGGTCGGTTTTGCCGCGCAGTTGGTCGATGGCGCGCTTGGAATGGCGTTTGGCGTCATTTGCAGCACATTGTTGGTCAGCGTCATGGGCGTCGCCCCTGCCCGCGCATCTGCTGGCGTGCATTTTGTCGAAATGTTCACAACGGGCGCATCGGGCATCAGCCATGTGTTGCACAAAAATGTCGATTGGAGGCTGTTTGCCCGCATTGCCATTCCGGGTGTGATTGGCGGCTGCACCGGCGCGTATCTTTTGGCAAATGTTCATACCGACGCAGCGCGCCCGTTTGTCATGGGATATCTTACGCTCATCGGCTTTTACCTGCTGTATAAGGCATGGAACTTCACCCATCAGCACAAGCCACGCGATCCCAAGGTAACGATGCCACTTGGTCTTGTCGGCGGTTTTCTGGATGCATCGGGTGGCGGTGGCTGGGGCCCAGTCGTTACGTCCAACTTGCTGATCCAAGGCACCGATCCCCGCAAAACCATTGGTACTGTCAATACTGCGGAGTTTTTCCTGACGGTTGCAGTGTCGATGACCTTCATCCTGACGATTGGACTAGAGGCGTTTACGGTCGTCACCGGCGGTCTGTTGATTGGCGGGTTACTGGCCGCTCCATTCGGTGCGATTGTTGCCAAACGCATCCAGCCGCGCATGTTGTTGTTCGCCGTCAGCATCGTCCTGATCGCAACCAGCCTATTCAGCCTCTACAAAGCATTGCTCTGATTCCGCACGAAGCTTGCTTTTCCGGCATAACCTGCATATAGACGCGCGCTTGCCGTGCATGGTCATCCCTGGAGGCGTGGCGGCAAGGTAACTTTTTTTGGAGAATGAACATGAGCGATCAGCTGACATTGTCGGCAGAGACGCGCAATGGGGCAGGCAAGGGAGCCTCCCGCGAATTGCGTCGTCAAAACCGAGTGCCCGCCGTCATTTACGGCAACAAACAAGAACCCGAACTCATCCATGTTGAGGAAAAGGCTCTCGTCAAACTTTTGATGACTGGCCATTTTTTCGACAGCGTTATCGAGATCGAACTTGGTGGCAAAAAACAGCTCACGATACCAAAGGATGTTGCATTTCATCCTGTCAGCGATCGCCCGATACATGTTGACTTCCTGCGCACCGCTAAGGGCGCGTAAGCCAAAGGCTTAGCTTACATTCATCTCCGGGGCTGGGTTTCAACCCGCCCCGGATATTCCCCCAAGGGACAAGCGCGATGCAATTATGGGTAGGTCTCGGTAATCCAGGCGCCACCTATGCGATGCACCGGCACAATATCGGTTTCATGGCGATTGATACGCTGGCCGAAATTCACGACCTGCCATTACCCGCCAAGAAATTTTTGGGCTGGGTGCAGGAACTTCGGCTCGGTTCCGAAAAAATCATTCTTCTTAAGCCCGCGACGTTCATGAACGAAAGCGGCCGCAGCGTACGCGCAGCGATGGATTTCTATAAGCTTGAATCCAAAGACGTCACGGTCTTTTATGACGAGCTCGACCTCGCGCCATTCAAGGTGAAGGTCAAATTTGGCGGCGGCGCGGCTGGCCATAATGGCATCCGTTCAATCACCGAACATATTGGCGCCGATTTCCGCCGCGTCCGTCTCGGCATTGGCCATCCGGGCAATAAAGACCGCGTCACGGGCTATGTGCTTGGCAATTTCCACAAAAGCGAAATTGACGATTTGGCGGATCTTTTGGGCGCTGTGTCAGCCGAAGCCGATTGGCTGGCCAAAGGCGACGACGTCCGCTTCATGAACGATGTCGCCATGCGTTTGCAGCAGGACTAAACGCATGCAGCGTGTGCTGGTCATTGGCCCATGCGGTGCAGGCAAATCAACGCTGGCTGGCGCACTTGGAACGCGCCTGAAATTGCCTGTGTTCCATATGGACCAACTCAACTGGAAACCCGGCTGGATCGAAAGCAGCAAAGACGAAATAACGTCCAAGCTGCATGACATTGTCGCAACTGACCGGTGGCTCATCGATGGCACTTATGGCGGAACGCTTGGACCCCGCCTCGACCGCGCCGACACCGTCATCTACCTCGATTTCCCGATCAGCCTGTGCGTCCGCCGCTTACTCAAACGCATCTGGACCTATCGCGGGCGCAGCCGTCCCGACATGACCGAGGGGTGCCCCGAACGTTTCGACATCGCATTTCTTTTCTACCTGATCCGCTGGAACAGCGGACCGCGCATCCGCACAGAGGCACAACTGAAGGGCCATGAAGACAAAATAATCCGTCTAAGAAACCCCGATGAATTGCAGCGCTGGATGGACTCGTTGCCCGCCGTCGCCTAGGGACGCCGCTATTCAATCTCCCAAGAGGATAATATGGGCTTTAAATGCGGTATCGTCGGACTCCCCAATGTGGGCAAGTCCACCCTGTTCAATGCACTGACCGAAACGGCAGCAGCGCAAGCGGCGAACTATCCGTTCTGCACGATTGAACCCAATATCGGCAACGTAGCCGTCCCTGACCCGCGCTTGCAAACCATCGCCAAAATCGGCGGCAGCCAAAAGATTATAGAAACGCAGCTGGGCTTTGTCGACATCGCTGGCCTTGTGCGCGGCGCGTCAAAAGGCGAAGGCCTTGGCAACCAATTCTTGGGCAACATCCGCGAAGTCGATGCCATTGTGCACGTTCTGCGCTGTTTTGAAGATGACGACATCCAGCATGTCGATAACAAGATCGACCCGATTTCAGACGCAGAGACCGTCGAAACCGAATTGATGCTGTCCGATTTGGAAAGCCTTGAAAAGCGTGTCCCTAACCTCATCAAAAAGGGCACGCAAGGCGACAAGGAAGCCAAAATCAGCGCCGCAGTATTAAGCCGTGCGCTTGACCTGCTGCGTGAAGGCAAGCCAGCGCGCCTGACCAAGCGCGACGATGCCGAAGAAGAACGGCATTTCCAAATGGCGCAGCTTTTGACCGCAAAGCCGGTTTTATATGTGTGCAATGTCGAAGAGGCGAGCGCCGCGAACGGCAATGCGTTGTCGGCACGCGTCTTTGAAAAGGCGAAGGCCGAAGGCGCGGAAGCCGTTGTCGTCTCCGCCGCCATTGAAGCTGAAATCTCCACCATGCCCGCCGAAGACCGCGAGGTATTCCTTGAGGACCTTGGCCTGACCGAAACCGGCCTCGCCCGTGTTATCCGCGCTGGATATGAACTGCTTCACCTCATCACCTTCTTCACCGTCGGCCCGAAAGAAGCGCGCGCGTGGACAATCCACCAAGGCGACACCGCCCCCAACGCCGCGGGCGCAATCCACAGCGATTTCGAAAAAGGCTTCATCCGCGCCGAAACCATGGCCTATGATGACTATGTCCAATTCAACGGCGAAGCCGGCGCGAAAGAAGCGGGCAAATGGCGTTCGGAAGGCAAGGAATATCTCGTCAAAGACGGCGATATCATGCTCTTCCGGTTTAATGTCTAGAGAGCGGGTGGTTCTAGGTCCACACCAGTGAGTAAATTAAGATCCTGAAACAAGTTCAGGATGACGGTTGAAGATAAATGGGCTAACCGACTGTCTATGCTCCGCAACCTTTTCCTTGCGATATTCCTGTTTGCGTTGGCACTGCCCGCACTTGCAGTGCCGGTCGCGCCGGTGGCAGCGTCCGAAGCAATGCCGGCGGATTGTCACGGTATGCCGATGGGCACACAAGACGATGATGCCGAGGAGCATGGCAAAGCTGTGCAGCTTCATGGCTGCATCGGCTGCATCGCGCCTGTTTCCCCTGGCTTTGCGATATTTCATTCCGCGTCACTGCCGTGTATTCCGCAAAGCGCCCTGCTCCATGAACTTTTGGGCACGATCGCAAGGCCAACAATACCCCCGCCGCGAAGCTGAGATTTGAACGACCCTTATTGTCATTCAATCTACAGGATTATTTATATGAAAATGCCGATTATTTGGGTGGGCGTTAGCGCGCTTGCCCTCCACGCAGTCCCTGCCGTTGCGCAGGATCACAGCCAGATGGACCATGCGCAGCATTCAACCGCACCTACGCCCAACGCAGGCCCCGTTGACCATTCCAAGATGGACCATGCAAAGATGGGCCATGACATGGCGGCAATGCCAGCCGCCACCTCCGGCAATCCCGCCGAAGGCTCAGGCACGTCTCGCCTGCCAGGCAACGAAGGCGGTATGCACGGCCTTCATTTGCCCGTCGCAAAGGACTGGATGGTCATGACGCATGGCTATGTCTGGGGCGTCACCACCGACCAGTCGGGACCACGTGGCGACGACAAGACCTATGTCCAGTCGATGGCGATGCTGACCGCAGAACGCCAATTTGAGGGTGGCCGCTTCCAGTTCAAGTCAATGTTGAGCCTTGAGCCATTAATGTCCAACCGCGGCTATCCCAATCTGTTTGCGACCGGCGAAACGGCGGGTGGTGCGCCATTGGTCGACCGGCAGCATCCGCATGACCTGTTTATGGCACTCGCGGCACGGATCGACGTCGACATTGCGCAGGACGCCAGCCTGTTCCTCTACGGTGGCCCTGTCGGCGAACCGGCTTTGGGGCCAAGTGCCTTCATGCACCGCGGCTCGGCCAAGCTAAATCCTGAGGCACCGATCACCCACCATTGGTTCGACAGCAGCCACATCACTTATGGCGTGGCGACGGCAGGTATTTCGACGCGACAATACCAGTTGGAGGGTTCGGTATTCACTGGACGAGAGCCCGATGAGGATCGCTGGAATATCGAAAAGCCGCGTTTCGATAGTTGGTCAGTCCGCGCGACATTCAACCCTTCGCCGGAATGGGCATTGCAAGTCAGCCATGGCTTTTTAAAGCAGCCGGAATTCACGATCCACCCCGACCAAAACGAGCATCGTACAACCGCAAGCGCGCATTATGCCAATGGGAAAGGCCTGACGGCAACGGCTGCTTTCTCTGCCAAAAACCGTGATCCCGGGTCAACGCTGACTGCCTATCTGGTTGAAGCAAATTGGGACATTGACGACCATCACACGGTCTTTGGCCGTTTTGAAAATGTGAAAAATGACGAGCTTTTTCCGGATCATGACGATCCGCTGCACGAAGTTCCCTTTCGGGTGAGCAAGTTTCAGGCGGGCTACGCCTATCGCCTACCGCTGACCGGCCCACTGAACCTCGCCTTGGGCGGCACAGTGTCAACATATGCCAAGCCCAACGCCTTGGATGCCGCCTATGGCAATAATCCCATGGGACTCACCTTGTTCGCAAAGCTCTCTTTAGGGCATTGAATATGAAAGCTGTTCGGTCACTTCCGGCCGAACAGCTTTTCAACATCGCCCAACGCCAGCTTCACCCAAGTTGGCCGACCATGGTTGCACTGCCCGCTGTGCGGGGTGACTTCCATTTCGCGCAAGAGCGCGTTCATTTCGGTAACGGACAAGACACGGCCAGCGCGGACGGAGCCGTGGCAGGCCATCGTTGCGGCGACATGGTCGATGCGTTCTTTTAGCGACAGGGCTTCATCATACGCGGCAAGGTCGTCGGCCAGATCTTCCAGCAATCCCTTGGCATCGCCATCACCCAGCACCGCCGGCGTGGCGCGCACGAGCATGGCGGCGGGGCCAAAGCGTTCGAGGTCTAGCCCGAATGCCGACAGTTCATCGGCCCGCGCCTCCAACCGGTCGCAGGCGGGTTCGTCCAGCTCAACGACTTGCGGCAGCAACAACGCTTGCGACGGGACTGCTCCGCCTGCCGCCGCCATAGCCTTGCGCATCCGTTCGAGCACGAGCCGTTCGTGCGCGGCATGTTGGTCAACGATGACAAGGCCGTCTTCCGCCTCGGCAACGATATAGGTGTTGGCCACTTGCCCGCGCGCGACGCCAAGCGGGTGGCTGGCGCATTCGGGCACGGGTTCGTGGGCGACGGCGGCCCTGCCCCAGAGAGGCGCAAGGTCTTCGCCGGGGATCGCGCCCAAATCGGCAAAGCTGCTGCGGTTTTCATATGCCGATGGATAAGTGGGACGCTGGCCATATTGCCCCTGATAGCCAGATCCAATCGCGTCGGCAGGCCTAGCAAAAATGTCGCCTTGTGCGGTCTGGATCGGTTCCTGCTGCCATGCGGCAAGCGCGTCCGCCGATGGTCGTTGCACCGCGCGGAAACCGGACTGGTCGAGCGCATGGCGCAGGCCAGATATGATCATGCCGCGGATTAACGCTGGCTCGCGAAAGCGGACTTCTGTCTTGGCCGGATGCACATTTACGTCGACCTGCGTTGGCGGCAGATCAATGAACAGCGCCACCACCGCATGCCGGTCCCGCGCCAGCATTTCGGCATAAGCGCCGCGCACAGCGCCAATCAGCAGCCGGTCCTTTACCGGACGGCCATTGACGAACAGGAACTGGTGGTCGGCAACGCCGCGATTATAGGTGGGCAGGCTCGCCACCCCGCCAAGGCGCACGCCTTCGCGTTCGAAATCAAGCGCCACGCTGTTGTCGATAAGCTCCCCACTGGTCAGCGCGGCCACGCGTTCGGGCCGTGCGCTGGTGGGTTGCACCGCCAGCACGCGCCGGCCATCATGTTCAACGGTAAAGCCAATGTCCGGCCGCGCCATCGCCAGCCGCTTCATGGCGTCGAGCGCGGCGGCATATTCAGCGCGGGCGCTGCGCAGGAATTTGCGGCGGGCGGGCACATTGCCAAACAGATTTTCAACGCGAACGCGCGTGCCCTGGGGCAGTGCGGCTGGGCCCTCGCCTGTCACCACGCCACGGTCCACCGTCCGCGTCCAGCCTTCGGCGCCAGCGGGCCTGCTCTCCAACGTCATTTTGGACACGCTGGCGATCGATGGCAAAGCCTCCCCCCGGAAACCCAAAGTCGAAACCATTTCGATATCTTCATCAGGCAGTTTCGACGTCGCGTGGCGTTCCAATGCCAGCGCCATGTCGGCAGGCGACATGCCGCAGCCATCGTCGGTGACTTCGACCAAGTCGATGCCGCCTGCACCCAGCCGCACCGAAATATTACGGGCGCCCGAATCGATGGCGTTTTCCACCAGCTCTTTTAACGCGCTGGCCGGTCTTTCCACCACTTCACCGGCGGCAATGCGGTTGACCAGATTTTCAGGGAGCCTTCTTATTGACATATGCAGGTTCCTAGCCCAAGCGCACAGCCCAAGCGACTCCTTAATCGTTCGCACTCCAGCCAAATATCTGTTTTTAAAAACAGCAAATTCCGCTAGGACTGCGCGATTATTTGGACGCGCTCCAAAGGAGTCTCTCCAAACCGGATTGGGTGGAAATTAAATGGTATTTGGCAAGTTTTTCCGTTTCGCATCACAAGACATGGCAATCGACCTCGGGACCGCAAACACGGTGGTCTACGTACGCGGTCAAGGGATCGTCCTGAATGAGCCGTCGGTGGTCGCGATTGAAACCATAAACGGTATCAAGCGCGTAAAGGCCGTTGGCGACGATGCAAAGCTGATGATGGGCAAGACCCCCGACAGCATTGAAGCCATTCGTCCGTTGCGCGACGGCGTTATTGCCGACATCGATGTGGCCGAACAGATGATCAAGCACTTCATCCACAAAGTGCATGGCAAGCGCCGCATGTTCAGCTACCCCGAAATCGTCATCTGCGTTCCGTCGGGTTCGACATCGGTCGAGCGCCGCGCGATTCGCGATGCCGCGTCCAACGCCGGTGCTTCCCAAGTGTTCCTGATTGAAGAACCCATGGCTGCAGCCATCGGCGCGGATATGCCAGTGACGGAACCCATCGGTTCGATGGTTGTCGACATCGGCGGTGGCACCACCGAAGTTGCCGTCCTTTCGTTGCGCGGCCTCGCTTACACCACCTCGGTACGTACCGGAGGTGACAAGATGGATGAATCGATTGTCTCCTATGTCCGACGACACCATAACCTGTTGATCGGTGAAGCGACGGCCGAGCGGATCAAAAAGGATTTCGGAACCGCACGTGCGCCAGCGGATGGCGTTGGCCAGACATTGCACATCAAGGGCCGCGATCTTGTAAACGGCGTGCCAAAGGAAATTACGATCAACCAGGCCCAGATTGCCGAAGCCTTGTCAGAGCCCATTGGCACCATCCTTGAAGGTGTGCGCATCGCGCTTGAAAATACCGCGCCAGAGCTGGCGGCGGACATCGTCGATCAAGGGATTGTTCTGACAGGTGGCGGCGCGTTGATGGCTGGCCTCGACGAATATCTGCGGGATGAAACCGGACTGCCGGTCACGGTCGCTGAAGACCCGCTGACCTGCGTTGCAATCGGTACAGGCCGGGCGATGGAAGACCCCATCTTCCGTGGCGTCTTGCTGACCGCCTGATTTAGGTCTCAGCATGGCGCCGCCCAAACACCGGCGCCCCGGATTTTCCCGAAAGGCGCAATATGGCCTGTTCGTGACCTATGTTGTCGCGATTGCAGGAACGATAGTGGCTGCCTTGTTGCTGGCCATATCGGTGGCGGATCCTGCCGGCTTTTCCGCGCTTCGTGCAACAGGGGCAGAGATAACAGCGCCGGTCGCGCGTATGTTCAGCAATGTCCGCCGGTCGGCGCAGAATATGAATGCGACTGTGGCTGCCTATATCAACGCAGGTTCCCAAAATGCTGCGCTTCAAAAGCAAGCAGAGGTCAACCGGAAAAAACTGATCGAGGCGCAAGCGCTGCGCGTCGAAAACGCGCGGTTACGCGGACTGCTGAAATTGTCCGAGGAAGGCGAAAGCCAAGTCGCCGTCGGCCGCCTTATCAGCTCCACCTCATCCAGCACGCGGCGCGTGGCGACATTGTCCATTGGCCGCAACTTTGGCGTAGAGCGCGCACAACCTGTGCGCGGTCCTTCCGGATTGATTGGCCGCGTTATCGAAACCGGCCCGACTACGGCACGTATTCTTCTGGTGACCGACGCTGAAAATCTGGTCCCAGTCATGCGCGCCAGTGATGGCCTTCCCGCCTTCTCGGCAGGCCTTGGCAATGGCACAGTGCTGATCAAGCCGTTGAACTTGGGCGAAAGCCCGTTCAAGGTAGGCGACGTCATTGTGACGTCGGGCAATGGCGGGCTGTATCCGCCCAATATTCCTTTCGCGCGCGTTATCAAGAAAACCAGCGATGGTGCGTTGGCGATACCCTATGCCGACCCGGGCAACACGCCTTATGCCGTGGTGATACGACCATATCAGGGCGAAGCACGCGCAGCACAGCAGGCGGTGGCCCCTGACGGTGAAACCAAGGAAGTTGCGGAATGAAAATTCCTGTGACAACCATTCGCCTGCCCACCCGTCCGGTTCGGGAATATGAATCCCGCTTTGACCGCGAACAATCGCTGCTCAAGATGTTGGCCATTCCGATTGCTTCGGTCGCTATCGCATCGATGATTACGGCGTTGCCGATATTCACCAAAGAACCGCTGCTGCCGCCACTCGGACTGTTGATGTTCTTAAGCTGGCGTCTAATGCGTCCTGGGCTTCTGCCCGTTTGGTCCGGCGTGCCATTTGGTTTGATGGATGATGTGTTCAGTGGCCAGCCCTTTGGCAGCGCGGGATTGCTATGGTCGCTCGCGATGCTTTTCATCGAGATCATCGACTCGCGGGCTATCTGGCGCGATCATCTTCAGGATTGGGTTATTGCGGCTATTCTTATCGCGGCTGTGCTGATGGGTGGATTGTGGATTGCCGGAATGGCGCACGCCGCGCCTGATCCCGCTGTTTTGATTCCACAGATCATATTGTCCATATTGCTATATCCGCTGGCCGTGCGCATATGCGCGCGTCTCGACAGCTGGCGATTGGCAACATGAAGGTCGAAAAACAGGTTACATCAGGACAGCTTGATTTCACGTTCACCCGCCGTGCCGCTTTTGTCGGCGGCGTGCAGGCAGCGATTGGCCTGACCGTGGCCGCGCGTATGACCTATATCGCCGTGGCCGATAACGAAAAATATAAGCTGTTGGCCGAAAGCAACCGCGTCAGCCTCACCATCATCCCGCCACGTCGCGGTTGGTTCGTTGACCGCTATGGCAAACCCATCGCAACCAATCGTGCAGATTTTCGGGTCGACATCATCCCCGACCGGCTTGCCAATAAAGAACAAACCGTCAAGACGCTGGCGGAGCTGCTGGCCTTGTCGACCGACGATGTGGACCGCATTCATCGCGAGTTGAAACTGGCACAGGGCTTTCAGCCTGTTCAGGTTGCCGACGGGCTCGATTATGAACGCTTCGCCGCCGTCAGCGTGCGCCTGCCCGACCTGCCCGGGGTCAGCCCACGGCAGGGTTATTCGCGTTTCTACCCAAGCGGTGCGGCCGTCGGGCATCTTATCGGCTATGTGGGCACGGTGTCGGCCGAAGAATATCAAAAGAACAAAAACCCACTACTGATCACCCCGGGGTTCAAGGTCGGCAAAGACGGCCTCGAAAAGACGCTCGAGGACCGCTTGCAGGGCGAACCCGGCGCAAAGCGCACCGAAGTCACCGCACGCGGCAAGATCGTCCGCGATTTGGCCACCCGGCCAGACATACCGGGGAAACCCGTTCAACTGACTATCGATATCGACCTACACAATTATGCCGCGCGCCGACTTGGGCTGGAATCCGGTTCTGTGGTGATATTCGATTGCCTGACGGGTGACATTCTGACGATGGCGTCGATGCCATGTTATGATCCCAACAGCTTTTCCGATGGCATTGGCCGCGTCGAATGGAAAATGCTGAATTCGGATGACCATATCCCGATGCTCAACAAAGCATTGCAGGGGCTATATCCGCCGGGGTCGACAGTGAAACCCGCCGCTGCGCTTGCGATGCTGCATCATGGCATCGATCCCGAAGAAACGGTCGTGTGTGGCGGGGGATACCGGCTGGGTAACCGCGTGTTCAAATGTCTGGGCCGCCATGGCCCAATAAACATGGCCGACGCGCTGATGAAAAGCTGCAACACCTATTTTTATGCGATGGGCCGCCGCATTGGCTATGACGCGATTGCACCATTTTCAAAAGCGCTTGGTCTGGGGCAGGAA
>JAIXYC010000043.1 GCA_027490455.1 Sphingomonadales bacterium
ATGGAGCAAACGGGCAGCAACCTCTTTGCCAACGCCAGCGGGGCCAGTGATCAGCATCCGGCTGCCCGTGCCCGCGACTTTCTTCAGCGTGGCGCGCACGGCGTTAATCGCGGCCGACGATCCGGTGAGTTCCTCCGAATGCCCTACCCGCGCCTTTAGCGCCGCGTTTTCCGCGCGAAGGCGTTCTGTCTCGGTCGCTTTCGAAACCAAGTGCAAAAGCTTGCTGGCTTCGAATGGCTTTTCGATAAAGTCCGCTGCACCATGGCCAATGGCGGCAACCGCGGTGTCGATATTGCCATGCCCCGAAAAGACAATAACGGGAATTTGCGGATCGCGTAACTTGATAGCGCGCAGCAGTTCAATGCCGTCCATCGACGACCCGCGCAGCCACACGTCCAGAAGGATAAGCGACGGCAACCGCTCGTCCAACGCCGCCAAAGCTTCGTCGGCCGAGGCCGCGGTTCTCGTGCCATATCCTTCATCATCAAGGACGCCGGAGACCAAGTCCCGAATGTCTTGCTCGTCGTCTACAATCAGTATGTCGAGTGCCATATTAGCCCATAACCTCATCTGAATTGACTGCTGGCGGAGTCGCGTTCAGCTTCCCCACCCGTAACTCCACGATTTCCGGATTGAACTTCAACGTCACAACCGCGCCTTCTGGTTGGTTGTCGGACAGAGAAATCTCTCCAAAATGCTCTTCAATAATCTTCTTAACGATAGCGAGGCCAAGACCCGAACCCGTTGCCCGGTTGGTGATATAAGGCTCCATGATGCGCTGACGATCCGATGGCAGACCAATGCCATTATCCGCAATGCGGATGATCAACCCATCACCTTCGACGACCAGATCGATGACTATCGCGCCATCTACTTCGACCGTTTTCTTTTTCTCTTCAATCGATTCAACGGCATTTTTCAGAATGTTGGTGATCGCCTGCCCCAATTGGCGTCGGTCGGAGATCAATGTCGGGAATGGGCCATCCTGATTATAGGTGAAGCGGATGTCGGGGTGCGCGACTTCAAACATGAACACAGCATGCCCGACAATATCGGGCATATTTTCCGCCCGGAACAAAGGCTTTGGCATCCGCGCGAAGGAGGAGAATTCATCGACGATGTTTCGCAAATCGCCGACTTGGCGCACGATGGTGCTGGTCAGCTGCGTGAATATCGCTTCATCTTGGGTAATGCTCTTGCCGAAGCGACGCTGAAGACGCTCTGCGGCCAATTGGATTGGCGTGAGCGGGTTTTTGATTTCGTGCGCGATGCGGCGGGCGACGTCGGACCATGCCGCGCGGCGTTGATCGGCCAGCTGCTGACTGATGTCTTCAAAGGTGACCACACTGCCCTGCTCGCGTGGAGACACCGTGACGGCGACCGTCAGCGGTTCAGGGCCACCGTCAAGCTGCACAACACCGCGCGGGCTTTCACTGGCCAAAGCGGCGAGCGCGGGCGCAACCACGTCGAACTTTTGCCCAACGATGGTATCGGATTCATGCTTCAGCAATTTTTCGGCGGTGGAATTCGCCAATTGGACCACGCCATCGCCATCGACAGAAACGACCCCTGCCGACACCGATTCCAGCACAGCCTCGATAAACAAACGCCGTTCGCCCAATTGATGATTGGTGGCCAGCAATGCGCCCGTTTGTTCTTGCAGTCGCTCGGTCATGCGGTTGAACGATTGCGAGAGGAAACCGACCTCATCATCGCTGAACTGATCTTCCTTGACCCGCGCGGAAAGATCGCCGTCGGCAATTCTTTGTGCAGCATCCACCAAATTGTTGACTGGCCGCACCAATCGGTCCGCAACGCGAAGCGCAATCCAAAGCGTGATGCCAATGACCATCAGCGACACAAAATAGAGCGCGAGGTTGAACTGGATTTGCAAGGCCCGCGAGCGCGCGACCATTTTGTCATAATCTTGCAAAACGGACTGTGCGCGCGAACCCAAAGCAAATGAAGGCACTGTTTCCGCGCGCCTTACGTATAAATAGGTTCGCGGCTTGTCATACAGGACCACAACAGCATCGATGTTATTGGGGCTAACCGTCACAACAAAATTTTCGCCGGATTCCAATTTTCGCAACGTTTCATCGCTAATCCAGTCACCACGTTCTTTTTCGGCGAGCACAGCTTCCGTATTTTGCTGTCCGCTTGGCCCGATCGTGACAATCGCGGACTCACTCAATTTGCGGTTCAAAACCTGTTGAGGATAGGCAATCTCTAAAAATTCAGCGCTATCGATTTTCACCTGTGACAAAATGTAGCGGATGTCCCCCGCCATAGTGACCGTTTCGGCCCCGACATCGCGGACCTTCTCATCATAATAGCCCTTCGCCAACTCCCCCGCATTTTCGAGCATGCCGCGTGCCGAACCCGAAAACCAGAATTGCACACCGCTTTGGAACAGCAATGAGGCAAAGATAACCAACAGCACCGTTGGAACCGCCGTAATCGCGGAAAATATCGCCACTAAGCGGACGTGCAGTAATGGCTTACTGCCAATGTTGCTATTTTCGGCGCGCTTGAGCGCAACGCGCCGCCCGAACAGAACCAAAAGCATTGTCGCTGGCAACAGGTTGCTCACGAGCATCGTTGCAGAGGCAGCCGGTGCTAAAGGCTCCGACTGCGGCCCTTGGCTGATGAGCAATATCGCGGTCACGACGCCGGCAACGACGAGCATTACGCCACTGGCGATTTCCAGAAATTTGATCGATTGGCTATTGCCCAACAGATAGGCAAGCCATTCAAAAAGACGACGAATAGCGGAAGGTGAACCTGTATCCTCCGCTAATCCGATTGTTGCCATAAAGACACTGTGGCACTCATTGCGTTACCTGAAAAGCACAAAATTACGCAAAAACTGCTATATATCTTGGCGAAACACCGTTCTAGCGCCCCCCGGCGGGACCAATCCCATAATCGGTCAGTTTTTTGCGCAGCGTGTTTCGGTTGATACCAAGCAAAGCTGCGGCCTTAAGCTGGTTGCCCTTCACTTGCTTCATCACATGCTGAAGCAATGGAATCTCAAACTGCGCCAAGGCGCGCGGATATAGCTTCTCGCGGAGGTTCCCACGTTGCCTCTGGTCACGCAGGAATTGCGCAACAGCGGCTTCGAAGCTGGCACCTTGGATCGGCGGGTCAACATCATGGGCAGGCTCCACAAACTGGTGGATCGTGCTTTCTGTGATCGTATCTTCGCGGCACAACAATGCCAGGCGATAAATAAGGTTCTTCAGCTCGCGGATATTCCCGCGCCACGGCATCGCCATCAATTGACCAACCGCCCCATCGTCGATCTTGCGCATGGGCAGACCGTCCTTTGCCGCCATCATCAAAAAATGCTGGGCAAGCAGGCCGATGTCTTCGGTGCGATCGCGCAGCGGTGGCATCTCGATAGGCACGACATTCAAGCGGTAGAACAGATCCTCACGAAACCCGCCCTTCTCGATCAAAGTGGCCAAGTTCTGGTTGGTCGCCGCGACGATGCGGACATCAAGGCGAATGCTCGCTTTTCCGCCAATGCGGCTGATGACACCGCTTTGCAGCGCGCGCAAAAGACGCGTTTGGGCATGCATTGGCATATCGCCAATTTCGTCGAGGAATAATGTGCCGCCTTGGGCCTGTTCAAACCGGCCAATGGATTGGCCAACGGCCCCGGTAAACGCTCCTTTTTCGTGGCCGAACAGCTCCGCCTCAATCAATTCGCTCGGGATCGCCGCCATATTGACCGCGACAAATGGCCCGGTTTTGCGATGCCCCAGATTGTGGATGGCTTCGGCCACCAGTTCCTTGCCCGTTCCGCTTTCACCCGAAATCAGGACAGACAAATCATTGCGCAACAGACGCGCCACCATGCGATACACATCCTGCATCGCGGCGCTGCGTCCAATCATCGGCAGATTGGCTTCGCTTAAGGACTCAAACGGGTCAGACGCCGTCGACCGGCGTTTCTCGATGCCTTGCTTTACCGCCAAGACAAGGTCGTTGAGATCAAACGGCTTTGGAAAATATTCAAACGCATCAATCTCGCTTGCACGCACGGCGGTCTCCAGCGTGTTTTGCGCAGACATGATGATGACGGGCATACCGGGCGTATTGGCCAATATCTCTTTCAGTGTGGACAGCCCGTCGCTGTCTTTCAACACCACGTCGGTCAGCATCAGGTCGAAATGGCCATTGGCAAGTGCCACATCACGCGCCGCCACGGTATCGCAAATTTGCGTTTCGATATTCTCGGCCTCAAGCGCGGCACATACGACGAGCCCGATCGACGCGTCATCTTCGACAATAAGAACCTTAGCTGGCTTCATTCGCTTGCCTTCCCTGAAGCTACCGGAAGCAAAAGCCGGAATGTGGTTTGCCCAAGGGCATGATCGCGCTCGAACAAAACCCGGCTGTTCATTTGCTGCACGAGCTTGCGGACGATGGCGAGGCCAAGCCCCTGCCCGTCACGTTTCGTGGTTACGAATGGCGAAAATAGTTCGTCGACAATATGATCAGGCACACCCGCACCATTGTCCGATATCGCGATTTCCACGGGCAGCTTAATGGCACGCCGGTCAATGTCGGTGTCGCGCAGCGCACCGCTCATGACATAACGCGTCGAAATGCCAATCACGCCGTCAAGACGCCCATTCAGCGCATCGATCGCGTTTTGTAGGAGGTTTATCAGCACCTGAACCATCCCGTCGGCATCGATATACACATCGGGCAGCGATGGATCATAATTGATGGAAATTTCGGGCATGGCGCGGTTGGCGGCACGCAGGGAACGAATGGCGCGCTCAATCAACAAATGGATATTTGCCGGTGCCAATTCGGGCCGCTCCGACCGCCCAAGCTTTTGCATTTGGTCCAGCAAGCGGGCGATGCGGTCAACCTCGTTGACTATCAGCTCGGTCAACGCGCGGCTTTTTTCATCGACCTGACGTGCCAGCAATTGTGCCGCGCCCTTTATGCCCGCCAACGGGTTTTTGATTTCATGCCCCAATATCGCAGGGGCGCCCATGGCCTGTTGCTGACCCGCGTCGCGCTGGTCTCCAATATGTTCGCGACCACCATTGCGCGGGGATATGACCGCTATGCGCCAATCGGGTTCTTTGGCCACGGCGGATATGTTGATATCAACCATGATCACCCCATAAGGCGTTTTCAGCTCCATATCCTGCGCGGAAATGTCGCCCTCACGCGACAGCAAAGCCGCATTCATCCGCTCGCTTTCGAAGATCAGCGCTTCGTCGATGCGGTGTCCCTCAAGCCTTCTGCGGCTTCTGCCAAAAAAGGCTTCGCTCGCATCATTGGCATAACTGATGAGGTGGTCAGGAGAGATCAAAAGCACCGGCACCGCAATACTCGCCAGCATTTGGTTATATTCGGGGCGATGCACGTTTTGCGACATCAATCAGGCGGCCGACCGCGTCAGGAACGGTTCGTAAAAGCGTGTCAGTTCGTCGATGACAACATCTGGGTCATCGATGCGGTTCACGAAATTGCGGAACTCGGCGGAACCATTCAGCCCCTTGGTATACCAACCAATATGTTTGCGCGCGATGCGAAGGCCAACCTCGCCACCATAATGATCAAGCATAGCGCGATAATGGTCCATGATCAGGAGGAACTGGGCATCAATGTCCGGATCAGCGATGGTCTGCCCCGTGCGGAACCAATGCATCATCTGACCCAAGAGCCAAGGCTTTCCGTATGCGCCGCGACCGACCATCACGCCGTCGGCACCGCTTTGTTCAAGCGCGTTGCGTGCGTCTTCGATGGTGCAGATATCGCCATTGACGATTACCGGAAGCGATACCACGTCTTTCACCTTGCGCACAAATGCCCAGTCAGCTGAGCCCTTGTACATCTGGTTGCGGGTGCGGCCATGAACGGTGATCATCTTGGCGCCAAGGTCTTCGGCGATACGCGCGAGTTCTGGCGCGTTCAGGCTGCCATGGTCCCAGCCCATGCGCATCTTCACCGTAACCGGCACGGACACGGCCTTCACCGTCGCTTCGATCAGGCTGGCCGCCAGCGGCAGGTCGCGCATCAATGCAGAACCGGCATCGCCGTTCACCACCTTTTTAACGGGGCAACCCATGTTGATATCGATAATCGCCGCGCCGCGATCTTCGTTCAGCTTTGCCGCCTCACCCATTTCATATGGTGCACAGCCAGCGAGCTGCATCGACACGGGCTCTTCAATCGCATCCCACTCGCATTTTTGGATGCTTTGGCGCGTTTCGCGGATCATCGCTTGGCTCGCAATCATCTCGGTCACGTTCAAGCCAGAGCCAAATTGCCGGACGATTTTGCGGAATGGCATATCGGTGACGCCAGTCATTGGCGCCAAAATGACGGGACAATTGATTTCAATATTGCCGATTTGGATAGGTTTTAGCTGCATTTTCAAAACTTGCCTAAAATTTAGGCAGGCCGTTACCCGCTTTCGGCTTGGCGGGCAAGTGCGCTGTCGCTAGAGCGCGGCTATGGTATCTGAACCCATCACCGTTGCGCTCATTGTTGCCGCTGGCTCTGGAAGTCGCGTGGGCGGAAATATCCCCAAACAATTTCGTGCGGTGCGCGGCAAACCCATGCTGCGGCACAGCTATGAAGCGCTGTCCGCGCATCCATCGATTTCCAAGGTATATGTGGCCATAGGCGCGGGCCAAGAGGCCGAGGCTTCGGCCGCACTGCGCGGCTTACCCGAAGCAATCTTTGTTCAGGGCGGCGCGACACGGCGCGAAAGCGTGCATTTGGGTTTGAAGGCGATTGCTACCGATGGCGGCGCAGACCGAATCTTGATCCATGACGCCGCGCGGCCCTTTCTGCCCGGCACGGTCATTGATGCCTTAATCAAAGCACTCGACGAAGCGCCCGGGGCTGTTCCTGCCCTGCCCGTTGTGGACAGTCTCTCCAGAGGCGGCCAAAATCTGTCCGAAACCGTTGACCGCGAACATTTGTGGCGCATTCAAACACCACAGGCCTTCGCCTTCGCCGATATATTTACCGCGCACAACGAATGGACCGGCGACGAACCTACGGATGACGCCCGTATGCTGATGGCCCGTGGTGGGCAGGTTCGCATCGTTCCGGGATCAGAAGCGCTCAACAAATTCACCTTTTCAACCGATTTTGCAGGATCGACTATGCCGTCATTTCGAAGTGGCAATGGATTTGACGTGCATCGCCTTGTTCCCGATGCCGAACTGTGGCTGTGCGGCGTTCTTATCCCGCATGACAAGGGTCTTGCGGGGCACAGCGATGCCGACGTGGCCATGCATGCGCTCACCGATGCGATCTTGGGCGCGATCGCCAAGGGCGACATTGGCGACCATTTTCCGCCGACGGACCCGCAGTGGCGTGGTGCATCATCAGACAGGTTTCTGGCCTATGCAATGCAGCTCGCCCGCGACGATGGCTATGCACTCGCCAATGCAGACGTGACCATCATTTGCGAGCGCCCCAAAGTTGGTCCCTTCAGGGGACAGATGCGGCAACGGCTGGCCGAAATAATGGCTGTTGATATCGGTTTCATATCGGTAAAGGCAACAACCACCGAGATGTTGGGTTTTACCGGCCGCGGCGAAGGCATAGCTGCGCAAGCCACCGCTACTTTTGAGAAACATTGATTATGGAAACCGTTTTACCCGCCGATATCGCGCAAATGGCCGCGCGCGTAGTTGCCGAAAACAAGGCCATTGGTCGCACTGTCGCTGTTGCTGAAAGCTGCACGGGTGGACTGGTGAGCGCAGCCATCACCGAAGTCCCGGGCAGCAGCGCCATATTGGGCTCGGGCTATGTGACATATAGCAACGAAGCCAAAATGACGATGCTGGGCGTCAACGAAGATATCATCGACACCTTTGGTGCTGTATCGGTTGCCGTCGCCTGGGCGATGGCGCAGGGCGCGTTGAAGAAAAGTGGTGCAGACATCGCCGTGGCGATCAGCGGTGTGGCTGGCCCTGACGGCGGCACAGCGAACAAGCCCGTGGGCACAGTCGTCTTTGCTGTTGCGCTGAAAGGGCAAAATCCCGAAGACGTTGTCGGCGATAAAAAAGCGTTTGGCGAAGATAAAAGCCGCGCTGATATCCGCGCCTTTGCAACGCTTTACGCGCTTGAGCTTTTGCTGCCGCCTGCCCCGTAAAGTGCGTCCGCACGGTCGATAAAGGCCGTCGTCATTTTGCGCAGGGCTGAATCAAAAAACTGTCCGGCCAACGCGTCAAACACGCGGTTGCGGAATGAAAAATCGACGGTGAAATCCACAATTGATCCGCCGCCGGCGACATCTTCAAATGTCCAAGCGTTGTGCAAATGCTTCATGGGGCCATCAAGATAATCGACGACAATCGACGAATGCGGCGTTTTGACGACCCGGCTGCTGAAGGTTTCCCGAAGCGATTTGAAACCGACAATCATGTCCGCCAGCATTTCGCCTTCTTCATCCTTGCGAATGCGGATAGCACTGACCCACGGTAAAAATTCGGGATAGCGCGCCACATCCGCCACCAGATTGTACATTTGTTCCGCACTGTGCGGCAAATTGCGGCGTTCGTGATGATGCGGCATCGGGGCTGTTACCGCGCCTTGGCCAACTGCGCCGCGCGCGCGTCGCGCATTTTCGCAAAATCATCGCCCGCGTGATAGCTCGACCGTGTGAGCGGGCTGGCTGCAACCAGAAGGAAACCCTTGGCACGGGCAATGGCCGCATACGCATCAAATGCTGCGGGCGTTACAAAGTCCATCACCTTTGTATGCTTGGGCGTTGGCTGTAAATATTGGCCCATCGTCAGGAAATCGATGTCCGCGCTGCGCATGTCATCCATGACCTGATGCACTTCCATCCGCTGTTCACCCAAGCCAAGCATCACGCCCGACTTGGTAAAAATGGACGGGTCGTGGCGCTTTACGGTCTCCAGCAAGCGAAGCGATGCGTAATAACGCGCCCCGGGCCGGATCGTCGGATAAAGGCGCGGAACAGTCTCGAGATTGTGGTTGTACACATCAGGCCGCGCCGTCACGATGGCCTCAACCGCCGCTTGCGCTTTGTTCCGGAAATCCGGCGTCAGGATTTCAATCGTGGTGTTCGGTGTGTTGCGACGCAGCGCTTCGATCACTTTCACAAACTGGCTGGCACCGCCATCGGGCAAATCGTCACGATCAACCGATGTAATGACGATATGTTCAAGGCCCATCTTCGCCGCAGCAACCGCCACATGCTCTGGCTCTAACGGATCGACAGCGCGCGGCATTCCGGTTTTGACGTTACAAAAGGCACATGCCCGGGTGCATACATCGCCAAGGATCATCACAGTTGCGTGCTTTTTGGTCCAACATTCGCCGATATTTGGGCAAGCGGCCTCTTCGCACACCGTGTTCAAATTCAAGTCCCGCATCAGCTTGCGGGTCTCGTTAAAACCCGCGCCAGTGGGCGCTTTGACCCGGATCCAGTCCGGCTTGCGTTCGCGCACGGGGCGCTCGGGTATCGATATCGGAACGTTCATGTTGTGCGAATAGCCGCCGCACCCCAACTTGCCAACTGCAACTTGCCTGCTATGGGTTGCAAAATTCGCAAAGAGGCTATGATGATAATCGACACACTGACGTCGCCGGTAATTCTCTTTTTCGTCCTCGGCTTTATTGCTGCCGCACTTAAATCCGACCTCAGCATTCCCGAAGCCTTCGCAAAAGCCATGTCCATCTATCTGATGGCCGCCATTGGTTTAAAGGGCGGCGTTGAGGTTGCGAACAGCGGCGTCACTGCAGAAGTGGCCGCTGCTGCCTTGGCAGGCCTTGCCCTCAGCTTTCTTTTGCCGGTGCTCGCATTTGCATTGCTTCGGCAATTTGGCGGGCTTTCCAAAGTCGACGCCGGCGCGGTTGCCGCGCATTATGGTTCAGTCAGCGTGGTGACGTTTGTCACCGCAAAGGAAATTCTCACCGGCCAAGGCCTGGGTCCAGCAGGCTATATGGTCGCCGTTCTTGCATTGATGGAGACCCCCGCCATTATTTCGGGCCTCATGCTCGCGCGGCGTGGCGACAAAGATACGGCCGAAAAATCAGCGACGCCATGGCACGAAGTGCTCACCAACGCGTCGGTTATGATCTTGGTCGGCAGCTTTATCATTGGTGTTGTTGCCGGCAGCGATGGCTTCGCACCGATCAAGCCACTGTTCGATACCGGCTTCCGCGGGGTGCTTTGCTTGTTTCTGCTGGATATGGGGCTGATCGCCGCACGGCGGCTCATGCAGTCGCGCAAGATGAACCTTCGCTTGGTTAGCCTTGCTATTGTCATACCTTTGTTGAACGGGGCGATTGGTACCATTGTTGGAACATTGGTCGGCCTTGACGTGGCGTCGGCCGCTGCGCTTGGCATCTTGGCAGCCAGTGCCTCGTACATCGCCGTGCCGGCAGCGATGCGGCTTGCCCTGCCGAAAGCCGACCCCGGCATTTACCTCAGCATGTCACTTGGCGTGACCTTTCCTTTCAACATCATCTTTGGCATCAGCATTTTTGCGGCATTCGCCAAAGCAATAGGATGATTTATGATTCAAACTGTCAGCCGTAAGCGGATCGAAATTCTGGTGGATACGCCGCTTGTGCCTCGGGTTGTCGCGCAATTGAAAGCGGTCGACATATCTGGCTGGAGCGTCATTCACGTCGACTCGGGCGGTGGCCGTGCTGGTGCATGGCAACAGGATGATGTAACGGGCGCGAGCGCCAAAACCATCGTGCTGGCCATCGCGTCAGAGACCAAAACGTCCGGATTGATCGAAGCGATTGCGCCTTTGCTCGACAGCTATGGAATGCTGCTGACCATCGGCGATGTGCAGGTTGTGCGCGGGGAAAGATTTTAATGCCCGAATTTGCTGTGCTGGTAGACGGATATCGCCGCTTCAAATCCGACGCTTATGTCCGCCAAAAAGCGCGTTATGACGAGCTCGCAAATGACGGTCAGGCACCGCCCATCATGATCATTTCCTGCTGCGACAGCAGGGTCGATCCAGCCACCGTGTTTGACACAAAGCCCGGCCAAGTTTTTGCGTTGCGCAACGTTGCAAGCCTTGTTCCGCCTTATGAAATTGGCGGCGGCTTGCATGGTGTGTCTGCAGCGATTGAATTTGGGGTAATGGGGCTGGAAGTAAGACACATTGTTGTGCTTGGCCACGCCCAGTGCGGCGGGATAAAAGCGTCGTTAGAGGGTGCTAATATCGGCCATGCTGGACACAGCTTTATCGATGGCTGGGTCGACATTATCCGCCCTGCCCGCGAAAAGATTTTAGCGTCAGCATCCGACGACCCCCAGCATGATTTGGAACTAGACGCCATAAGGGTGAGTTTGAAAAACCTGCGCACCTTTCCATTCATTGCAGAGCGCGAGCAATCGGGGCAGCTGAAGCTACATGGTGCCTATTTCGGCATCGCCGACGGCATCCTCCACGTGCTCAACGACCAAACTGACCAGTTTGAGGCTCAATGACCCATCAGGTCGCCTTGCCAGCCTATTATAACGACCTTGATGCGAGTTTTGCGGAGGCCTGGAATGTCGTTGAAGCCGGTGTAACGGACCGGAACAGTCCCGCGCACACGCCGACCGTCGGTACCGTTGATGCAGACGGCACGCCGCAATTGCGCATTATGATATTGCGCGCGGTGTCGCGTGATATTCGAACCTTGCGCTTTCATACCGACGCGCGGTCCGACAAGACAACGCAATTGCAGCACAAAGCGGCGACGAGCGTTTTGGTCTATGACGTGGCGGCAAAGGCGCAGATTCGGCTATCCGGTCGCGCGCATATTGCCGCGCAAGGTGATGTAGCAGATATGGCATGGTCCGGTTCAACGCCATTTGCCCGCCGTTGTTACATGGCCGAAGCGGCCCCCGGCACGCCAATCGCGCAACCGTCATCAGGTTTGCCCGAATGGATTGAAGGCAAACAACCGGAAGAAGAACAATTGGCCGATTACCGGGGCAATTTTGCGGCTTTGATGTTTCAGGCGGACAGCATTGAATGGCTATATCTGGCCAATGCAGGGCACCGGCGTGCACGGTGGCATTGGGACCAAACACAAAACCTATGGCTGGGGCGTTGGTTGGTTCCCTAAACTGCGGCGCGCAATCCTAATGGCCAAAGCGCCCTCCTCTAATGCATCCGCGTTGCCGCGGTTGCCGAGGAGGGGTGCTTCACATCACCATTAACGCGTCATCTTCTTATAGGTTGCACGGTGTGGACGGGTCGCTTCGTCGCCGAGGCGGGCGATTTTGTCTTCTTCATAGGATTCAAAATTGCCTTCAAACCATTCGACATGGCTATCGCCTTCAAACGCGAGGATATGCGTTGCAAGACGGTCAAGGAAGAAGCGGTCATGGCTGATGACCACGGCGCAACCGGCGAAGCTTTCCAACGCTTCTTCAAGCGCCGACAATGTTTCAACGTCCAAATCGTTGGTAGGTTCGTCGAGCAGAAGCACGTTGCCGCCTTCTTTCAACATCTTCGCCATGTGCACGCGGTTGCGTTCACCACCGGACAATAAACCGACCTTTTTCTGCTGGTCGGTTCCCTTAAAATTGAACGCACCAACATAAGCGCGGGTCGGCGTTTCATGCTTGCCCAATTTCATAAAGTCTGCGCCGCCGGAAATTTCTTCCCACACATTCTTGTTGGGGTCGAGGTCGTCGCGGCTTTGGTCAACAAAGCCCAAACGGACGGTTTCGCCGATTTCGACTTCACCCGAATCCGGAACTTCCTGACCGGTGATAAGGCGGAACAAAGTCGATTTACCCGCCCCGTTCGGGCCAATAACGCCCACAATGCCGCCCTGCGGAATGGTGAAGGACAGGTTTTCAAAGAGCAATTTGTCCCCATAAGCTTTGGTGACATTCTTGACCTCAATAACCTTGCTACCCAAACGTTCAGGGATTTGAATGACGATCTGCGCCTTGCCGGGGGTGCGGTTTTCTTGCGCCTCGAC
>JAIXYC010000091.1 GCA_027490455.1 Sphingomonadales bacterium
ATGGTTTGCCGAAGCGCGGACCACCGAAATCAACGACTCCAACGCAATGGCATTGGCGACGACGGGCGCAGATGGACAACCTTCGGTCCGCATGGTGCTGTTGAAAGGCCATGGCCCCGACCTTGGCGACCATGGCGGATTTGTTTTCTATACGAATTTTGAAAGCCGCAAGGCGATGCAATTGTCCGACAATGCGCAGGTGGCGCTGCTGTTTCACTGGAAATCGTTGCGGCGGCAAATCCGGATTGAGGGGGAAGCGAACCCCGTAGATGATGCAACTGCAGATGCCTATTTCGCCACCCGCTCGCGCAATTCGCAGCTGGGCGCATGGGCTTCGGACCAGTCGCGTCCATTGGCAGACCGTGCGACATTCGAAGCGCGTTTTACCGAGGTAGAAGCCCGCTTTGAAGGGCAAGACGTTCCGCGCCCGCCGCATTGGTCGGGCTGGATGGTCAGCCCGCACCGTATCGAATTTTGGCAAGACCGCGAATTCCGCCTGCACGAACGCTGGGTATATGAACGCGACGGCGACGGCTGGACGACGGGCATGTTATATCCATGAAGCACCGCACATGAGCCTTGGGCATAGCGACCATCACCACGCGCATGGTGAACTCACCAAACGCGCGGCAATCGCCAGCGTGTCGATGGCGCTGTTCCTGCTTGCGCTTAAAATATTTGCTGCGGCGGAGACCGGGTCAGTTGCCCTGCTTGGGTCATTGGCGGACACCGGCTTTGACGTTCTCGCCTCGTTGCTCACGCTTTTCAGCGTCCGTTACGCCGCGATGCCCGCCGATGACGACCACCGTTTCGGTCATGGCAAGGCGGAGGCATTGTCCGCTTTGGTGCAGGTTGTGCTCGTCATACTGTCCGCCATTCTGATTGCATGGCGCGCCATTGTGCGGCTTGGTACGCAGGAGCCAACGTCCCATCCGGAATATGGTATTGGGGTCTCGCTCATTGCGATTGTGGCAACGGTCGGGCTGCTTGCCTATCAGCGTTATGTTGTCCGTAAGACCGGTTCGGTCGCGATCCAAGCGGATCATGTGCATTATCAGAGCGACCTTTTGCTCAACGTTGCGGTTATTGTCGCGATTGTTCTGGATACGATGCTGGGTGTGCGCGGAGCAGACCCATTGTTCGGCATCGGCATTGCAGCGTGGCTGTTGTGGGGCGCATACAAGGCGACGCGTCTCGCATTGGACCAATTGCTGGATCGCGAATGGCCGCAGGAAAAGCGCCAGCGCTTCATCGAAGTTGCCATGCGCCACCCCGAACTGCGCGGCATTCACGATATGCGCACCCGTTCAAGCGGCGCGCATGACTTTTGCCAGTTTCACGTCTGGGTCGACCCCGACATGACGGTCGCAGCGGCGCACCATATCATGGACGAAGTCGAACAAGCGTTGATGGATGAATTCCCCGGCGTCGAAGTGCTGATCCACCCCGATCCTGAAGGCCATAAAGACGAAATGGGTTATATCCCATCCGAAACCATCGAACATCACGAGCATATGCATGACTGACTTGCCTTATTATCACGTAGACGCCTTTGCCGATCGGCCATTCACCGGCAATCAGGCCGCGGTCATGCCGCTCACGCACTGGTTGGATGACGCCGAGCTTCAGGCGATTGGTGAGGAAAACAACTTCGCCGAAACGGCGTTTTATGTGCCCGACGAAACCGGTGCCGCCGATTATGAATTGCGCTGGTTCACGCCAGAGGTTGAAATCCGCCTCTGCGGCCATGCGACACTTGCCAGCGGGCATATAGTCCTGAGTGAAAACCCCGCGCTGGACCGCGTGACATTCCGGACGCGCAAAGCTGGCATATTGGAAGTGCGCCGGGAAGGTGATGGCTATGCCGTCGCATTGCCGGCAATCCCTACGCAGCCGGTTAACAACCCCGAAATGATGCAGGCCATGGGCGGCAATCCCCTGTCGATGCGCAGCAACCCCGACAGCTACAATATGTTCGTGTACGCAACAGCGGCAGAAATTTTGGCGCTGAAGCCCGATATGAAGGCGCTTGCGACGCTTGGCGATGACAGCTTCACCGCCACGGCGCGCGGGGAGGACACCGACATTGTCAGCCGCGTTTTTGTTCCGGGTGCAGGCGTGGACGAAGACAGCGTTACCGGCAGTGCCCATGCGGTACTGACGCCTTATTGGGCTGCCGAGTTGGGCCGTGACAATTTTACCGCTTATCAGGCATCGGCGCGCGGCGGTTATCTTGGTTGCCGTCTTGATGGTGAACGTGTGTGGTTGTCAGGCCATTGTTTTACGGTAGTAAAGGGTATGTTCAGCCTGGGCTGACCATCACAGTCATTCCATTGTTCAAAGGATTATTCATGCGTAAATCATTGGCCATACTGGCTGCACTCGTCCTGTCCCCTGTTGCGATGGCGCAGGACGCGCCTCCGCCGCCACCCGCCGGTGGTACGCCGCAGCCCGAGCAAATTTTTGCTTTTCTCGATGCAAATAAAGACGGCTTCATCGGCAAGGACGAAGCACAGGGACCATTGGTCCAGTATTTCGGGATGATCGATACCGATAAGGACGACAAGATTTCGATGGCTGAACTAAAAACGGCCTTGGAAGCAATGCGTCCGCCCGAGCCTACGCAAGGCTAGACCCAAGGCAAATAATTTATCCTAAAATATTAGGATAAAACGCGCGGGCGGCCATCGGGCTTCCCGCGCGTTTTTAATATCAGGCTACAGTCGCCTTGCGGATGACGCCTGGGTTCGCAGGTGGCTCACCCTTTGGCAAAGCATCGATATGTTCCATGCCGCTGGTGACTTGGCCCCAGACCGTATACTGACGGTCAAGGAAGGTCGCATCATCAAAGCAGATGAAGAACTGGCTGTTGGCCGTGTTCGGATCATTGGTACGCGCCATGGAGCATACGCCGCGCACATGCGGTTCAGCGTTGAATTCCTGCGCCAGATTTGGCTTGGACGATCCGCCCATGCCCGTGCCGTTCGGGCAACCGCCCTGCGCCATGAATCCGGGAATCACGCGGTGGAACTTCACACCGTCGTAAAAGCCTTCGCCAGCAAGTTCTTTGATACGGGCAACATGGTTTGGCGCCAGATCAGGGCGAAGTTTGATAACAACGTCGCCGCTGTCGAGCGAAAGGGTAAGCGTTTCATCGGCCATATATATAATCCTTTAGGCTGGGGAAATATTGACGGTGCCCTAGGGGATGCATTGCGCTGGTGCAAAGCCAAAATCATTGCAATTTAACGCTGCAAGCTTAGGAGGGGCGCAATCACAACGTCCAGGCACAAAATTACGAATGGGAGGCCCGCACATGACAAGCGATATCGCCGACCCATTGACCATCGACACGGAAATTTTGGAGACACTGGACGAAGACAACCGTCTGACCCGCGATTATGTCGACCGCGTGCTGGACGCCATGGAAGCGGGCGACGCCCAAGAAGTCTACCGGCTGGTTGAACCGCTCCACGAAGCCGACATTGCCGACCTTCTTGAGCTAACGCCATCAGAACGGCGCGGTGACCTTGCCATCAGCATGGGCGAGCTGATGAGCGCCGAAGTGCTGGCTGAGGTCAACGATTATGTCCGCGAGGATATCATTGACGCCTTGCCCGCAGCGCAAGTCGCTGGACTTGCCGGACAGTTGGATACCGATGACGCGGTCGCGATCATTGAGGATATGGAGGAAGAGGACCAGCAGGCGGTTCTTGCCGAGCTGGACCCAGAAGACCGCGCTGTCATCGAAGACGCGCTGTCCTACCCCGAAGAATCCGCTGGTCGAATCATGCAGCGCGAGCTGGTCGCTGTGCCCGAGCATATGACCGTGGGTCAGCTGATCGACTATTTGCGCGACCATCATGAGCTGACCACAGAGTTCTGGGAAATTTTTGTCGTCGACCCGCAGCATAAGCCAGTGGGTACGTGCAAGCTCAGCTGGATCATGCGTAGTCAGCGCAAGGTTCCTGTCAGCGACATCATGAAGCACGAACAGACGCTGATACCCGTTGATATGGATCAGGAAGAAGTCGCGCTTCGGTTCCAGAAATATGCGCTTATTTCCGCCGCTGTTGTCGATGGCGCGGGACGTCTTGTCGGCGTCATCACGGCCGATGACATCGTGCACATCATTCAGGAAGAAGCTGACGAGGATATCTTGCGGCTGTCGGGTGCCGGCGAAGGCGACATTAACGAGCCTATTTCGGACAGTTATAAAGCACGCGTGCGTTGGTTGATTGCCAATCTGGGTACCGCGATGGTCGCCAGCTTCATCATCGCGCAATTTGGTGCAGCGATTGAAACCATGGTCGCGTTGGCGATTCTCATGCCCATTGTTGCCTCCATTGGCGGTAATGCAGGCACGCAGACACTTGCGGTGACGGTGCGCGCGTTGGCGACCAATCAATTGACGCAATCGAACACGATGCGGTCGATCTGGCGTGAGATTCGCGTCGCCCTGCTCATTGGCGCAACGATTGCGGTTATCGCCGGCTTTGGCGCGGGCCTCATCTTTGACGACCGGCTGCTGGGCGGCGTTATTGCGGTGGCGATATTGTGCAATATCGCACTGGCTGGTCTGTCGGGTGTTGCCATACCGGTTCTGCTCGACCGCCTGGATCAAGACCCTGCTGTATCAAGTTCGATATTCGTAACGATGATCACGGATTCGATGGGTTTCCTTATTTTCTTGGGGCTTGCGGTCTTCAGCGGTCTTGTCGGTTAACACTGCAGTTATCAAATAACGCACATGCCTCTTAACATGACCAAAATCGCGTTCGGCGCGGAGAGCCCGAAACATTTGCGCGAGCGCCTCGCGGCTTATGCGCAGGATGGCGAAGTGCGTCTAACCACGCGTTATTTGCCCAAGCGCGTCGAGGAAATGGCGGGAGGATCGCTGTTCTGGATTCACACGCACACCATCATCGGCCGAAGCCCGATTTTGGGTTTTATGGAAAATGGTGCCGGTCGCCATTGGATCCGCCTTCAACCGCGCCTTATCGCGGTGCGTTCCACGCCAAAAAGGGCGCATCAGGGCTGGCGCTATCTTGAGGAAGCGAGCACGCCGCCGGATCTCGATTCGATCGAAACCGATGGCCGTGACGAAATGTCACCAAAGATGCTCGGCGAACTTATGAAGATGGGGCTGGTTTAAGCCGCTTCGCGTTTCGCGAGCACCTTTGAAATCACATCGGCAAAAGTTTCCGCGCTTTGTGCGCCCGGAACCATGAATTTCTGGTCAAAGATGATCGCGGGGACACCGGTGATATTCTGGTCCATCCAATGCGCCATTTCCGCCCGCACGCTATCGGTCAGCGCCGCGTCGGCAATCCACGCTGCTGCCACTGCGCGGTCCATGCCTTGCGCCTCGGCAATATCACACAAGACTTCGGTGTCACTCACATCTCGGCGGTCCTGAAAATAGGCCTTGAACAAAGCCATTTTCAGATCCGTTTGCGCTTTCCAGCCGCGTTCGCTCCCGAAAATCGTCAGCAGCTTATGCGCATTGAATGTATTGTAGATGCGCATGCCGTCGCCATAATTGAAAGCGAAACCCACGCTATCGCCAATATCGCTCAGCCGTTGCCGGTTGGCGCGACTCTGTTCGGGCGTACTGCCATATTTGCGGGCAATATGTTCGGCGGTGTCTTCGCCTTCAGGGGGCATATTCGGGTTGAGTTGAAACGGGTGCCAATGCGTTTCAACGGCCAGATCGCGGCCTACCAACGCCAGCGCTTTTTCCACCTGCTTCAAACCGATGATGCACCATGGGCAGACGACATCGGATACAATATCAATGCGCAATGGAATGACGGCCGCCGTCATTGGGACACCCAATATTTCAAAAGGCTATGCGCAATCGCAAAGGGCGGCGGCGCATTGAAACGACGGTCCGAAGCACCTTCCAGCGCTGCGCGCGCTTCTTCCTTGGTGACCCACATGGCGTCTTCTATTTCCGTGGTGTCGAGGACCAGCGCGTCGTTTTGCGCATCGGCGATACACGCCATCATCAGTTGCGATCCGCCAAATGGCCATGGTTGGCTGGTGACATAGCGCACGGCGCCGCAGGTGACGCCGGCTTCTTCATGGATTTCACGGCGAACCGCTTCCTCCATGCTTTCACCGGGTTCCAAAAAGCCAGCGAGTGCCGAGTAATTTCCGGGCGGGAAGCGCGACTGGCGACCGACGAGTGCTTTGCCTTCATATTCGGCAAGCATGATAACCACAGGGTCCGTGCGTGGAAAATGTTCCTTTGCGCAATTGCCGCATTTGCGGCCCCATCCCGCACGGAACAGCACTGTGGCATGTCCGCAACGCCCGCAAAAGCGATGGTTATTGTGCCATTCGATCAGGCTGCGCGCGGTGCCGTAAATTGCGGCATCTTCGGCAGGCAACATGGACAACGCACGCCAGATAGCGGGCGAACGAAATGCGTCTCCGGTCGCTTCAACGACGGCGACAAAGTGCGGCTTATCATCGGACAGGCCAAGTAAGATCAGTTCTTCCGAACCATCCAATTCTGCCAGCGAATGCCAATGCAATCCGCCCGCGTCGCTGACGCGGGGGTCAAGGCCATCGAGGCCCAAAACCCGCGCACGCCAGTCAGCGAGCAGAGCGCCATAGGCTTCTGCATCGTTGCGTACGCGGTCAGCGCGATCGAGCGGTGAGCCCGTAAATCCCGGCGACATCATCGGATCAGGCTGGCAGGCCAAGGTCCTTCAGGACCCATTTTGCGAAATTCTCGTGGAACGGATAGACGTTGCTTGGCATATATTGCGCCATGCAAATCGCGCGCAACTTGCGCTTTGGATCGACGAAAGCAACGGTGCCGGCAGCACCACCCCAGCCGTACACACCTTCGTTCGCGCCCTTGCCAACGCGTCCGCCCGCGCCAAAGCCTGCGCCATCCGCATAAGTACCGTCGGTTGACACAGCAGGGGGCAACAGGTCGGACATTGCGAGCGCGGCCGTTTTTGGCGACATAATCCGCACGCCGTCCAGCTCACCATAGTTGGCAAGCATGTTGAGGAACCGGTCATAATCGCGCGCCGAACAGACCATGCCTGCACCACCAAAGGCAAAGGCCGGCTTGTCGAGATAGATGCTCGTCGCCGCCGGATCGATTGGGAACAGGACACCGTTGACGGGCGCATAGTTTGAAACCAATCGCGGCGTTTCCGACTTTGGCACTTGGAAATAGCTACTGTTCATTTTCAGCGGCTCAAAAATGCGGGTCTTGAGGAAAGCTTCAAAATCCATACCGCTGGCAACTTCAATCACGCGGCCCAACAAATCGAGCGAGATGGAATAGCTCCATTTGGTTCCGGGCTCCGCAATCAACGGCAATTTCGCAAGCCGTTCCGAAAATGTCTTCAGATCGGGGGTCGGCGTGCTGGTTGGTTGGCCTGGAATAGGAAAGCGGCTGACGATGCCTGGCGTAATGCCGTTGTTCAGATAGGCCTGCAGCAATGGCCCCTTCGTAATGATGGAATATCCAAGGCCCGCCGTATGCGTCAACAAGTGGCGCACCGTAATCTGGTTCTTGGCCGGAACCGCATCCATGCTTTTTTCAGGGTCGGTCAATACTGTCATGTTAGCGAATTCAGGGAGAAATTCGGAGATCGGCTGGTCGAGCTTCATCTTGCCTTCACCAACCAAAATCATCGCGGCCATGCCCGTGATAGGCTTCGTCATCGAATAGACGCGCCATAATGTGTCGATATTGACAGGTGTTTTTTCGCCCAGTCCTTGCGTACCAACGGCAACGACGTCTGGCAGACCAGCCGTCCGGCCAATGGTTGCCAAAACGCCCGGAAGCTTGCCCGATGAAACATAGCTTTCAAATTCGGCTTTGATCGTCGGGTATTTTTCCGCAGCCTGCGCCCAAGCCATGCCGGGCAGGAAAGCACCCACGGCTCCAGCCCCTGCCAGTCGCCCGCCCCATGCGAGTAATCCGCGCCGACCCAACATGATCTGGCCTGTTGCTTGTACGTCCATCATCTCTCTCCTGCGTTCAAAACCGCCTCAGTCACTTTTCTGAATAGGGTCGGCAGACCGGCATTGTCGAGCGATTTTAGCGGCCACCATTCGCCCTCACCGGGGCCATCTGCGTCTGCTGGCCATGACGTAACGGCAATATTCAGGGTAAGCGAAAAATGCGTGAATATATGCGCAACCTGCGCGGGCAATTTTTGCCATTGAGCTGCCGCAGGCGGAATTGCGTCACCGTCGATGCGCGCTGTCCATCCGTCATCCGGCAATGCCCGCATGCCCGCAAGCAAGCCGCGATCATCACGGCGCACGAGCCAGACATGGGCGTCACGTTCAATCCAGTACACATGCCCCACCCGTTGCGGTTTCGCGCTTTTCGGCAATTTTGCAGGATAGGTTTCGGGGTCACCTGTACGAAAGGCGGCGCACGCAAATTGGATTGGGCAGATCAGGCACGAAGGAGACCGTACTGAGCAAATACCCGCGCCTAGATCCATCATCGCCTGCGCGAAATCGCCTGCCCTCAGTTCTGGCGTAATGCTATCCGTAGCCTCCCGAATATGTGGCTTTGCCTGCGGCAGCGGCGTTGATATCGCACATAGCCGCGATACCACCCGCTCAACATTGGCGTCGACCACCACCGCGCGCCGTCCAAATGCGATCGCGGCAATCGCCGCAGCTGTATAAGGACCGATGCCGGGCAGCTTTAGCAAATCTGCTTCATAAGAAGGCAATTGCCCCTGATATTCGGCAACGACCACGCGTGCGCATTTTAACAGATTGCGGGCGCGGGCATAATAACCGAGCCCGGCCCATGCGGCCATAACATCCGCATCATCGGCCGCAGCTAGGGCCGCAAAATTGGGCCACGTCTGGGTGAATTTGTGGAAATAGGCACCGACGGCGGCGACCGTGGTCTGCTGCAACATGATTTCCGACAACCAGACATGATATGGGTCCGCGAAACCCTGCCCCGGCAATTTTCGCCATGGTAAGGTTCGGGCATGAACATCATAATGCGCCAGCAGACGCTCGGCGATATCCCCAGAATTCTGGTCAGTCTGTTGGACGGCAGGCATGTAAAATGGCATGGATTAGGTGATGGATAAAGGCAAGCCACCAACAGCGCCAAAGGGCGCGAAAAAGCCGGTAACGCCCAAGACGTTTCAGCGTCCGCGCGGCGGCGAGGCCAAAGCGGTGTCCGCACTCATGCCCGAAATCGGCAGGGCGGCTTTCCGACGCTTTGGCTTTGTGCAAAGTTCGGTCGTCAGCCGCTGGGACGAAATTGTTGGCGCGCGTTACGCCGCTGTCTCTGCGCCTGAGGCGATCCGCTTTCCCATTGGCAAGAAATCCGATGGCACGCTTGAGCTTACCGTGGAAGGCGCGCACGCCACGATGATCCAGCATGTGCTTCCCGAGATTATCGACCGGGTGAACCGCTTTTTCGGCTATGGCGCTGTCGCTCGGGTTAAAGTCCGCCAAGGGCCCGTTGCAAAGCCACCCGCACGGCAACCGATAGCGCCACCTTCGCTAAAGCCTATACCGATGGAACTGGGCGAATCTCTGCGCGAAATTGGTGATCCCGAACTGTTTGCCGTGCTCGAAAGCCTTGCAAAAAGCCTTGCCAAAGGCAGCGAGTGATTCCAGATGCACGTCATGGTTTCAATGGCTAAGGCTATGTTGATGTTGCGTGTAAAAAAGTCCCTGTTTCTCGTCTTGTTGGGTGCGGCGTCGCTTTCCGCGACTCTGGCCGCTGCACCTGCGCCAAGCAAATGGCTTTCCACCGTTACAGTGACCGACAAGGGCGCGCATGTTTTGGGTAATCCGGCAGCCCCCAATAAGGTGGTTGAATATCTCAGCTACACCTGCGGCCATTGTGCGGACTTCGAATTGAAAGAAGCACCCGCATTCAAGGCGCAGTCGGTTGCAACGGGCAAAGCCAGCTTGGAAGTGCGCAATATGGTTTTGAACTCGATTGACTTGACCGCTGCCATGCTTGCGCGCTGTGGTGGCAAGGGCAAATTTTTTGGTAATCAGCGGCATTTGTTCGCAACCCAGTCGATCTGGTTGGGCAAAACCAAAAATATCAATGCTGAAACGCAGGCAAAGCTTAAATCCGCAGATTATACAGGTTTCATGATCGGCGCGTTTGACGCACTTGGGCTTGGACCAATCATGCAACAGCGGGGCATTACGCCAGCGCAGGCGAAAGTCTGCCTAGCGGACAAGGCGGCACTGAAAGCGGCAATCGATATGACAGAAGCCGGAGCAGCACTTGGCGTGCGTGGCACGCCGTCATTCATGGTCAATGGCGTCTTGCAAGACCACATCCATAGTGCGGCCGAATTGAAAGCCGTATTGAAATAACTCGACATCCAAAATTGAAGGATATCTTATGCGTATAAAGACACTTATTTCGACAACACTAGCGGCTTTGGCGCTCGCAGCCTGCAGCGGCGGTGACACAGCGGGTGCGCCGAAAGGCGAACCGATCGCTAAGATAGCAGCGCCCGCCGATACCGCATGGGTCGATGTTGTGAGCAAAACCGAATTTGGTGGCTATAAAATGGGCAATCCGGACGCGCCGTTGAAGCTGGTTGAATATGGCGCAATCACCTGCCCCGGTTGTGCGCAATTCGCCGTGCAGGCATCGGAAGAGCTGCACGAAATCGTCAACAGCGGCCGCGTGTCGATGGAATTCCGTCCCTTTCTGGTCCATGGTATTCAGGACGTTCCCGGTTTCTTGCTGGCGCAATGCAGCGGTCCTGAAGCATTTTTCCCACTGACCGATCAGCTTTATGCCGAACAGCCAAGCTGGCTGGGCAAAATCAGCACAGTGACTGAGGCAGATCAGCAAGCCATGCAGAAAATGTCGCCAGAGCAAATTGCAACCCTGCTGGGCACGAAAATGGGCCTGATCGAATTCGTAAAGTCGCGTGGCATTAGCGAAGACCAAGCCAAGGCATGTCTGTCGGATAAAGCCGCAATCGATGCCCTGATTAAGACCACAGAGCGTGGGACAAAAGATGACGGCGTGAGTGGAACACCATTTTTCATGCTCAACGGCGCAAAGCTGGACGCCACTTCGTGGAACCAGGTGAAGACCAAGCTGATTGAGGCTGGCGCGCGCTAAGCATGGCTCGGGGGGGCACTGACATAGCCTCATGCGCAACAGGAGTAGCCCGTTGCGTATAAAGAAGCTGAAACTGGTCGGCTTCAAAAGCTTTGTCGAGCCCGCGGAATTGCGGATCGAAAATGGCCTGACGGGTATCGTCGGGCCAAATGGCTGCGGTAAATCCAACCTGCTGGAAGCGATCCGTTGGGTCATGGGCGAAAGCAGCGCAAAATCCATGCGCGGCGCGGGCATGGAAGATGTGATCTTTGCCGGTACAGCGTCCCGCCCGCCGCGTGACTTTGCCGAAGTCACCATCTTGGCGGAACGTAGCGATGATGGCGACGCTGCACATGACGGCGATCAGGAACTGGAAGTTACCCGGCGGATAGAACGCGGCGCGGGATCGGCCTATCGCTCGAACGGCAGGGACGTGCGCGCGAAAGATGTCGCCCTTATCTTCGCCGACGCCGCCACAGGGGCCCATTCGCCTGCGCTCGTCAGTCAGGGCCGGATTGGCGCGATCATCTCTGCAAAGCCTCAAGAACGGCGGCAGATGCTGGAGGAAGCGGCGGGCATCTCCGGGTTGCACGTGCGGCGCAAAGACGCCGAACAGAAACTGCGCGCGGCAGAAAGCAACCTTGCACGGCTGGCAACGATCCTCGCCGACATGGACGCCCGCGCGGGGCAATTGCGGCGTCAGGCCAAACAGGCCGAACGCTACCGCACCTTGTCAAAAGACATATTGCAGGCCGAAGCCCGGCTTATTTTCGTGCGTTGGCGCGAAGCCAAGGCTGCGGCTGATGCTGCGCGTGCTGAGGCCAATGCCGCAACGGCAGCCGTAGACAGCGCCGCCGCCACGCAGCGCGCTTTAACCGAACGGCAACAGGACGCCGTAACCCAATTGGCGAACGCCCGCGCTGTTGCAATGGCAGCACGCGATGCGGCGAATGACGTTTCCAACAAACTCGTCCAGCTAACAGGTGAGCAAGAACGGATATTGCAGCGGCAATCGGATTTGTCTGCGCAAGCGTCCCGCATGGCCGAAGATGGCGCGCGTGAGGGCAAATTAACCCACGACGCGGCTGATGCGCTCGCGCATCTTCAGAGCGAGAGCGTGGCTTTATCTGAACAGATTAAGGCGCAAGAAGAAGAACGCCCTGCCCTGTTACGCGCGGCCGAAAATGTCGAACGTCAGGCCCGCGAAAGCGAAATTGCCTTGGCAAAGGCCGCCGCCGAGCAAGCCAGAGCTGACGCCGAATTGCGCGTGGCCGACGCCGCCGTTGCTGCGGCGGTCATGCGTGCCGAGCGGGCAGCAGGCGCCGTTGCGCGTATGGCCAGCGAGCGTGATGCCTTGGGCGATGAAGCGGCATGCGGGTCTGCCAAAAAATCGGCAGAATCCAGCGTTGCCACCTTACAAAAGCATTTGCAGGAAAACACCGAAGCCAGCGAAGCGGCAGAAACGCGCAGAACCGAACTGATCGCAGCACGCGACGGCGCGCAGGCGAGCCTAGCCAGTGCCAAAGCAGAGCTCGCGGGTTTGCTGACCGAGCAAAATGCGCTCGAACGGTCACTTGCCAAAGGTGACGGCGACAAGGCGATTAACCGCATCAAGGTTCGGCCCGGCTACGAACGCGCACTGGCCGCCGCGCTGGGTGATGATGCCGATGCCACAATTGGTGGTGATGCCGGACGCCGTTGGCTGGGCGGGACGCCCGCGATGGACGCTTTGGCAGACAATGCCCTGATCCATTATGTCGACGCACCGCAGGAACTGGCTGCACGCCTTTCCCATGTGCGGGTTGTCGAACAAGACGATGGCGCAGCGCTGACACCGGGTGAGCGTCTCGTGACGCGTTCCGGGCAATTGCGCCGCTGGGACGGTTTCGTCACCGATGGCGACGGCGCAACGACCGCTGAGCTGCTGGTCCGGGCGAACCGACTGGCCGAACTGAATGCATTGGTACCGCCCGCAGAAGCGGCGTTGGCTCAACAGGCCGAGGCACTGGCGCAAATGACGGATAATATCGGCACCGCGCAGGATTCGGTTCGGGCGGCGGCGGCGGCGCGCGCAGAAACCGAAGGACAATTGCGGCAGGCTCTGCGCGCGGTGGACCAAGCCGAAGATGCGCTGGCCCGTCTTAAATCGGCAAAGGCCGCGTTGCTGGACCGTATGGCGGCCAGCGAACAAGAGCTTGCCGAGGCAAAGTCCGAACAAGCCGCAGCAGAAGCCGCCCGTGCCGCGTTGCCAGATGGCACGCATCATGCGGGTCTTGTCCAGAAACTCGTCATCGCGAACGAAGCGGCGCGCGAGCTGCTTGCCCGCAATCAGGCGGATTTGTCATCACTGGAACAGCGTATTGCCCACACGCGCGAACGACGTGCGGTCGCGCTGGCCGAAATCCGGGGATGGCAGGAACGCGCTGGCGAGGCGGAACGCCGGATCGCCGACATGAACAAGCGCAGCGCAGATATTGCTGCTGAGCAAGAGGCAATGGAGGGGCGGCCCGATATTCTGGCACGCGAGATCGCAAGCCTGCGCGCGGACAAAGAACAGCTGGCCGAAAAACTGAATAGCCTGCAAGTCACAGAAAGCGCCTGCGAAAAAACGCTCAGGGAGCTGGAAAGCGAGCTCGCGACCGCCGCAGAAGCCCTTTCCGTCGCCCGCGAAGCACGCGCTGGTGCCGAAGCACGCGCGGAAAATCAGGAACATCGCCGCGTCGAAATGGGACGGATATCGGGCGAGCGTTTTGAATGCCCGCCGCCGGTGCTCCCGGAAAAGCTCGGGTTCGATGAACATGCAATGGAAGATGCGTCGGTGGAATCCGCACGGCTTGACCGGCTGCAGAATGAGCGCGAGCGCATTGGACCGGTAAATTTGATCGCTGCCGATGAACTCGCTGAGCTTGAGGCCCAGCAAGGCGCTGGCGCGGCAGAAAGTGAAGAACTGACAATCGCGATTAACCGCCTGCGCGGTTCCATCGGTAGCTTAAACCGTGAAGGCAGAGCGCGCTTGCTCGCGGCCTTTCAGGCAGTCGATGGACATTTCCGCCGGCTCTTCGCAACGCTGTTCAACGGCGGCCAAGCGCATCTGGCCTTGATCGACAGCGAAGACCCGCTTGAGGCAGGGCTTGAGATATTCGCGCAACCGCCGGGCAAAAAGCTTCAGTCACTGACACTATTGTCGGGCGGAGAGCAGGCGCTGACGGCGGTCGCGCTCATCTTTGGATTGTTCCTCACAAACCCAGCGCCGATATGTGTGCTTGATGAAGTTGACGCCCCGCTGGACGATGCGAATATCGAACGCTTCTGCGATTTGTTGGAAGCGATGACGCGCGAAACCGACACACGCTACCTGATCGTCACACATAACGCCGTCACGATGAGCCGAATGCACCGTCTATTTGGTGTCACCATGGTCGAACAGGGCATCAGCCGGTTGGTATCGGTTGACCTTGGTGGTGCCGAACAATTACTGGCTGCGGAATGACTTTACATGGCCCCATCACGAACAGCTTTATTTCGCAACGCCTTCGGCTGAATTACGTCGATTGGGGCAATCCCGATGCGCCGCCATTGCTTTTGGTCCATGGCGGCCGCGACCATGCACGCAGCTGGGACTGGGTGGCCGAAGAACTGCGCCACGATTGGCACATTATTGCACCCGACCTGCGCGGCCATGGCGACAGCGCGTGGTCACCCGACGGCAATTACGAAATGTCTGCCTTTGTGTACGATCTGGCGCAGCTGATTCACCAGCTGAACCTTGCCCCCGTCAGCATCATTGCGCACTCAATGGGCGGCAATATCGCCACGCGTTATGCCGGGCTTTACCCCGAAAATGTCCGCAAGATGGTGAATATTGAAGGGCTTGGCCTTTCCCCCAAAATGCAGGCGGAACGTGATGCGATTGGCATACAAAATCGTTTCCGGCAGTGGATTGAGGATAAGCGCAATGCAGCCGGTCGTACACCGAAACGCTATCCCAATATTGAAGCGGCTTATGAGCGGATGAAGGCTGAAAACAGCTATTTGACCGACGAGCAGGCGCGCCATCTGACCGTGCACGGCATCAGCCGGAACGAAGATGGCAGCTGGAGCTGGAAGTTCGACAATTACCTCAACATCTGGGCAATATTCGACATGCCACGCGAAGATTTGCTCGCCATCTGGGAGTCGATCACCTGCCCGATGTTGATGATGTATGGTGCCGATAGTTGGGCGTCAAACCCCGAAAAAGACGGACGCATCGCGCATTTCCCGACGGCAAAGGTCGTTGAATATGAAAATGCCGGCCATTGGCTGCACCATGACCAATTTGACCGCTTCATGGCGGACGTAAAAGCGTTTCTCTAATCGAACATCGCGCGCAAGGCGGATATGGTGTCCGCCTCTTCAGCCGGTTTGTCCCTGCGCAAACGCGAGATACGCGGGAACCGCATGGCCACGCCTGATTTGTGCCGCTTGGATTCGTGCACAGCGTCAAACGCGACCTCAAGCACCAGCGACTTTTCCACTTCGCGGACCGGACCGAAACGGGCGACGGTGTTATTGCGGACAAAGCGGTCGAGCCATTTCAGTTCTTCGTCGCTGAACCCGGAATAGGCCTTTCCAACTGGCAACAAATTGCCATCTTCGGTCCAGCAACCAAAGGTGTAATCCGAATAATATGAGGAGCGCTTTCCGCTGCCCCGCTGCGCATACATCATCACGCAATCGGCCACGAGCGGCTCGCGTTTCCATTTGTACCACAGCCCGACCTTACGCCCCGCCAGATAGGACGAATCGCGCCGCTTAAGCATCACGCCCTCAATCGCCGCCTCACGTGCGGCCGCACGGATCTCGGCCAGATGGTCAAAATCGCGTGCATCAATGACAGCGGATACATCAAACCGCACAGGGTCCAGATTGGCCGTGAACCGTTCCAACCGGTCACGCCGCGCGGTCCATGGCTGGCTGCGCACATCTTCCACACCGTCGAACAATATGTCGTACAGGCGGACAAACACCGGATACTCCGCCTGCATGGCCGCCGTGACATTCTTGCGGCCCAAGCGTTGCTGCAACGCATTGAAGCTTGCGGCCTCGCCGCCCTGCACATCGCCGCGCACCAGCAATTCGCCGTCGACCACGCCAATAGCATTGAACGCTGCGGCTATTTCGGGAAACGACCCCGTCACCTCGTCGCCGCCACGGCTGAACAAGCGCGTTTCGCCACCAGTCGACGCAATTTGGATACGGATGCCGTCCCATTTCCACTCGGCCACAAATTCATCAAGATGCACGCTACCATCCTCAAGCGGGTGGGCGAGCATGAAGGGGCGGAAAAACGCGCTGTCGGCGGGATCGGGTCGTTCGGTCCGTCCTTCCCCCCAAGCGAAAAGCTCGGCATATGGCGGGCGAAGCGCGTGCCACACCTCCTCGACATCATCGACGGACACGCCAAAAGCTTGCCCGAAAGCGGTCTTGGCAAGACGCGCAGATATCCCAACCCGCATGCCGCCCGTTGCAAGCTTCAGCAGCGCATAACGGCCATTTGCATCCAAACGGTCCATCAATTCCGCCAACACCACAGGAGCGCGCGCGCGGCTGGTGCTGTTCAAAAGATCAATGACTTCGGACACGGTCGGTGCGACATCGCCGCCGCTCTTGTCTGGCCACATCAGCGCGACAGTTTCGGCGGTATCGCCAACATAATCGCGGCTCATGCGGAACAGCATGGGGTCGAAACGTTCCTCGGCCATTGCGCGAATGGCCGCCGATTTGACGGTGGCAATGTTCAGCGTTCCGGCAAGTGCCGCCAAAGCCCAACCGCGATCGGGGTCAGGCGTTATACGCAGATAATCGGCGATCAGCCGGATCTTCAAATCGCGTGACCGCGTGTAGATCAAGCCATCGATGAGCGCGGCAAAAGTTTGCATCAGCCCTCGTCCTCATCTTCGCGGCCAACCAGATCAAGCGCGCGCGCCTTCAACTGGTGCAGTTCACACCAACGGCCAAGTGCATCGGTGCGGCCATGGGTGATCCAGGTTTCTGAGGGACGCAGCTCAAGCAGCGTATCGGTCAATTCGGTCCAGTCGGCATGGTCCGAAATGACCAAAGGCAGTTCGACATTGCGTTGTCGTGCGCGCTGCCGCACCCGCATCCACCCCGATGCCATCGCGGTTATGGGTTCCGGCAGGCGCTGTGCCCAACGGTCATTCAGCGCGGAGGGCGGTGCGATAACAATCGCGCCTTTCAATTCAGATTTGGCAAGGCCCGTTGCCATGATCAGTTCGCCGAGCGGCACATTGTGCGCGGCGTATAGGTCGCACATTTTCTGCATCGCGCCATGGATATATATCGGCGCATCATAACCCGCTCTGCGCAGCTCAGCGATGACACGCTGCGCCTTACCCAGCGCATAGGCACCCACAACAATGCAGCCGTCGACATTGGCCGCGCGGGCGGCGAGCAATTTGGCGATCTCGTCCTCAATCGGAGGATGGGTGAATACGGGAAGGCCAAAGGTGGCTTCGGTGATCAAAACATCGCAGGCAACGGGTTCAAACGGCGTGCATGTCGGGTCAAAACGCCGCTTATAATCGCCGGTCACCACAACCCGCTCGCCGGCATGTTCAAGCAAAATTTGCGCCGATCCAAGCACATGACCCGCGGGGTGGAAGCTTATTTTCACGCCGCCATGTTCGAACCCCTCGCCATAAGGCACCGGCGTGCCCATTTCGGTGCCATATCGCAGCGCCATGATCGCAAGCGTTTCAGGCGTCGCCCATACCGCGCCGTGACCGCTGCGTGCGTGGTCCGCATGGCCATGGGTGACAAGCGCGCGCGCGGCAGGACGCGACGGGTCAATCCACATGTCTGCAGGCTTCACATAGATGCCATGCGCATGCGGCTCTATCCAATGTTGGGCGGCGGTTCGGGAGATGTCGGCTGTCCTTTTCTGGATCAAAATATGGGCAGTGGCAGGTGCGATGTAAACCGCATGTATCAGCGAAAGTTCAAGGCCGCAGCACGCAAACGCCGCAACTTCGTCGCCGACCTATCGCAAGCCCGCGAAACTATCGGCACGCTTCAGATGGCCTCGACGTAAAACAGCAAACAGGTTTCGGGATGCGCGTGGGGCAATTGAAGCCCGCCGTGCATCAACGCGGCACCGCTCAACGTCGCGCCGTCCTGATTTAGCCCAAGCTTCTCGATTGCCGATGGCCCCTTAATGGCTTGCCAGATTGTCGGCCAGATCAGCTTGACCAGATAATTTCGGTCTGGGTCCAAACCCGCAAACCGCACGCGTTCAGGCAAAACCTGCGGATCGCTCAAGACATAAGCGACCGAATACAAAGCCTCGGAACGGTCACGCGCGATCACGCCGCTTGCCATTATCTGAGGTGCCGTATCCAGCCGGACCAAGTCGCCATCATGCAGCAACGCACGGTGGCGCTTATGCAAGGCGATGGCAGACTTTAGCGTGTCGAGGTCACCCTGCCGTTCGGTCAACAGGTTTAGCTCAAGCCCCATATGCCCCATCAATGCGGTCGCGGCGCGCATGTCCATCGACAGCCTGCGTCCACTCACATGGCATCGCGCTGGTCCGACATGGCAGCCCATCACTTCGGGCGGCAGGAAAAAGCTTGCGCCGCGTTGGATATATTGCCGGTCAAGGGCGTCATTGCTGTCGGAGGTCCAGACGCGGTCACTATGCGCCAGCACCCCCATATCGGCACGCGCGCCACCCGATGAACAGCTTTCAATTTCGACATCGGGATGCGCGACGCGCACGCGATCCAGCAGCGCGTAAAGCGCGGTTACCTGTGCGAACGCATTTGCGGTGCCCGATGCACCACCCGGATGGCTTAGGTCGCGGTTCATATCCCATTTGATGTAGCTTATATCGTGGTCGCGCAGGACCGCATCGATGGCGTGGAATATATAGTCCGCGACTTCGGTGCGGCTGATGTCCAGCGCAAGTTGCGACCGGAATGGGACTTGATCTATGCCCTCCACACCGAGCACCCAATCGGGATGTGCGCGGTACAGGTCGCTGTCGGGGTTGACCATTTCGGGTTCAAACCAAAGCCCGAATTCCATGCCTAACGATGTCACATGATCCACCAAGGGCTTTAGGCCGTCGGGGTACACATCGGCGGACACAGTCCAATCACCCAGCCCGGCGCGGTCATGCCGTCTGCTGCCGAACCAGCCGTCATCGAGGACAAAGCGTTCGACGCCAATGTCCGCAGCGCGAGTTGCCAGTTCTTTCAGCTTATCAACATCATGGTCGAAATACACCGCTTCCCACGTGTTATAATGCACAGGCCGCGGCTTAAAGCGCATCGCTGGTCGCAGCAATTTTGTGCGCACATGTTGGTGGAATTTGCGGCTCAGCGCGCTCAACCCGTCGGCGCTATATGCCGCAACAATTTCGGGACTCGCAAAGGTTTCACCCGGTGCCAGCCGAACCTCGCCCGGCAACAGCAGCGCACCAAGGCTGGTCAACACGCGTCCATCGGTCAGCGTGTCCACACGCAGGCGATGGTTCCCGCTCCACGCCAGATGAAAGCCATAAGCTTCACCCGCAGTTTCGTTCGTACTGGACGTCGCCAAAAGCATCGCGGGGTAACTGAAATGCGAGGTACGGCCGCTGCGATTTTCCCGCAAACATGTTCCCGCGCTGCGCTGCACCCGATCTTGGGTAAATTCCTGAGTCCAGCGGCCGGTAAATCCGATAATCTCGGTCATATGCTCGGGCACCGGCAGGCAGGCCGTCATCACTTCAGTCACATCGAGCGCAGCCGCGCCGTAATTGGTCAAATCCGTGCGGATAC
>JAIXYC010000083.1 GCA_027490455.1 Sphingomonadales bacterium
CCGAGATGTTTGACAGAGCGCCCAATCCTGCGCCAATGGGCGCAGCGGGCGTCTAACATTATCGATGATGGGCAATTATCCAAAATTGCTTTGCGCGGAGGGAATTAAAATGGCTGATAAAAAATTTGATGTCATCGTATATGGCGCCACCAGCTTTGTGGGCCAGATCATCGTGCGTTACATGCAAGAGCAGTTCGCCGATGGATCGGTTAAATGGGCCATCGCAGGACGTTCGCTCAGCAAGCTTCAGCAGGTCCGCGATACTATTGGACTGTCGGGCATAGAGATTATCGTTGCTGACGCTGCGGATGAAGATGCGCTGAAGCAAATGTGTGCGCAGACCACTGTCGTCATGTCAACGGTCGGCCCCTATGCGCTATATGGTGACTTGCTCGTTCAGGTCTGCGCCACCACGGGGACCCATTATTGCGATTTAACAGGCGAGCCGCAGTGGATCCGCAAAATGCAATTGCGGCATGAAGTTGACGCAATCAAAAGCGGTGCGCGGATTGTGCATTGCTGTGGCTTTGACAGCATCCCGTCCGATCTGGGCGTCCACTTCCTGCAACGCGGCGCATTGGAACAATTTGGGCATAGTTGTGACCGGATAAACATGCGGGTTGTCAGCATGAAAGGCGGCGCGTCCGGCGGCACCATCGCAAGCATGATCAACATGGTCAAAGAAGCGGTGAACGACGCCGATCTGCGGCGCGAACTCAAAGACCCGTACAGCCTTTGCCCACAAAATCATGGGTTCACTATCGCGCAGCCCGATGTGCAGATCGCATATGATAATGTCTTTGGCGGTTGGATTGCGCCGTTTATCATGGCGGGTATCAACACACGGGTTGTGCACCGGTCAAACGCCCTCAGCCACAACAGCTATGGCATTGAATTCAAATATGAGGAAGCCGTGGTGACGGGGCAGGGCGGTTCCGGCAAGCAAAAGGCGCGCGCGGCGCATTGGGGCGCCAATGCCCTTATGATCGGTCTGGCCGTGCCCCCAATCCGCTGGCTGCTGGAAACTCTTGTGTTGCCCAAGCCGGGTGAGGGGCCAAGCGAAAAAGCGCAGCTTGCAGGAAATTTTGACATTGTTTTCCTCGGGTCAACGGCCAAGGGCGAAACGATCCGTTGCCGCGTCACGGGAGATAGAGATCCAGGCTATGGATCAACGGCAAAGATGCTGTCTCAGGCTGCTGCCTGCCTTGCCAAAGACGTGGCTGCGGATGTTCCGGGCGGCTTTTGGACGCCAGCAACGATTTTGGGCGATAAGCTGATCAAACGGCTTGAGGCGCATGCGGGGCTGACGTTCGAGAAACTGCCTTAGTCTGCCAGCGTGAACGTCTAGCTTATGCCTGATGCGACAGGCGCGTGCGACGCGTGGGGCCTATTCGCCTGCGGCCAATAGATCCGCGCGACGCGCCCCATTGAGCACCAGTAAATGTCGTTGTTCCAACCGGGAGATGGAAAGACGACGCCTTGCGTTATTCCACCGACGACCGCCCGCGCGCGCATGTCGCCTGTCTCAATGTCTAGAATGATGACCGCTTCGGTTCGGCGGTCATAGTCATTGGTGACGATTAGCCCTCGGTCAGTATCAAGCAACATATGGCTGGCACAGCCAATCGGCGTGCGCTGCCACAGCATCTCCATCCCGCCTTCACCATAGCGCCAGGCCGTCATGTGCCTGTTTGCGGAATCATAGCCAATCACAATCTTGCGCGACGGATCGACCAGCGGGGGATTGGTGATGCTGCCGCCCGGGCGTCCGCAGATTTCATGGGCTTCGGCATCGGCGCTGTTGGCGAGTGACACGCGGATCAGGCGATTGGCGCCCGGGTTGACCCCGCGGCCAATCATGTTGATCGCGTAACGGTGTCTGCCATTATCCATGAACCACGCATTCTCCCCATCAATCACGGCATCCCAGCCATAGCTGTTGGTGCTATCCGAAAGATAGGCATGTCGCCAATCAGCGTCGCGAACGAGGGTTTTGCCATTCCAGTGAAAGCGCATAATTGATGCGGTCCCGACCACATAAACTGTTCCGCCGACCGCGCTCAGGCGGGCAATGGATGGCTCTGGACATTGCACAGCTTCGGTTACGGGTCGCAACGACACCGGATCGAGCACCGACAGCCTTGCCGGCACGCGGTCGGAAATCTGCTTGGTGACGATCAATCCATTATCCAGCACGACGAAGCTGTTATAGGCGAGAGGCTCCGGCAATTGGCGTGCTGCCATGATCCGGCATTCGCGATCAAGGCGGTGGATCCAGCGACCGTAGACGACAATGATGTCACCATTGGCATGGATCGCCATTCCGCCCGGCCACATCGGTCCGCCCGGAAGCTTTGGCGATCGCGCAAGCGGTTTCAGTGTCTCAGGATCAATGCGTTCGACCCGCGCTGCCGTTGGGAGCCCAAATCTAGACCGAATTGCGCTGTGCGTCAGCAAGTAGACCTCGCCAGGCGCACCCAACACGGTCATCGTCGTCATGCTGGTTTTGCGCGCGGTGCAGCGGGGCGCGATCTCATCGTCAAGCGCAAGGCGGCACTGCGGCGGCAAAGCCTGCAAACGCATCGGCCCACCATCCTCCGCGGGCCACGGACTGTGCAGATATCCGCTCATCCAGACCCCAACATTATCTTGTGGTTTGTGCGCATAACCGTTTATTCCCATTGGACTTGCCATTCTGTTTGGCGCAACATAATGACATTATCAATGTCATATTATGGCAAGGCAACGCGTCACGCGACACCTTCGCTAACTTTGGGGAGTTCAAAACATGAAAAGAGCAATGCAAATTCTTGTTGGAATGGTCGGACTGTTAAACTTCGTGATTGGTTTGGGCTTTCTGTTCAATCCGTCGAAAATGGCAGCCGAATTTGCGCTTTCTCCGTTGGGGACGCAAGGAATGGCGACGATGCGTGCCGACTTTCCGGCGTTCTTCCTCACCGGCGCTATCTTTTCGCTCATCGGTGCCTGGCGCGCAGACCGCACGCCTTTGTTGGTGCCGCTGATGCTGCTGACATTTGCACTGCTCGGCCGCTTCGTGAGCATCGCATTGGACGGGACCGCGCCGACCACAGTTCCACCAATGATTATTGAAGCAGCTATGATTGGGCTGCTGGGCCTTGCGTATCGCAGCTTTGGAAAGCAGGCGTAGCCGATGCCTCGATAAGTTAGCGGTGGGAGGCGTTTGCAAGCTGCCGCATCGACAGTAGGATTGGCGCAATCGAGAGGAAGCCGCGATGCTTCAAAGCACCCTCTCGACATCGCGCTACCATGCGCCTGACGGTGTTGCGCGTGTCTGATGCCAACGTGATGGCAAGCGCCACCATATTGACAATGAGTAAACCGGAAAATTTGGATAAACCATTGAAATATATGGTGAGCCCTGCTGGGTTCGAACCAGCGACCTACTGATTAAAAGTCAGTTGCTCTACCGACTGAGCTAAGGGCCCCCTAGCGGACCGCGAATTGGTCCGTGCGAGAGCGCTCCCCCTAATGGCGGGAACTTGTGCGGTCAAGCGCCTTTGGTCGGTTAAATCGCGATTGTAGCTGCCTTATGGTCAGGCCCGTGAGCGGCTCACGCCAATCGGGGGCAATCATGGCTGCAGGGGTTAGGACAAATCCCCGCGAGCGCAGGCCGGGATGGGGAATGGCCAAGGCCGGATTGCTGTCCGCCCATGCGCCGCCGGACCACAATAGGATATCCAGGTCGAGCACACGTGCCCGCCAGCTTTGGCCGCGCCGTACGCGACCGAAATGGTGCTCAATCTCTTGCAGGCGCGTCAGCAGAGCAGGGGGCTCAAGTTCGGTGGAAACAACCGCCGCGGCATTTGCGAACTGCCGTGAGGAGGGCCCCATGGGGCTGGATTGGATCGTCGCCGAATGCGCGAAGACGTCGATATCGTCCATTTCCAACGCGGCGACCGCTTGCACGATGATCTTGTTTGGCGCGCCAATGATTGCATGTGGCTGATTAGAGCCAATGCCGATGAGGTAGAGATGTGACAGCTTAGATATCCTCTGCAAGCCGGCTGTACAATTGCGGGCGCCGGTCGCGGAAGAAGCCCATGCTGGCGCGGTGGGCGCGGGCTTGATCCAGATCGAATGTTGCAACCAATATGCCGGTTTCAGCATCATCCAAATCGCAGACGACATCGCCCCATTCGTTCGCGATGAAACTGGTGCCATAGAATTTTTGCGCGAGACCGCCATGGTCGACTTCCGCACCGATACGGTTTGCGGCGATGATGGGCATGCAGTTTGATACTGCGTGGCCCACCATTGCCCGGCGCCACATGTGCCGTGTATCCAACGTTGCATCCTGTGGCTCTGCGCCAATGGCGGTGGGATAGAAAAGCAGCTCAGCGCCCATCAATGCCATTGCCCGTGCGCATTCGGGATACCATTGGTCCCAGCAGATGCCGACGCCGATTTGCGTGCCAAAGACTTCCCAAACTTTGAACCCGGTGTTTCCAGGGCGAAAATAATATTTCTCCTGATAGCCCGGGCCGTCGGGAATATGGCTTTTGCGATAGATGCCGATGATTTCGCCATCTGGAGCAATCATCGCGACGCTGTTATAGAAATGCGCGCCATCACGTTCGAAGAAGCTTGTAGGAATGGCAACGCCAAGCTGTTTGGCAAGTTTCGCCATGGCGATAACGGATGGATGCTCACGCGTTGGCCGCGCGAGCGCGAAATGTTCTTCTTCCTGCGTTTTGCAGAAATAGGGGCCTGAAAACAGTTCAGGCGGCAGAATGATTTGCGCGCCTTGCTCTGCGGCCTGTGACACGAGGTCACATACGGCATCGATATTTTCGGCTTCGCTTGCCGACAGGGGCAGTTGCAACGCGGCAACGTTGATATTTCGGGTCATGCCGCGTCTATAGCCGGACGCCGAAACGCGCTGCAATCACGATTGTTACCAGATACAATAATATTGTCGTGGCTATGCCAGCGGTCAGTACGCGCCACAAGCGATGCCCCAACCGCAAAATCCACGGCATTAGGAGGGGCATCAGCTGGCTGGGCAACACTGATCCAACAATCAGGGCCGTTTTTTGAACAACAATGTCATGCGGTCGGTTTCACCGATGGCTTCGTACTTTGCACGGTCGACGTCTTTCAAACGCAACGCTGGCGGAAGCGTCCAAACACCATCGGGCCAATTTGCACTGTCCTTTGGATTGGCGTTGATTTCGCTCTTTGCGACCAACTCAAATCCGTTCACTTCCATGAACTTGATGATATCGGCCTCACGCATATAGCCTTTGGTGCCATTGGTGTAGCTGAACGGCGCGTCTGCCTTGGCGCGATGTTGTTCGATTCCCAGCAAGCCATCGTCCTTCAACAGGTCGCGCATCGCCTTGATTTCGGAATCTGCGATGTTCCAGTTCATCATATTGTGCAGCATGCGCATCACAATTATGCGGTCAAACGACCCCTTTGCGCCCTCTGGAACTTCGCTGAGCGAAAACGCGTTGAAATCTGTCGCCGGACGTCCGGATACCGCAGCGACATCGGCAGGGAACTTTGCAATGTTCGCCGCGATGCCGGCTTTCTGTTGATCGCTGAAATGGCTTTTTGTGCCGAAATACAGGCCGGTATATTTGCCTTTTTCGTTCACATAACGACCAAGGATACGCGAAACCCATGCGCCACCCGGCGCATATTCGCCAATGACGTGGTCAGGGTGCAAACGGAAGAATTCGAACGTTTCGGCAGGGTGGCGATATTGATCGCGCTTGGCATCTGCACCGCGCGCCGGGTCGGCGAGGATTTTTGCAAGCCGCTCGCTATGTTCCTTATGTATTGTGTGATGCTCGGCTTTGCTCATGCCGTGGTGGTCAGCATAAGCGGGTGCTGCAAGCGCAGTGGCGGCGAGGGCAATTAGAAAAGTCTTTTTCATATGGGGCGTCCTCTTAGTTGGTTGTTCTTGGAATATGCAATGTTTCGCGTTGATATCCAATAGCGTCAAATAGGTACTTGTTGGCTGGAACAATGAAAGCTTCCGCCGCCGGTTAATACCGCATCCGCCATGACGCCGATAACGTCGCGTTCGGGGTAGATGTTTGCCAACACTTCGATTGCGGCATCATCGTTCACGCTGCCATAAATCGGTACGACGACAGCGCGGTTGCCGATGTAGAAATTCATATAACTTGCCGGCACGATTTCCCCGTCTTGTTCAAAACGGCCAACCGAGGGCATCAGCGTCACTTTGCATCCGAACGCTTCTGCGCGCGCGCGGGCATCTTCAAAGACAGCTTGGTTTGGATCGCCGGGTCCGGCGCTGCTGGGAACCACAATATGGTTCGGACCAACAAAGCGCGCCAGATTATCAATATGGCCGTCGGTATGGTCGTTGGCGAGGCCGTCGCCCAGCCAAAGTAACCGTTCGATCCCCAAATCAGCGCGCAGCCGGTCTTCAATCGCGGCTTTATCAAGCGCCGGGTTGCGGTTCGGGTTTAACAGGCAATCGACGGTCGTTGCGGCGAGGCCTTCACCGTCGACATCAATCGATCCGCCCTCCAATATCCAATCCGCCTGTGCAATTTCAAAACCGAAATCCGCCGCCAATTCATGGCCAATGCTTTTATCGCCGGGATAGTCGAACCGGTTTCCCCAACCATTGAAACCGAAACTACGGCCAATCCGCCGATCGCCATCTTTTACGATGATGCAGCCTGTGTCACGCAACCACACATCGCCGATGTGGCGCAGCTCGACATGGACGCCAGCGTCAAGTAGCCCTTGGGCGACGGCCATGGCCTCTGCATTGCCGGCAATCACATGCACCCGTTCACCCTTGCCCGATGCGTGCACCGCGTTGGCAAAGGCGGCCATCTGCTGCTGCGCGCGTTGGAGCGGCGCACCCCAATATTCCGCAGAACTGGGAAAGCCAATCCAGACGGCTTCATGGGGTGCCCATTCGGCGGGCATACGGAAGGTCATTGGCTTATTTCCCGCTGCGGCTCTTGTCGCGGACAGCGCGGAATTCGTCGCCGTCGTTCCAGTTTGGCCATGCGTCGGTCATCGCCAACATCCGGCCAACACGATAATAAAGTTTCAGGTCGGACATGACGCCGGACCAATCCCATTTTTCGTCAAATTCGTCGCCGGGTGCGTGGTAACGGTTCTTTTCATAATCTTCCGCTGCGGCTTTTGCAGCCGCCTTACCGCCCGTGACCAAATCGTCTCCACCTTCAAAATACACCATCGGCACGCCAAGCTTTGCAAAGCTGAAATGGTCAGAGCGATAGTAGAAGCCCTTTTCCGGTGTCGGTTCCATTTCAGGTGTTCGTCCTTCGGACTTTGCCGCAGCCTCAAGATAGACATCAAGCTGCGATTTGCCCTTGCCGATCACGGTCAAATTCTTTGCGGGGCCAGACATTGAGAACGCATCCATGTTTACGCCGCCCACGGTTTGCGAAAGCGGGAAGACGGGGTTCTCGGCGTAGAATTTCGAACCAAGCAGGCCGCTTTCTTCCGCAGTCACCGCAAGGAACACGACCGAACGCTCCGGCGCGCCGGCTTTTGCAAAGCCTTCTGCCAATGCGACCAAAGCCGCCGTGCCTGTGGCGTTGTCGACTGCACCGTTGCAAATGTCGTCGCCGTCCGCGGCGGCCGTGCACCGACCGAGATGGTCCCAATGCGCCGTGTACAGCACATATTCGTCAGGGCGCTTGGTGCCTTTGATGACGCCAATGACATTCTTGCTCGCCTTGCGCGCGATGTCATTTTCGAAGTTCATCGATGCGGTCAGGTTCAGCGGAACCGCCTTAAAGCCTTTTTGCTTGGCCGCGGCCATTTGCTTGTCGAGATTCTGACCAGCGGCGGCAAAAATTTCCTTCGCTACGGATTTCTGGATCCAGCCATTGGCTTGGGTTTGGCTCTTTCCGCCATCCTTTGACTGCGCCAGGAATTGCGTGCCTGTCCAACTGGAGTTGACGACATTCCAGCCATATGCCGCGGGGGCCGTGTCGTGGATGATCAAAACGGCAGCAGCACCCTGACGCGCGGCTTCTTCAAATTTATATGTCCAGCGTCCGTAATAGGTCATGGCCTTGCCACCGAACGGGCCATCAAGACCTTCATTCACGAAATCGGGGTCGTTGATCATAACGACGACGGTTTTGCCCTTAACATCGACGCCGGCATAATCATTCCAGCCCTTTTCAGGGGCGACAATGCCGTGACCGACAAATACCATTTCGCTTTGCTTGATATCGGTTTTGGGTGTCTCGCGGTAACTGCCGATGACATATTCATTGCCATAGGCAAATGACATGGCCTTGCCGCTGCGGTCGGCAATTGTGAGCGCCGACACATTTTTCGCGGTGATTTCGATCAGCGGCACATCCTGCGTCCAGCTGCCGTTATTGCCGGGTTCAAGTCCTGCCGCTTTATATTTGGATATCAGATAAGCGACGGTTTTCTCTTCGCCGACGGAGCCCGGTGCGCGGCCTTCATAGCTGTCGAGTGACAATTCGCGTGTCACGTCCTTCATGGTCGCTTCGGAAAGCGCGGGGACTTCGACTTGCGGCAGGGCGCCTATCGCGACGTCCAGCGACGCATCCTTTTGACACGCGGTCGTGAGAGCCAGAACAGATACAAGGGCCAGAGACAGCAGGCGCATGAAATTCTCCTAAGGGGAAAGATTATTGCGCGCCTTCTGCCAGACCCGCCGGTCAGGCTCAAACAAAAAAGGCGGCCACAAGGACCGCCTTTTTCGTAAGATTGTTTGTAAGATTAACGCGAATAGAATTCGACGACCAAATTTGGTTCCATCTTAACGGGGTAGGGCACTTCGTCGAGCGTTGGGATACGCGCGAAGGTGACCTTGTCATTGCCGTCTACAGAGACATATTCTGGAATGTCACGCTCGGCGAGGCCTTGCGCTTCGATAACCAAAGCCATTTCCTTGGCCTTGTTGCCGAGGCTGATGACGTCACCGACTGCAACCTGACGGCTTGCGATGTTGCACTTCACGCCGTTGACGCGAATGTGGCCATGGCTAACGATCTGGCGTGCGGCGAAAATGGTTGGGGCGAACTTGGCGCGGTATACAACCATGTCCAAACGACGCTCGAGCAGACCGATAAGGTTCTGCGAGGTATCGCCCTTCATGTTGCTGGCTTCCTGATAAGCACGCTTGAACTGCTTTTCAGTTACGTCGCCATAATAGCCCTTAAGCTTTTGCTTGGCGCGCAGCTGAATACCATAATCGGAAAGTTTGCCTTTACGGCGCTGGCCATGCTGACCAGGGCCATATTCACGCTTGTTTACAGGTGATTTTGGACGGCCCCAGATGTTTTCACCCATGCGGCGGTCAAGTTTATACTTCGAGCTTGTACGCTTCGTCATTTAAAGACTCCAATTGCTAACTACGTTGTCTCCGGTCCCGCGCGACACATATGCATGTGCCGGACACCTGCTTCACCGGAATGCAGGGTCGATTGCGAAGCGGCGCCTATGGCTGCAGATCGGCCAGATGTCAACATCTGGCTCGACTTTAGGCACGCCCAACCGTAAAGGCGCTGCCATGAGCAGCACTGATAGCCCAAAAAATCCCGAGAGTTGCAGGAACATGATTGAAGTGCGGGCGGGCGTTGACGCCGTCGATGCGCAGATAGTCAATCTGCTGGCGCAACGTTTTGGCTATATGGATGCCGCAGCGCGTATCAAAACCGAACGCAGTGCGGTACGGGACGAAGGGCGCAAGCAACAGGTTTTGGCGAATGTCAAAGACGCCGCACGCAACGTGGGCATTCCCGCAGAGGTTGTTGGCGACTTGTGGGAGCTTTTGGTTGAAGCCTCCATCGCCTACGAACTCGAACAGTGGGATGCCAATCGCGCTTAAGGTTTAGATGCCGGTGTCCATTTGCGGCGGCATGGTGGTTCCGGCCTTGCCTTTGACACTAAGCTCAGACGCAGATTCTGCCTGATCCCATTGCTCTTGCGTCTTGCATTGCTTTTTTGCGATGCGGCTGCCGGTGAGGCCCGTTGTTCTGCAGATCTTCTTTGGTTTCGATTTTGGAGCTTCCTGCGCGGGTGCATCTGCGACGCGTGGCGCTGCGTCGGATGCGACCAACAAAAGACTAAAAACTAAAGTGCTAATCATGAAATGCTCCTTGTGACGCATGGGTGTAAGCAGCCAGGTCGCTGCTACCAAGTCTCTATTCTTCGGCGGGTCGCCTTCTATTCAATGTCGTCAGCACTCCGCGTAAGGTCCTCACTTCATATGCGTTCCATGCAGGCTTTGTGAGCAAGTTGCGCAAGGTGCGCCGTGTTACGGGCGCACGATCGATCGGCGTGAAGTAATTTAACGGTTCCAGCATGGCATCCAACTGGGCGATTAGACCGTCGAGTTCAAACTGTGACGCGGGCGGTTCCAAATCCGTTTTGGGTGGGCTGGCAAGCGATTGGGTTTTTGACCATTCATAGGCGCACAGAATGACCGCTTGCGCGAGATTTAGCGATCCAAACTCGGGATTAATGGGAACAGTGATGATGGCACGCGCAACGTTGACTTCATCGCTTTCAAGGCCGGAGCGTTCCGCACCGAACAAGATTGCGCTTCGTCCTATATTGCCAACAACCTCTTTGGCTGCTGCTTCAGGTGTGATGACCGGCTTAGTGACGCCACGTTTACGCACGGTCGTTGCATAGACATGCGCGATGTCCGCCGTCGCGTCGGCAAGCGTCGAAAAAACATGTGCATTGGCGAGCACAATGTCTGCGCCAGAGGCGGCAGGGCCCGCATTTGGGTTTGGCCATCCATCACGCGGCGCGACAAGGCGCATTTCAGTCAGACCAAAATTCAGCATGGCGCGGGCGGCTTTGCCGATGTTTTCGCCCAATTGCGGACGAACAAGAATGATAATGGGCGGCGAACTCATTTCTGCGCCGCTTCAACCACGCTCCCGGCGAAATCTTCAAAATCCTTCGCTTCGCTAAAGTCTTTGTAGACCGACGCAAAGCGAATATAGGCCACGCTGTCGAGCGCCTTTAACCCTTCCATGACGAACTCGCCGATGCGCTTGGACTCAATCTCGCTTTCACCCAAGGTTTCCAACTGCCGCTGAATGGCAGAGGCCAGCTTTTCAATCTGGGCATGGTCGACCGGGCGCTTGCGGCACGCGACCGAAAGCGAGCGTTCGAGCTTTTCGCGCTCAAACGGCTCACGCTTGCCGTCGGTCTTGACCACCGATAGCTCGCGCAACTGAATGCGTTCAAAGGTCGTGAACCGACCACCGCAACCTTCGCACTGCCGCCGTCTGCGAATAGCGCTATTGTCTTCGGTGGGACGGCTGTCCTTAACCTGGCTATCGTCGTTTCCGCAAAATGGGCAGCGCAATTATTTTTCCTGATTCTTTTTCTTGTTTACGTGACGGTAGGCAACGATGCCTGCGCCAATCAATGCGCCAGTTGCCAGTCCGATTGGGGCAATGACAGCGGCTGCAGCACCGATGGCGGCACCGCCAGCAACTTTTTTGACGGTATCTTGATCCGCCAAATGCTTGCCCGTGTGGAACGCGTCTTTGGTTGCGCCCCATAATTCATCAGCCGCTTCACCGACATAATGCTTGGCTTGGTTGGGGAAGCTCTCGGCCGCAAGCTGCTCAGGCGTTTTGGCGCCACATTGTGGACAGAACTTCATCCCTTCGCTATATTCGGCATTGCACTCGTTACAAAATCCCATGGTTATTTCCCTTCTGTGTATTAGATGGGTAAGTCACCAATATAATTCAAGATGGGTAGATTGGGAAGCGTGCGCAAAGTGCCTCGGCTTCGTCCTTGATCCGTGCTTCGATCTGACCGTCGCCAGCCTCGCCATTGTGACGAAGGCCTTCCACGACATCGGCGATCATCCTGCCGATCTGACGGAATTCCGCCGGACCAAAACCACGGGTGGTGCCAGCTGGCGTGCCCAAGCGGAGACCAGACGTAACAAACGGCTTTTCTGGATCGAAGGGTATCGAGTTTTTGTTGCACGTAATCGAAGCGCGATCGAGCGCATGTTCGGCATGCTTGCCCTTGGCTTCTTTGGGGCGCAGATCGACCAGCATCGAGTGGTTGTCGGTGCCGCCTGACACGATGTCGAGTCCTTGTTCCTGCAACGAAGATGCAAGTGCCTTCGCATTTTCGACGACATTGGCCGCGTAGCTTTTGAATTCTGGCTTCATCGCATCGGCGAAGCAAACAGCCTTTGCTGCGATCACATGCACCAACGGCCCACCCTGCAGCCCGGGGAAAATTGCCGAGTTGAATTTTTTGGCCAGTACTTCGTCATTGGTCAATATGATGCCCGAGCGCGGCCCGCGTAACGATTTGTGCGTTGTGCTTGTCGTGACGTGCGCGTGCGGCACAGGCGAGCTATGCGCGCCGCCTGCAACCAATCCAGAGATATGCGACATATCAGCCAGAAGGTAAGCGCCGACTTCATCCGCAATTTCACGGAATCGCGCCCAGTCCCAACCCCGCGAATAAGCGGTGCCGCCGCAGATGATGAGCTTTGGTTTGCTTTCTCTGGCGATGCGCGCGACTTCGTCCATGTCGATCCGATGGTCATCGCGACGGACGCCATATCCGATTGGATTGAACCATTTGCCGGACATGTTTACCGGCGATCCATGGGTAAGGTGTCCGCCTGCGTTGAGATCTAAGCCCATGAAAGTGTCGCCGGGCTGCAGAAGCGCGAGGAACACCGCCTGATTCATCTGGCTGCCGCTATTGGGCTGCACATTTGCAAATTCACAGCCGAACAATTGCTTCGCGCGCTCAATGGCGATGGTTTCGATTTCATCGACATATTCGCAGCCGCCATAATAGCGTTTACCCGGATAGCCTTCGGCATATTTGTTGGTGAGGATCGAACCTGTGGCTTCGAGTACAGCGCGCGACGTTATATTTTCCGACGCGATCAATTCGATCTTGTCCTTCTGGCGGCCCAGTTCCTTCGCTATCCAGCCCGCGATTTCGGGATCGCGTTCGGTCAGGCTTTGCGTAAAAAATCCAGAGCTTTGGATGTCATTGGCGGCTGCACTGCTCATGATGGTTCCTTGGTCGTGTTCGGGTTGGATAGTTTGTCTACGCGGCGTTGGTGGCGATCGCCGCCAAATTCCGTTGTTAAAAAGGCATCAAGGCAGGCCTTGGCCATTTCAATGCCAATCAGGCGCGCGCCCATCGCGATAACATTCGCGTCATTATGTTCGCGCGCAAGGCGCGCTGACAATGGTTCGGACACCAAAGCTGCGCGTGCTGCAGGATTTCGGTTCACCGCCATCGAAATACCAATACCTGATCCGCATAAAGCAATACCGCGTTCTGCGGTGCCGTCGGCAACAGCGGCGGCGAGCTTGTAGCCATAATCGGGATAGTCGACTGAGCTTTCATCATGCGGGCCGAGATCGCGCACATCATGCCCTGCCGACAGCAGATATTCGACGAGCGCTGATTTCAGCGCAAGGGCAGCGTGGTCTGAGGCGATAGCGATACGCATGGCACATCCTGTAGCAGCATGAGTCGGAATACGCTCCCCCTATGGCAGCGCGTAGCAAAAGGCTATGCCGTATTTGCCCGATTGCGCGGCTTATCCACCGGCTTTAGAGAGGCGGAATGTTAAACGCCGTTTTATCCATCGCCATGCTGTCCGCGTTCCTGCTTCTCTATGGCGCATGGAAACGTTGGAGTCGTGATGGTGCAAGTCAGCAAATGTGGCTGATGATCGCTGCGGCTCTCGTTATTTTCGCAAATGTTGCGATTTGGGTTGTGCCCGACCAACAAGGCAAAAGCCTTGTTACCGAAGCGCAGTAACTCACTTAATCGGTGAGTTCGGGTCCAACCGGAAATCGAGATAGTTGTTCACGGACGCCATCAGCATATCCATTTCATTTTCAAAGAAATGGTTCGCGCGCGGGATTTCGTCGTGGTGAATGGTGATGTGGCGCTGTGTGCGCAGTTTATCGACCAGCTTTTGAACAGCGTTTGGATTGACGACTTCGTCATTCACACCCTGAATGATGATGCCCGATGATGGGCAAGGCGCCAAAAAGCTGAAATCATACATGTTTGCGGGCGGCGATACCGAGATGAAACCCCGGATTTCCGGACGGCGCATCAAAAGCTGCATGCCAATCCATGCGCCAAAGCTGAAGCCTGCAATCCAGGTCGTTGACGCTTCGGGGTGGAAGCTTTGCACCCAATCGAGCGCCGATGCAGCGTCAGACAATTCGCCGATGCCATTGTCAAATTCGCCTTCGCTTCGGCCAACACCGCGAAAGTTGAAACGCAGCACGCCAAATCCGCGCGCGACAAATGTTTTGTACAGCTGCTGCGTAATCCGGTCGTTCATCGTTCCGCCGGCTTGGGGGTGCGGATGCAAAATCATTGCAATCGGTGCACGTGGGCGCGGTGGCGGAGAAAAGCGGGCTTCGAGGCGGCCTTCGGGACCGGGAATAGCAATAGCAGGCATATTATTGTTCGATTCTTAGATGGGTGCCGAGCTTTGCCCGACGGTTCGGGCTTTGCAGGATTTCGTAGAGCTATATAGAAGCAGTGACGATTTTCGCAACTGTCATGGAAACTATGCCCGACCAAGCCCGCATATATTTGGATCATGCCGCGACGACGCCGATCATTCCGGCGGCGCGCGAAGCGATGGCCGACGCGATGGCGCGATGGGCCAATCCATCCTCTCCGCATAGCGAGGGCCGCGCATCCCGCGCGGCGCTGGAGAACGCAAGGCGCCGCGTTGCTACTGCGCTGAATTGGGATGGTGAAGTCATTTTTACCAGCGGCGCAAGTGAGGCAATTGCGATTGCGCTGAGTGGCCATGATGCGATTGCCAGTGCCGTTGAACATGATGCTGTCTTGGCTGTGGCAGGTGCGACCCGCTTGCCCGTCGGTCCAGACGGTTATGTTGACCGGAATGCGATCACAGGCTCCGCGCGCTATGCGGTGCAGTCCGTGAACAACGAAACCGGTGTTATTCAACCGATGGCCGAGATCGCCGATATTGTGCGCGCCAATGGTGGAATATTGTTTGCCGATTGTTCGCAAAGCGCGGGTAAGTTGCCTTTGCCCGATGCTGATATGATTTGCGTATCCGCGCATAAATTGGGCGGGCCGCCGGGAATGGGCGCGTTGCTCGTCCGCAACCTTGGTCTGCTGACCCCGACAGGTGGGCAGGAACAAGGGTACCGGCGCGGGACCGAAAACCTGCCCGCAGCGATCGGATTTGCGACTGCGCTCGATGCTGGTTTTGCGTGGATGGAAAAAGCTGTTCGGCTGCGCGAAGTGTTGGATGCCGCGATCACGGCCAGCGGCGGCATCGTGGTTGCAGAAGCAAGCAGTAGGCTTGCGACCATCGGAAGCTACCGCATGCCCGGGGTTGCGGCCTCAAGTCAGCTGATCAACTTTGATATGGCGGGCATCGCGGTCTCTGCCGGAAGCGCGTGCTCATCAGGCACGCTGAAAACCAGCCATGTGCTTGGCGCAATGGGTTGGGACGAACGATCCGCTTCTGAAGTCGTCCGCGTCAGTTTTGGCGCGGATACGAGCGAAAGCGATATCGCACGGTTTTTAGACGTCTGGCGCAATATCGTCATCCGCGCCAAAGCCGCATGATCTACCTCGATTATCAAGCCACAACGCCGCTGGCCCCAGAGGCATTTGCCGCGATGGAGCCTTGGCTGAAGGATGGCTTTGCCAACCCGCATAGCGCGCATGCAGCGGGCAGGGCGGCAGCTGCGGCCGTTGAGGTTGCCCGCGATGAAATCGCGGCGCTGCTGCCGACGGGTGGGCGCGTGATCTTTACCTCTGGCGCGACCGAGGCGATCAATCTGGCCATCATGGGCTGCGGCTTACCCGTCACCGCTGCCGCGACCGAGCATGCTGCGGTTTTGGACGTTGTTGAGTTTCTAGGTGGGCGGACTTTCCCCGTCGATATTGCGGGCTTAATTCGTCCCGAAACGCATGATGACTTAGCGTCCGGTTCTTTTGGTGGACCTGCTTTAATTGCCATCATGCTGGTCAATAACGAGATTGGCACCATCCAGCCAATCGCCGAGCTGGCGGGAGCCGCTCACGCCAAAGGCAATCTGTTTCTATGCGACGCCGTTCAGGCATTTGGACGCATGCCGATCCCCGATGGTCCCGACATGATCGCTATATCCGCGCATAAAATCCACGGTCCAAAAGGCATTGGCGCCTTGTGGGTGCGTGACGGCGTTGCGCTCACGCCGCAAATGATGGGTGGTGGGCAGGAGCAAGGCATGCGCTCGGGCACATTGTCGCCCGCATTGTGCGCTGGATTTGGCGCAGCAGCCAAATTGGCGGCAGAGCGCATGGACGCGGATGCCATACATGTTTCTGCCTTGTGGGACCGCGCCGCCAGTGCATTTGGGGACTGGACCATCAACGGCTCGGTGACGGAGCGCTACAAAGGCAATCTCAACATTCGCCGCGACGGCGTCGACGCCGCGCGGTTGATATCGGAGTGTCGGAACATCGCCTTTTCCGCCGGATCTGCCTGCGCGAGTGGTTCTGGACGCCCCAGCCATGTGTTGCGCGCGCTTGGCCTGACCGACGCACAGGCGAAATCATCCATACGTTTGGGTTTTGGCCGCTATACGACGGCGGAAGAGATTGATATGGCCGCAGCTGCAATCAACCGGTCAGCAGAGGCAATGCTATGATCAAAGTCACGTTCATCACTGCCGATGGCACTGTCCAGGACGTGGAAGCGGTCGAGGGCCAACGCCTGCTGGAAATTGCGCAAGCCGCAGGCCAGCCTTTGGAAGGCACGTGCGAGGGGCAAATGGCCTGTTCAACCTGCCATGTGATCATTGACAAGCTTTGGTTCGATAAACTTCCGCAGTCTGTTGAGGACGAGGAAGACATGCTCGACCTTGCTACCGGTGCGCGGCGCACCAGTCGTCTGTCTTGTCAAATCGTGCTGACACCCGATCTCGACGGACTGGTGGTCCATATTCCGGCAGAGAGCCGAAATATGCAGGGTCTTTAACCGCCTTCACTTCCCATTCACGAAAAAGCGCCTATATAGGTCGGTGCCGGGTTCGCCCGGCTATGGTGATAAATTGCGGTGTGCAATAGATGCAGCGGACCCGGGGGCGGTACCCGGCAGCTCCACCAAAATCTCTGTTTGGCAGAGGTATTGGAGGGGCTGAACTAGGATCGACGTGCGTTGAAAAGCATTGTTTTTGCCCGGCATGAATAAGCCGTGAAATGGTTCATAACCAATAGGTGCAAACGATAACGAAGCACTTGCTCTCG